>NZ_CP053069.1:2737887-3042096 GCF_013003965.1 Usitatibacter rugosus | reverse complement strand
CCCGGGCTGGAAGCAGGCCATCAGCCGCTTCTCACGCCACGCGGGTACGAGCGCGGCGCTGCTCGAACAGGCGGCCCGCGAGGAGGGCGTGGATCCCGGATCGCCCCTTGCCGTCGAGCTGCTGCGCGCCCAGTCGCCCGAGGCCCGCGCCCACGCGCTTCGTACCTATCTCGAGGACCAGGGCCTGCCGATGCCCACCGAGGCGAGGCTGGCCGAGATGACGCGCCAGCTCACGGAAGCGCGCGAGGATGCGCGCGTTCGCATCGAGCATGGGGGTGCCGCCCTCGTGCGCCATCGGGACACCGTGCACGTGGACCGCGGCCCGCGCGGGGCCTCGCCCTGGAACGTTCCGTGGGCGGGCGAGGAGGAGGTGGCCCTGGGCGCCGACCGGGGCGCCGTCCGCTTCGCCACGGCCACGGGGGCGGGCATCGCGGAGCGCTACACCCACGACGGCACCTGGCATTTCGGTCCCCGGGCGGGCGGAGAGCGGATCCGCCTCGAGGCCGAGCGCCCGACCCGGACGCTCAAGAACCTGCTGCAGGAAACAGGGGTCCCGGACTGGGAGCGCGGGCGCCTGCCGCTGCTCTTCCACGGAGGCGCCCTGGTCTGGGTCCCCCGTGTAGGAGTGGCCGCGGGCTACCGGTGCGGCGCGGGGGAGCCGGGGCGCGTGCCGGAGTGGTTTCCCGGTGCGCGAGCCTAGCTTTTTCACCCCCGCTCTGCTAGAATGAAAAGCTAAATATTTCATTCAGTTAGCGAGGATTTATGGCAGTGGAGCGCACCTTTTCGATCATCAAGCCCGACGCCGTCGCCAAGAACGTCATCGGTGAGATCTATTCGCGTTTCGAGAAGGCCGGCCTCAAGGTCATCGCCACGCGCATGGTCCACTTGTCGCGCAAGGATGCCGAGGGCTTCTATGCCGTCCACAAATCGCGCCCGTTCTTCAAGGACCTCGTCGATTTCATGATCTCCGGTCCCGTCGTGCTGTCGGTGCTCGAGGGCGAGAACGCCATCCTCAAGAACCGCGAGCTGATGGGCGCCACGGATCCGAAGAAGGCCGACAAGGGCACGATCCGCGCCGATTTCGCGCAGTCGATCGACGCCAACGCCGTCCACGGCTCCGATGCACCGGAAACCGCCAAGGGCGAGATCGCGTATTTCTTCCCGGAGCACCAGGTCTACTCGCGCTAACCGCGCGGGCAAGAGCCCGACCATGACTTCGAAGACCAACCTGCTGGGTCTCACGCGAACGGCGATGACCGAGTGGTTTGCCACGCTCGGCGAAAAGCCGTTCCGCGCGAAGCAGGTCTACCACTGGATCCACCAGCGCGGCGTCGCCGATTTCGACGCCATGACGGATCTCGCGAAGTCGCTGCGCGCCAAGCTGCACGAGCACGCGACGGTGGAGGGTCCCGAGATCCTCTCCGAGCATCGCTCGTCCGACGGCACGGTGAAGTGGCTCTTCGATGTCGGCGTGGGCAACGGCGTGGAGACGGTCTTCATCCCCGAGGACGATCGCGGCACGCTGTGCGTGTCGTCGCAGGTCGGCTGCGCGCTCGACTGCAAGTTCTGCTCGACCGGCCGCCAGGGCTTCAATCGCGACCTTTCCGTCGGCGAGATCGTGGGCCAGCTCTGGGTCGCGAATCGCCGCCTGGAAGAGATGGCGAAGGAAGGCCTGCCGTTCCGCATCCCGCCGCGTACGGTGAAGGGTGAGGATCCGGTGGAACGCGAAGAGGATCCCGAGCACGGCCTCGAGCGCAAGGACGAGCGCCGTCCCGTCACCAACGTCGTGATGATGGGCATGGGCGAGCCGCTCAACAATTTCGTTCCGGTCACCGATGCGATGGAGATGATGCTCGACGACCACGCCTACGGGCTGTCACGTCGCCGCGTCACGCTCTCCACGTCGGGCGTCGTGCCCGGCATCCGCAAGCTGAAGGATCGCCTGCCCGTGGCACTCGCGGTGAGCCTTCACGCTCCCGACGACGAGCTGCGCACGAAGATCATGCCCATCAACGCCACCTACCCCATCGAAACACTGATGGACGCGTGCCGTGATTATCTCGAGGTCGCCCCGCGCGACTTCATCACTTTCGAGTACGTGATGCTCGCCGGCGTGAACGATTCCCCGGCGCAGGCGAAGCAGCTCGCGAAGCTGCTCTCGCGCATCCCGTCGAAGGTGAACCTCATCCCGTTCAACCCGTTCGCAGAATCGGGGTTCAAGCGCACCGACATGGAGGCCGTCCGGCGCTTCCAGTCGATCCTCATCGAAGCCGGATTCATCGCCACCGTGCGCAAGACGCGGGGCGACGACATCGACGCGGCCTGCGGCCAGCTGGCCGGCCAGGTCGTGAACCGGATGAAGAAGAAGACCATCAAGATCCATCGGGAGGCTGCTTGAACCGTGCGCTGATCGGCATCACCCTGGCCGCGCTCGCGCTGGCCGGTTGCGTTTCCTCCAATACCTCGACGACGGGCGGCGTGACCGAAGGCTCGCTCGCCGATGCCCGCCGCCGGGCCGAGATCCACGCCTCCCTCGCGGGCGAGTACTACCAGCGCGGCGCCATCGCCGTGGCGCTGTCGGAGACGAAGCTCGCGATCAAGGACGATCCGAACTACGTCCCCGCGTACAACATGCAGGGCCTGATCCTCATGGAGCTGCGCGACGACGCCGGCGCCCGCGAGGCCTTCGAGCGCGCCGTGCGCCTCGACCCGAACAATTCCGAAGTGCTGAACAACTACGGCTGGTTCACGTGCACGCGCGGCGACATGCAGAAGGGCATCGACATGATGGTGCGCGCCGCGGCCAACCCGCTGTATCCCACGCCGGAGAAGGCGTACCTCAACGCGGGCCTCTGCATGCGCCGCGCCAATCGTCCCGCCGACGCGGAGCTCTACCTGCGCCGCGCGATCTCCATCCGTCCGGACCTCATCGGCGCCCTCTTCAACCTGGCCGAAGTGACGTACGAGCGCGGCGAGATGAAGGACGCCGAGGCCTACCTGAATCGCTACATGCGCGTGTCGCAACCTTCGCTCGAGTCGCTGGTGCTCGGCGTGAAGATCGCGCGCGGCACCGGTGACAAGGCTTCCGAGGACAGCTTCATGCAGCAGCTTCGCCGCCGCTTCCCGGACCACCCTCAAACCAAGGACCTGGAGCAGAAGAAGGCGTCGTGAGCACCTTGCCGATCGCGGGCGCAGCCCTAGCCGCCGAGCGCGAGCGCCAGAACCTCTCGCGCTCCGACGTCGCGCAACGCCTCCACATGAGCGTCTCGCAGGTCGAGGCGCTGGAGACGGGCGACTACTCGCGCCTGCCGCGCGGCACGTTCCTGCGCGGCTTCGTGCGCAACTACGCGAAGGTGATCGGGCTCGATCCCAACCCGATCCTCGAAGCCCTTCACAACGAGAGCCCGGAACACTCGCGTCCCGGCATCGTGGTCGCGAGCCAGAACATCCGCTTCGATCCGCTGGCCGACCGCCTCGCCAATCCGTACGTGAAGGCCGCGGGCATCGCCACCGTCGTCGTCTCCGTGTGCTTCGCGACGATGTACTGGTGGCTCTTCGTCCGCACGTCTCCGCCGCCGTCGGCCGCGCGCAAGCCGGCGATGGTCGTCGAGGCGCCGAAGGCCGTCGAGCCGTTGCCCGCTCCGGTGGAGGCGCCGAGGTACGTGGAGCCTGCGAAGCCCGAGCCCGTGAAGGCCGAGCCCCCGCCTGCGCCCGCGCCCGCGAAGCCCGCCAAGAGCGAGCCTCCGAAGGCCGAGGCTGCGAAAGCCGAGAGCGCGAAAGCCGAGACCGCGAAGGCCGCGCCGCCCAAGACCGAAACCGCATTCGCATCGCCCGCTTCGTCGGTCAACTCCGCCTCTTCGCTGCCGAACACCGTCGATGCCGGCTCCGTGGTCGCGGCGGGCGGCAGCGTGATCCGCCTCAAATTCCGCGGCACGGCTTGGGTCGAGATCAAGGACGGCCGCGGCAAGGTGTTGCTGTCGCGCAACCAGCAAGGCGGCAGCGAGGCCGAGGTGATCGGCAAGGGACCTTTCAGCGTCGTCGTCGGCAACGCGCCCGAGGTCTCCATGTTCCTCAACGACCGGCCGTTCGACCTCGAGCCGCATACCAAAGTCGCCGTCGCGCGATTCACGATCAACTAGGACTTCCCGCATGAGCGTCATCCGCCGCGCCTCGCGCGCCGTCCGTGTCGCCGACAAGGTGATCGGCGGCGACGCGCCCATCCTCGTGCAGTCCATGACCAACACGGACACCGAGGACGCCAAAGCCACCGCCGAGCAGGTCGCCGCCCTCGCGCGCGCCGGCAGCGAGATCGTGCGCATCACCGTGAACACGATCGAAGCCGGCCGCCAGGTGCCGGAGATCCGCAAGCGCTTGGACGCGATGGGCGTGAAGGTCCCGCTCGTCGGCGACTTCCACTTCAACGGCCACAAGATCCTCGCCCAGGCGCCCGAGTGCGCGGTGGTGCTCGACAAGTACCGCATCAACCCGGGCAACGTCGGCCACGGCACGCGGCGCGACGAGCAGTTCTCCGCGATGATCGAGAAGGCCATCGAGCACAAGAAGCCCGTGCGCATCGGCGTGAACTGGGGCTCGCTCGATCCGGAGCTGCTCGCCCGCCTGATGGACGAGAACGGCAAGCTCGCCCGACCGCTGGAAGCCGATGCCGTGATGCGGGAGGCGCTCGTCGTCTCCGCGCTCGAGAGCGCCGCGCAAGCCGTGAAGTGGGGCCTGCCCGCCGAGAACATCATCCTGTCGTGCAAGGTCTCCGCGGTGCAGGACCTCATCAAGGTCTACCGGGACCTCGCCACCCGCTGCGACTACGCGCTGCACCTGGGCCTCACCGAAGCGGGCATGGGCTCCAAGGGCATCGTCGCCTCGACGGCCGCGATGGGCGTGCTGCTGCAGCAAGGCATCGGCGACACGATCCGCGTCTCGCTCACGCCGGAGCCGAACGGCGACCGCACCAAGGAAGTCATCGTCGCGCAGGAGATCCTGCAGACGATGGGCCTGCGCTCGTTCACGCCGATGGTGACCGCATGCCCCGGCTGCGGCCGCACGACGAGCACGTATTTCCAGGAACTCGCCGAGCGCATCCAGACCTACCTGCGCGAGCAGATGCCGGTGTGGAAAGCGAAGCACCCCGGCGTCGAGGACATGCACGTGGCCGTGATGGGCTGCGTCGTGAACGGCCCGGGCGAATCGAAGCTGGCCGACATCGGCATCTCGCTGCCGGGCTCGGGCGAGAAGCCCGTGGCGCCGGTGTTCGTCGACGGCGAGCGCTCGGTCACGCTGAAGGGCGATCGCATCGCCGAGGAATTCCAGGCGCTCGTCGAGGAGTACGTGCGCACCCGCTACGCGGCCGGCGCCGACCGCAAGCCCGCCCAACGCAAGAAGACCATCGCGATCCAGGCCGTCGACTCATGAGCGAGAAACTGCAGGCGATCCGCGGCATGGAAGACGTGCTGCCGGATGCGTCCCCGCTTTGGGAAAAGCTCGAGGACGCGTGCCGCGACGTCTTCCGCCAGTACGGCTACGTGTACATGCGCACGCCCGTGGTGGAGTTCACGCCGCTCTTCGTACGCTCGATCGGCGAGGTGACGGACATCGTGGGCAAGGAGATGTACACCTTCCCCGACCGCAACGGCGAGAGCATGACGCTGCGCCCCGAAGCCACCGCCGGCATCGTGCGCGCGGCGATCGAGCACAACTTCCTCTACAACGGGCCCATGCGCGTGTGGACCTCGGGCCCGATGTTCCGCTACGAGAAGCCGCAGAAGGGCCGCCAGCGCGAGTTCTACCAGTACGACGTGGAGGCCCTCGGCTTCGAAGGCCCGGACGTGGACGCGGAGCAGATCGTGATGCTGGGCAGGCTCTGGAAAGCGCTCGGGATCGGACCGGTCTCGCTGCACGTGAATTCGATCGGCGATGCGTCCGACCGCAAGGCGCACCGCGAGAAGCTCGTCGCGTACTTCACGAAGCACGAGAGCGAGCTGGACGAGGATTCGAAGAAGCGCCTGCACGCCAACCCGCTGCGCATCCTCGATTCGAAGAACCCTGCCATGCAGTCGATGATCGACGGCGCGCCGAAGCTCGCCGCGGATCTCGGCGAGCCTGCCGCCAAGCATTTCGAGGGCCTGCAGCGGCTGCTGAAGGAGTCGGGCCTGGAGTTCACCGTGAACCCGCGCCTCGTGCGGGGCATGGACTACTACAATCGCACCGTGTTCGAGTGGGTCTCCGACAAGATCGGCGCGCAATCGACCATCGCGGGCGGCGGCCGGTACGATGGCCTGTTCGAGCAGCTGGGCGGCAAGCCCACGCCGGCCACCGGCTTCGGCATGGGCATGGAGCGCGTGCTGCTGGTCATGCAGGCGCACGGCATCGCGGCAAAGGCCGAGCCGGACGTGTTCGTCGTCCACTCGGGCGAGGCGGCGACCACCGCCGCGTGGAAGCTTGCCGAGTGGCTGCGCGACGGCGGCCGCTCGGTGGTGATGGGCAACGGTGCGAGCTTCAAGTCGCAGATGAAGAAGGCGGACGCCTCGGGCGCCCGCTTCGCGGCAATCCTCGGTGACGACGAAGTCGGCGCCGGGAAGGTAACGCTGAAAGCGCTGCGGGCCGAAGAGCCCCAGGCGCTCGTGACGCGCGAGGCCTTCCTCGCGCGCGTATCCGAATAACAGACGCGCAAAGACGAAAGAAGACCATGTCCGGACAGTACGATCTCGAGGAACAGGAACGCATCGCCGAGCTGAAGGCCTGGTGGGAAGACAACCGCTGGTTCGTGATCGGCGCCATCGTGGCCGCGATCGTGGCGTTCGGCGGCTGGAAAGGCTGGAACCACTACAAGCG
The DNA here is from genome assembly GCF_013003965.1 of Usitatibacter rugosus. Lineage (NCBI taxonomy): Bacteria > Pseudomonadati > Pseudomonadota > Betaproteobacteria > Nitrosomonadales > Usitatibacteraceae > Usitatibacter > Usitatibacter rugosus. The sequence goes on along the minus strand of NZ_CP053069.1, from coordinate 3,035,253 downwards.
CACCTCCGCCGAGGACGCCTCGCTCATGTTCACGCCGGTCGCCGATGCGGTGAAGGCGAAGGACACCAAGGCGCTCGACACGGGCGCGCAGGCGCTGATGGCGAAGCATCCGGGATCCTTCCGCGCTTCCGAGGCCGCGCTCTACTCCGCCAAGGCCGCCTTCGACGCGGGCAAGAACGCCGAAGCGCGCGAGAAGCTCGAGTGGGTGGTGAAGAACGGGCCGAAGGAGCTGCAGGGTGTCGCGCGCCTTCGCCTGGCCGCCGTCCTCATGGACGAGAAGAAATATCCCGAAGCCCTCACCGTGCTCGACCAGAACAAGGACGAGGCCTTCGTGGCGCTCGTGGCCGACCTTCGCGGCGACGTGATGCTCTCGCAGGGCCGCCTGGACGAGGCGCGCGCCTCGTACAAGCTCGCCATCGAGAAGGCCGAGCCGCGCAACCCGGTGAAGCAGGTCGCCGAGGTGAAGCTGAACGCCCTCGGAGGGGCCCAATGAGTCGCGCCGCGCTCGCCGCACGCATCGCGGGCTGCGCGATCACGCTGGGCCTCGCAGGCTGCGGGGTCTTCGGCATCGGCGGCGGCGACGCTCCGAAGCCCACGCCGCTGACACCCATCGAGTCCACGGTCGCGATGAAGGCCGCATGGACCACGCCGGTCGGCAAGGCGCTCGGCTTCTCGTTCACGCCGGAGATCGAGGGCGGGCGCGTGTACGCCGCCGCGGCCGACGGCGGCATCACGATGATCGAGGAAGACACCGGCAAGGTCGTGGGCCGCATCGACGCCAAGCGCCCGATCTCGGGCGGCCTCGCGGTCGAGGAGAGCAAGGTCATCGTGGGCACGAGCAAGGGCGACGTCATCGCCTTCGATCCCACGGGCAAGACCGTGTGGACCACGAACGTGACGAGCGAGGTGATCGCCCCCGCGTCGGTCTCGAAGAAGACCGCGGTGATCCGCACCGCCGACGGCCGCATCGTCGGCATCAACCTCGACGACGGCAAGCGCAAGTGGGTCTACCAGCGCCCGATGCCGGTGCTGATGCTGCGCTCGGACACGGGCGTGCAGGCCATCGGCAACGACGTCCTCGCCGGCTACCCCGGCGGCAAGCTGATCGCGCTCGACATCGACACGGGCCAGCTCACGTGGGAAGTCACGGTGTCGCTGCCGAAGGGCGCCACGGAGCTGGAGCGCATCGCCGATATCTCGGGCGTGCCGGTGGTCGACGGCGCGCGCGTGTGCGCGGCCGCGTTCCAGGGCAAGGTCGCGTGCTTCGAGATCCAGACGCGCAACATGGTCTGGTCGCGCGACATCTGGAGCTCGAAGGGCCTCGCCGTGGACGGCAAGAACATCTACATCGCCGACGACACGGGCAACGTCCACGCGCTGGACAAGAACACCGGCGCCAGCCTGTGGAAGCAGGACAAGCTCCTCTATCGCCGCCTCACGGCTCCGCTCATCGTGGCCGGGCGTGTCGCGGTCGGGGACATCCAGGGCTTCGTGCACGTGCTGTCCGTGGAGGACGGCAAGTTCATCGGTCGCATCGCCACCGACGGCAGCCCCATCCGCACCATGATCCCGGCTCCGGGCGGCATCGTCGTGCAAACCGCGAACGGCTCGGTCGTAGCCATCCGGTTCTAGCTTGAAGCCGACCGTCGTCCTCGTCGGCAGGCCGAACGTCGGGAAGTCGACGCTGTTCAACCGCCTCACGCGCTCCCGCGACGCGCTGGTGGCGGATCTCCCCGGCCTCACGCGCGACCGCCACTACGGCCAGGGCCGCCTGGGCGAGAAGCCCTTCATCGTCGTGGACACCGGCGGCTTCGAGCCGGTCGCGAAGGAAGGCCTCCTCTCCGAGATGGCGCGCCAGGCGCGTGAAGCGATCGCCGAGGCCGACGTCATCGTGTTCCTCGTCGACGGCCGCGCGGGCCTCGCCCCGCAGGACAAGCGCATCGCGACCATGCTGCGCAAGGAAGCCAAGGCGCCCGTGTACCTCGCGGTCAACAAGGCCGAAGGCATGCGCGAGGCGATGGTCACCGCGGAATTCCACGAGCTGGCCCTCGGAGATCCGATCGCGATCTCCGCCGAGCACGGCGAGGGTGTCCGCCAGCTGATCGAGGACGCGCTCGCGAAATTCCCCGAGCCCGAGGAAGACGAAGAGATCCCCGACCATCCGCGCGTGGCCATCGTGGGACGGCCGAACGTCGGCAAGTCCACGCTCGTGAACCGCCTGCTGGGTGAAGAACGCGTGATCGCGTTCGACCAGCCCGGTACGACGCGCGACTCCATCGAGATCGAGCTCGAGAAGGACGGCAAGCTCTACACGCTGATCGACACCGCCGGCATCCGGAAGCGCGGCAAGGTGTGGGAGGCCGTGGAGAAGTTCTCGGTCATCAAGACGCTGCAGGCGATCGAGCGCGCCAACGTGGTGATCCTCGTCGTGGATGCGGACCAGGACATCGGTGAGCAGGACGCCCACATCGGCGGCTACATCCTCGAAGCGGGCCGCGCGCTGGTGGTGGCGGTGAACAAGGTGGACGCGATCGACAGCGACAAGCGCAAGGACATCGCGACCGACCTCGAGCGCAAGCTCCACTTCCTCGATTTCGCGGAGTTCCACAAGATCTCGGCTCGCCATGGCACTGGCATCAAGAAGATGCTGGAGGGCGTGGACGGCGCTTTCGCCGCGGCCATGGCCAAGCTATCCACCCCGAAGTTGACGCGCGCGCTCATGGCCGCCGTGCAGGCGCAGCAGCCCCCGATGGCCGGCCGCATCCGCCCGAAGCTGCGCTACGCACACCAGGGTGGGTCCAATCCGCCCATCGTGGTGATCCATGGCAGCGCCACGGACCATATCAAGGCCACCTACAAGCGCTACCTCGAAGGCATCTTCATCAAGACCTTCAAGCTGAAGGGAACGCCGCTGCGGGTCGAATTACGCTCGGGAGCGAACCCCTACGCGGGGAAGAAAGCCCAGGTGCTCACTGTTAGCCAGGAGCGCGCAAAGCGTAAAAACCGCATCTACTCCAAGAAGAAGTACGGGAACTAGCCGTAAGAGGGGGGGTCGGACCGGGGTGGTATGATGCTTGCTCGATGCCTTTTGCATCGGGCAGTCGCAGAAAACCCGCAATCCCAAGGGGCAAACAATGAGCAACAAAGGGCAACTCCTCCAAGACCCGTTCCTCAACACGCTGCGCAAGGAACATGTCCCGGTTTCCATCTACCTGGTGAATGGCATCAAGCTCCAGGGCCAGATCGAATCGTTCGACCAGTACGTCGTGCTCCTCAAGAACACCGTGACCCAGATGGTCTACAAGCACGCCATCTCCACGGTGGTCCCGGCGCGACCCGTGTCGGTCCCACTTGACCACTCGCAAGACGCCTGACCGCACCCCGAAAGGGGCTGATCCGCGCGCTACGGCCGTCCTCGTTTCCCTGGAGTTCGGGAAGCGGGACGCCACTGCTCGTGCGGAGGAAGCGGCACGCCTGGTGGAAACGCTCGGCGCCCGAGTGGGCGAGGTCGTCACCGGCAAGCGGGATCGTCCCGATCCGGCCACCTTCGCCGGCTCCGGCAAAGTCGACCAGATCCGCGACGCGCTTCGCCTCCACAACTCTCAAACAGCGGTCTTCGACCAAGCCCTCTCGGCCGCGCAGGTGCGCAACCTCGAGCGCGCGCTGGGCGAGGGCTGGAAGCCGGTGCGCGTGTACGACCGCACCGAGCTCATCCTCGAGATCTTCGCCTCGCGTGCCCGCTCCCACGAGGGCAAGCTGCAGGTCGAGCTCGCGCGCCTGGAGCACCAGTCCACGCGCCTCATCAAGGGCTGGTCCCACCTGGAAAGGCAGCGCGGCGGCCTCGGCAAGACCGGCGGCCCGGGCGAGAAGCAGCTCGAGCTGGACCGCCGCCTGATCGGCGAGCGCGTCAAGAAGCTGAAGGAGCGCATCGCCAAGGTGGTGCGGACTCGCGAAACGCAACGCTCGGGGCGGCATCGCTCGGGCATGCTTCGGGTCTCCATCGTGGGCTACACCAACGCCGGCAAGTCCACGCTCTTCAACCGCCTCACCAAGGGCGAGACGCTGGTGGCCGACAAGCTGTTCGCGACTCTCGATACCACGACGCGCCGCCTGTGGCTTGCAAACGACGCGACCGCCGCCATCTCCGATACCGTGGGCTTCATCCAGGATCTTCCGCACTCCCTCGTGGCCGCGTTCCGCGCGACGCTGGAGGAGGCCGTGCAGGCCGACGTGCTGCTGCACGTGGTCGACGCGGCCGATCCCCTTCGCGACGAGCGCATCAGCTCGGTGAACGAGGTGCTGGAAGAGATCGGCGCGGGCGAAGTCCCGCAGATCCTGGTGTACAACCAGATCGACCGGGTGCCCGGCCTGGAGCCGGAAATCGTCCGCGATGCTCATGGTAAGATATTGAATATCAAGGCAAGTGCGGCAACCGGGCAGGGCGTCCCACTGGTACGGGAAGCGCTCCTCGAGCTCGCCGCCACCGGCGGAAGCCCACTCGCTTCCGCCGCCTGAAAAACCCCTCGCTTCCGGAATATCCATGCCGCCGAACGAGCCCCCGTGGGGCAAGAAGAACAACGAAGGTCCGCCCGACCTCGATGAAATCCTGAGGAAGATCCAGCAGAAGTTCGCGGGTCTCTTCGGCGGACGACGCACGCCTGCCGGCGGCCCTCCCTCCGGCCTCAACGGCAACGCCATGTTCGGCGGGACGCTCATCTTCATCGTCCTGCTGATCATCGCCGTGTGGCTCGCGAGCGGCTTCTACATCGTGGACGAAGGCCGCCGCGGCGTCGTGCTGCGCCTGGGCAAGTACCTCGAGACCACGATGCCCGGCCCGCGCTGGCACGTTCCCTATCCGGTCGAAGCCGTGGAGGTCGTCAACGTCTCCGAGGTGAACACCGTCGAGGTCGGCTACCGCGGCAACCCCAAGAACAAGCAGCCGCAGGAAGCGCTGATGCTCACGGACGACGAGAACATCGTCGACGTGCAGTTCGCCATCCAGTACACGCTGAAGAGCCCCGAGGACTACCTCTTCAACAACAACCGCCCGAAGGACAACGTGCTCCAGGCCGCCGAGACCGCGATTCGCGAGGTGGTCGGCAAGAGCAAGATGGACTTCGTGCTGAACCAGGGCCGCAGCGAAGTCGCCGCCCGCGTGAAGGTCTTGATGCAGCAGATCCTCGACCGGTACAAGACCGGCATCAACGTCACCACCGTGTCGCTGCAGAGCGTGCAGGCCCCCGAGCAGGTGCAGGCGTCGTTCGACGATGCCGTGCGTGCCGGCCAGGACCGCGAGCGCTTCAAGAACGAAGGCCAGGCGTACGCCAACGACGTGGTGCCCAAGGCCCGTGGTGTTGCCGCGCGCCTCTTCGAGGAAGCGGCCGGCTACAAGCAGCAAGCCGTCGCGACCGCACAGGGCGACAGCGCGCGCTTCAAGAGCGTGCTCTCCGAGTACGAGAAGGCTCCCGCGGTCACGCGCGAGCGCATGTACATCGAGACCCTGCAGCAGGTCCTCACCAACACGAGCAAGGTGATCATCGACCAGAAGGCGGGTAACAACCTGCTTTACCTGCCGCTCGATCGCCTGATGCAGATCACGGGGCCGACCTCGTCGTCCACCGAAACGCTGCCCAAGACCAGCGCCACCGAGCCGGCCGTGGTGCCGGCGCCGGTGGTGCCCGAGCCGTCGCGCCGCGAAGGCATTCGCAGCCGTGACCGGGAGGGGGGACGATGAAACGCTCCACCGCATTCGTCGCCATGGGCGCCATCATCGTGGCGCTCGCGCTCGCGATGAGCCTCTACACGGTCGACCAGCGCAAGGCCGCCATCAAGTTCCAGCTGGGTGAAGTGGTCTCCGTGATCACCGATCCGGGCCTGTACTTCATGGTCCCGGTGCTGCAGAACGTGCGCATGTACGACACGCGCATCCAGACGCTCGATTCGCGCGACGCCGAACGCTTCCTCACGTCCGAGAACAAGAACGTGCTGGTCGATTCCTTCGTGAAGTGGCGCGTGATCGACGTGCGCCAGTTCTATGTGTCGGTGCGTGGCGATCCGATCGCCGCCGAGGCACGCATCTCGCAGACGGTGAACGATGCGCTGCGGGCGGAATTCGCCAAGCGCACCGTGCACGAGGTGGTCTCGGGACAGCGCGAAAGCATCATGAGCACCGTCGCCGACAAGGTCGACAAGGACGTGAAAGGGATCGGCGTCGAGGTCGTGGATGTGCGCCTCAAGCGCGTGGACCTCGTGCCGGAGATCTCCTCGGACGTGTATCGCCGCATGGAGTCGGAGCGGAAGCGCGTCGCCAACGAGCTTCGCGCCACCGGACAAGCCGAAGGCGAGAAGATCAAGGCCGAGGCCGACCGCCAGCGCCAGGTGATCGTGGCCGAGGCGTATCGCGATGCCCAGCGCGTGAAGGGCGAGGGCGACGCGCTCGCCGCCCGCATCTACTCCGAGGCCTACGGCAAGAACCCGGAGTTCTACAGCTTCTATCGCAGCCTCGACGCCTACCGCCAGACGCTTCGCTCGAAGAGCGACGTGATGGTCCTCGACCCCAGCTCGGACTTCTTCAAGTACCTCAAGAATCCCGGCCGCGGCAAGTGACCGAAGTCCTGTTCGCGGCCTTTGCACTCATGCTCGTGCTGGAAGGACTCCTGCCGTTCGCCTTCCCCAAGGTATGGCGCGAGGCCTTCAAGCGCTTCACGGAGATGTCCGACGGGCAGATCCGCTTCGCGGGCCTCACGTCGATGCTCGTGGGGCTGATCCTCTTCCTGCTGGTGTGGTGACCATGCGCCGCTGGCTCCTTCCGGAACACATCGAGGACGTCCTGCCCGCCGAGGCGCGGGTGATCGAGCGGCTGCGCCGCGCGATCCTGGATCTCTTCGAGCGCCACGGCTACGAGCTGGTCGCGCCCCCGATGCTGGAGTACGTCGAGTCGCTGCTCTCCGGCACCGGCAAGGACCTCGACCTCGCCACGTTCAAGCTCGTCGACCGGCTCTCGGGCCGCATGATGGGCGTTCGCGCCGACCACACGCCGCAGGTCGCGCGCATCGATGCGCACCTGCTGAATCGCCAGGGCGTGGCGCGCCTCTGCTACTGCGGCAGCGTGCTGCACACGGTGCCCGCGGGCATGACCCGCACGCGCGAGCCGCTGCAGATCGGCGCCGAGCTTTACGGCCACGCCGGCCTCGAAGCCGACGTGGAGATCGTGCGGCTGATGATCGACTCGCTGAAGGCCGCGGGTGTGGACACGGTGCACGTCGACCTCGGCAACCCCGCGATCTACCGCGCGATGGCCGCGGACCTCACCGTGGATCCGGAAAGTGCCGAGTCGCTCTTCCACGCGGTGCAACAGAAGAACGCTGTGGAGGCGGGCCCGCTCGCGGTGCTCACGGGCCTGCACGGCGGAACCGAGACGATCGACCGTGCCCGGAAGGACTTGCCCAGCAAGCCCGCGATCCGCGAGGCGCTGGATTCGCTCGCGAAGCTCGCGGCCGCGGTGGCCGGGCCCGGCGTGGAGGTCTCGGTGGACCTCTCCGAGCTGGGCGGCTTCAACTACGAGAGCGGGCTGGTGTTCGCGGCCTTCGCGGAAGGCTCGCCGGAGGCGCTGGCGCGCGGCGGCCGCTACGACGAGGTCGGAGCCTCCTTCGGGAGATCGCGGCCGGCGACGGGATTCACGATGGACCTGCGGCAGCTCGCCGCGCGTTCGAAGGGCAATGGGCGGCGCGCGGCAATCCTCGCGCCGCTGGGCGAGGATAAAGCGCTGCGCGACGAGATCGCACGGCTGCGGGCGGCAGGCGAAGTGGTGATCGTCGACCTGCCAGGACATGAAGATTCTGCGAACGAGCTCGGCTGCGACCGCAGGCTCGAAAGGAAAGACGGGAAATGGCGCGTAACGTAGTCGTGATCGGCACCCAGTGGGGTGACGAGGGCAAGGGGAAGATCGTCGACTGGCTCACGGATTACACCGCGGGCGTCGTGCGCTTCCAGGGCGGGCACAACGCCGGGCACACGCTGGTGGTCAATGGCGTGAAGACGGTGCTGCGGCTCATTCCTTCCGGCATCCTCCACCCGCAGGTGAAGTGCTTCATCGGCAACGGGGTCGTCATCTCGCCCGAGGCGCTGGTGCAGGAGATCGGCGAGCTGGAGAAGGCGGGCGTGGACGTCGTCTCGCGCCTTCGCGTCTCCGAGTCCGCGCCGCTCATCCTCGCGTACCACGTGGCGCTCGACCAGGCGCGCGAGCGCGCGAAGGGCGAAGCGAAGATCGGCACCACCGGCCGCGGCATCGGCCCCGCGTATGAAGACAAGGTGGCCCGCCGCGCCATCCGCGTGCAGGACCTCTATGCCCGCGAGCGCTTCGCCGCCAAGCTGGGCGAGGTGCTCGACTATCACAACTTCGTCCTGAAGAACTACTTCAAGGCCGACATCGTCGACTTCCAGAAGACGCTCGACGACACGCTCGCGTTCGCCGAGCGCCTGCGGCCGATGATCGCGGACGTGTCAGGTGAAGTGAACGCGCTGATCCGCGAAGGCAAGTCGCTGCTGTTCGAAGGCGCGCAGGCTGCGCTGCTCGACGTGGACCACGGGACGTATCCGTACGTGACGTCGTCGAACACCGTCGCAGGGCAGGCGAGTGCCGGCGCCGGAGTCGGTCCGCAGCAGCTTCACTACGTGCTCGGCGTTGCGAAGGCGTACGCCACGCGAGTGGGCTCGGGTCCGTTCCCGACGGAGCTCGAAGACGAGACGGCCGAGCACCTGCGCACGCGCGGCAACGAATATGGCTCGGTCACGGGCCGCCCGCGGCGCTGCGGCTGGTTCGACGTGGCGGCGCTCAAGCGCGCCGTGCAGCTGAACGGCGTTTCGGGCCTGTGCATCACCAAGCTCGACGTGCTGGACGGGTTGGACAAGATTCGCATCGCCACGGGCTACAAGCTCGCCGGCGGCGGCACGCGCGACATCCTGCCCTCGGGCGCCGAGGCGCTCGCGATCTGCGAGCCGGTGTACGAGGAGCATCCGGGCTGGAAGGAGAGCACGCTCGGCGTGAAGCGCTTCCAGGACCTGCCGAAGAACGCGCAGTCGTACATGAAGCGGCTGGAAGAGCTCTCGGGCGCACCGGTCGCGTTGATCTCCACGGGACCCGATCGCGAAGAGACGATCGTGCTGAAGCACCCGTTTGAAGGCTAGCGTTTTCCCGGAGGCGCGCGCAGACGCGAGAGGTCGAGCGTCGTATCGAGCTTGGCGACCGGAACGAAACCGGTCTCGGGCTGCTGCCCGATCTTCCCTGTCGCCGTTGCCGCGGCCGGCGGCGGGACCGTCACCGTGGATTCGTTCGAGCGTCCCACGCTGAACGCCACCACGCTCGCCACCGTCACCAGGCCCGCGATCGCCACGGGGCTCAACGAGCGGCGAGGGGCGAGCCGACGCTCTTCCGCGAGGATGCCCGCCTGGGCCTGCTGGCCCGCCTTCGCGGCCGCACGGGCCTGCTCGGCTTCCGCCCGCTTCGCTTCCGCATCGGTGCGCGCGCGCAGGGCTTCGGCCTCGCGGGCGAGGGCCTGCGACTTCTCGATGGCGGCGGCCTCGGCGGCACGCTCGGCTTCGGCGCGCTCGAGGGCCTTCTCTTCCGCGCGCTTCTCCTCGGCGATCTTCGCTTCGGAAGCCATCACGAATGCGGCTTCCACGGCGGCGACTTCCTTCGCTGCGATGCGGCCAGCTTCCTCAGCATCCGCCCGGGCGCGGGCGACGTTGGCGAGCTCCTGCTCCGCGGCGGCTTGCGCTTCGAGCGCGCGGACCTTCTCGCGATCGGCGGCGGCGCGCTCGTCCAACGCATGCGCTTCACCGGACTGCGCGCGCTGCAGCGCCTGGGCTTGCTCGGCCGCTTCGCGCGCGACGGATGCGGCTTCGAGCGCGGCGGACTGCGCGCGCGTTTCCTCGGCGATGCGGACTTCGGTCGCCTTGGCGAGCGCGGCGTCCGAGGCGACGAGCTTCACGCTCGCGGCGCGGGCGGATTCTTCCGCGTCGGCGCGCTTGCGTGCGGCGCCTGCGAGCTCCCGCTCCGCGGCCGCTTGCGCTTCGAAGGCTGATGCTTTCTCGCGATCCGCGGCAGCACGTGCTTCGATGGCAGCCGATTCCTCGGCGCTCGATCGTTGCGCAGCGGAGGCTCGTTCCGCCGCGGCGCGTGCGGTGGCAGCGGCTTCCAGCGCGTGCGCCTTGGCGCGCTCTTCGGCTGCGATGCGCTCCGCGGTCGTTTTGCCGAGCAATGCATCGGCCTGCGAGCGCTCGAGGGCTTTCGCGGCCGCGAGCTTCTCTTCGGCGAGCTTCGATTCGGCGGCCTTGGCCAGCGCGGCTTCGGCGGCAGCGCGTTCCGCGCTGGCGATGCGGGCGGATTCCTCCGCAGTGGCGCGAGCTTGCGCGGCTTGGGCGAGATCGCGTTCCGCCTGGGCTTGCGCTTCCAGCGCCTTGGCGCGGGAGCGATCTTCAGCGGACTGTGCCTCGGCCTTCTGCGTGGCGAGGCGCGCGGTTTCGGTGGACCTGGAGGCGGCCTCCGCGGCCTTGCGAGCGGCCTCGGTCGCCTCGCGGGATGCCGTGGCGGCCTCTTGCGCCGCGGCCTCCGACTTGCGGGCGGCATCGCGGGCTTCGAGCGAGCGGGATTCCGCCAGCGTCTCGGCTTTCGCCTTGTCGCGGGCTGCCGCGGATTCCGCCGCGAAAGCTTTCACGCGGTCGCGCTCGACCGCGGCGTTGGATTCCGCGATGCGCGCTTCCTCGAGCTTGGCCTGCTCCACGCGGCGGGCTGCAGCTTCGGCTTCGCGAGCCGCCTCGGTGGCCGCAAGCGCGGCATCGGCAGCCTGCTTGGCCGCGGCAACCCGCGCTTCGGTGGCTTCGGCCTGGGCGCGTGAGGCTTCGGCCTGGGCGCGCGAGGCTTCGGCGAGCGCGCGGGATGCGGCGGCCGCATCGGATTCCGCCTTGGCGCGCTGCCGGGAAGCTTCCGCGGCGGCCAGGGCTTCAGCAGCGGCTTGTTTTTCCGCTTCCGCGGCGCGCAGGTTCGCGGCCGCTTCTTCGCGCACACGCGCGGCGATGCGGGAGTCTTCCTCGATGGATTGCTTCGAACGTTCGGATGCGGCCTGGGCCGCGGCGGCGCGAGAGGCGTCGGTGGAAAGCGCGTCGTCCAGCTGCTTCAGGCGCGCGCTGATTTCCTCATTCCGGGCGACCGGCCCCTTTGGGGCGGCCGGAGCCTCAGGCGGATGCTCCTTACCCTGCTCGAGAAGCTTCTTTCGAGCCAGGGCCGCCTTGATGAGTTGTTCGTGAAGTTTGCTCAATAAGCCCCACGAAGAAATAAACTGGTGCCCGGAAGAGGACTCGAACCTCCACGGTGTTACCCGCCAGTACCTGAAACTGGTGCGTCTACCAATTCCGCCATCCGGGCACTGTTTTGAACCCGTAATTTTACCGATTAGAGAGAATATTGTCTAGAAAAACCAAAGGCCTGCAGGCCCAGAACCACCCCTTCCCGATCCCCGAGCGCGAGCAGATGCTCGGCGTCCTCGAGGAAGCCGGCGTCCCCATGACCGAGGAGCAGATCCTCGAAAAGCTGGGGGTCGCCCCCGAGGAGCGCGAAGGCGCCGGACGGCGTATCGCCGCCATGGAGCGCGACGGCCAGATCCATCGCAACCGCCGCGGCCTCCTCGTCATCGCCGACAAGGCCGGCCTCATCAAGGGCAAGGTCATCGGCCACCCCGACGGCTTCGGCTTCCTCCAGCCCGAGGACGGCACCGACGACCTCTTCCTCGGCCCCAAGCAGATGCACACGGTGCTGCACGGCGACATCGCGCTCGCCCGCGTGACCGGCTTCGACCGCAAGGGCCGGCGCGAGGGCTCGATCGTGGAGGTGCTCGAGAGAGCCAACAGCAAGGTGGTCGGCCGGCTCTTCATCGAGCACGGCGTGATGTTCGTGATCGCCGAGAACAAGCGCCTCTCCCAGGACATCCTGATCACGCCCGAGGGCTCGTTGCCCGCGAAGGCAGGGCAGGTCGTCGTGGCCGAGATCCTCTCCCAGCCCACCAAGAACGCCGAGCCCATCGGCCGCGTGATCGAGGTGCTCGGCAACTACGCCGACCCGGGGATGGAGATCGAGATCGCGCTGCGCAAGCACGACCTGCCGCATGAATTCCCCGCCTCGGTCGAGAAGGCCGCGTCGCTGTTTCCCGCGACGGTGCCGGCATCGGATCTCAAGGGCCGCAAGGACCTCCGCGATCTCGATTTCGTCACCATCGACGGCGAGACGGCCCGCGACTTCGACGACGCGGTCTACGCCGAGAAGATCGCCAAGGGCTGGAAGCTCTGGGTCGCGATCGCCGACGTGAGCCACTACGTGAAGCCCGGCGACGCGCTCGACAAGGAAGCGCGCGAACGCGGCAACTCCGTGTACTTCCCGCGCCGCGTGATCCCGATGTTGCCGGAGGCGCTGTCCAACGAGCTCTGCTCGCTGAAGCCGAAGGTCGACCGCCTCGTGATGGTGTGCGAGATGGAAATCCTGCCCAGCGGCTCGCTCAAGAAGTACTCGTTCTACCCGGGGGTGATCCACTCGAAGGCGCGCCTCACGTACACGCGCGTCGCCGCTGTTCTCGAGGGCCGCGAGGCCGATCCGCCGGTGGAAGCCGCATTGGTTCCGTCGCTGGAGACGCTCTACGGTCTCTACAAATCGTTGCTCGGGTCGCGCAACCAGCGTGGCGCCATCGACTTCGATTCGGTCGAGACGCAGATGATCTTCGACGACAAGGGCAAGATCGAGAAGATCGTGCGCGTGCAGAGGAACGACGCGCATCGCCTGATCGAGGAGTGCATGCTCGCGGCCAACGTCTGCGCTTCGGACTTCCTGCAGGAGAACGGCCAGCCCACGCTCTACCGCATCCACGAAGGCCCGACGCCTGAGAAGCTGGAGGCGCTCCGTTCGATGCTGAAGGACTTCGCACTGTCGCTGGCCGGCGGCGACGAGCCGCAAGCCAAGGACTACCAGCAGCTCCTCTCGCGCATCAAGGGCAAGCCCTTCGCGAGCCTCCTGCAGACGGTGATGCTGCGTTCGCTCCGGCAAGCGGTGTACAGCCCGGAGAACGTCGGCCACTTCGGCCTGGCGTACGAGGCGTACGCGCACTTCACCTCGCCGATCCGCCGCTATCCGGACCTTCTCGTACACCGCGGCATCAAGTCCGTGCTGAAGAAGAAGCTCTACGAGGAGCCGGACTGGCACGCGATCGGCAACCACTGCTCCGAGACCGAGCGCCGGGCGGATGAAGCCACGCGCGACGTCGAGAACTGGCTCAAGTCCTACTACATGCAGGACCACGTGGGCGACGAGTTCGAGGGCACCATCAGCGGCGTCACCAACTTCGGCCTCTTCGTCACGCTGGACGAGATGTTCGTCGACGGCCTGGTGCACATCTCCGACCTCGGCCAGGACTACTTCACGTACGACCAGGCGCGCCACACGCTGAAGGGCGAGCGCTCGGGCGTGAAGTACCAATTGGGCGGCCACGTCCGCATCAAGGTGGTTCGCGTGGACATCGAGGCGGCGAAGATCGACTTCACGTTGGTCGGGCAGCCCGTGCCGGCCGTCACGTCCATGGGCAAAGCGGAGAAAGCACCGAAGCCCCGCGACATCGACAAGAAAGCCAAGAAGCACCAGGGGAAATACAAGTGAAGATGCTGGCCGGGTTCCACGCCGTGAAGAGCCGCCTCCGGGTGAAGCCGGAGAGCGTCCGCGAGATTTTCATGGATGCCGAACGGAAGGACGCCCGCGCGAAGGAGCTGCGGGCGCTGGCCGAGAAGGTGGGCGTCCGGGTCCTCACGGTCGATGCCAAGCGCCTCGACGGCATGAGCGGCGGCACGCGCCACCAGGGCGTGGTCGCCCAGGCCGAGGATCTCCACATGCCGCAGTTCATCGAGGATGTGCTGGAGGATCTCCAGGATCCGCCGCTGCTCCTCTTGCTGGACGGCGTAACGGACCCGCACAACCTCGGGGCCTGCTTGCGCGTGGCCGACGGGGTCGGTGCCCACGCCGTCATCGCGCCGAAGGATCGCGCCGTCGGGCTCACGATGGCGGCCATCAAGGTCTCGTCGGGGGCCTCGGAGACCGTGCCCTACATCGTGGTGACCAACCTCGCGCGCACCATGCGCGACTTGAAGGACCGCGGCATCTGGCTCGTGGGCACGGACGACGAGGCCGGCGCCTCGATCTACGACTCGAAGCTGGAAGGCGCGCTCGGCATCGTGCTGGGTGCGGAGGGCGAGGGCCTCAGAAGGCTCACCGCCGAGACCTGCGACAGCCTGGTCTCCATCCCCATGAACGGGACGGTGGAGAGCCTGAACGTCTCCGTGGCGAGCGGCGTGTGCCTGTACGAGGCGCACCGGCAGCGCATGGCTGCCGGGCGCAAGAAGGCGAAGCCGGCCTAGAACTCGAAGCGCGAGATGCGCTTCGTTCCCGAGACGCCGTTCACCGTGTAGCTCAGGGTCGCGTCGTTCGCGTTGTCGAACGCGAGCGTGATGTTGCCCACGGGCGTGCTCACGACCTGCGAGGTGTCGAAGTTCGACGCGAGCGGCGGGCCGGTCACCTTGTAGAGCGTGCCCGCGCAGCCGTTACCCGTCACGTTGCACGACGAGGCGATGAACCACTGCGGGTGGCCGGTTTCGTCATACACGTACCAGGCGACGAAGAAGACATCGCCCTGGTTCGAGATCGTGACGCCCCAGCCGGGCTCCGCCGAGTTGTAGTAGAGGTCGGTGTAGTCCGTCTGCAACGCCACGGCACGATCGCGGAACACGTTGCGCTGCAGTGCCACGTCGCGGGTGATGCTGCCGACGTTGAACACCAGCTGCACGTGCTCGGTATCGAACGCCTTGACGTTGATCCGGCCGACGGCGGTGGAATGCACGGCCGACGGATCGAACGGCACGCCGAAGTAGCGCGGGCCCTGGACCTCGTAGAGATCCCCGGAGCACTGCAGCGGCACGGCGGCGGATGCCGGCACCCGGTGGCAATCCGAAGCGATGTACCACTTGGGCTGCCCGTCCGGACCGTAGTTGTAGATCGTCGCGAAGACCACGTCGCCGCGGTGGGTGAACTGCACGCCCCAGCCGGACTCGGCGGGGTTCCACCACAGCCCGGAGATCGTGCCCTGCTGGAAGCGCGCCGTGGCCGAGCCTTCCAGCGCGTAGAGGCGCCCGGTGTTGTAGCTCGCGACGTAGAGCTCGCCGGCCTCGTCCTCGCCGAAGCTGCTGATGCCGTCGGGACCCGCGCCGGGGCCGATGATCTGCTCGGTCACCCAGCCGCCTTGGGTCTGGCGCGCCGCCCAGATGCGGTTGCTCACGAAATCGCCGTAGATGTAGTAGCCGTAGAGGTCGCGGCTCTTGAAGCCCCGGTAGACGTACCCGCCGGTGATCGACTGGCCCATGTCGTGGCCGTACGTGAGGACCGGGCCCGTGGCCCCGGCCAGGAAGCAGCTCGTGGGCGGGTTGAAGCAGGCGTTCCCCTCGATGACGCGCCAGCCGTAGTTGCGGCCGTTGCCGGTTCCGGCCGCGGCGTAGTTCACCTCCTCGAAGCGGTTCTGGCCCACGTCGCCGATGTAGAGGTCGCCCGTGCCGCGGTCGAAGCTGAAGCGCCAGGGATTGCGCAGGCCCTTGGCCCAGATCTCCGGGGAGGCCTGGGCGCGCGTCACGTCGAGGCGGAGGATCTTGCCGAGCAGGCTGCCGTCCGACTGGGCGTTGTTGTTCGGATCGCCGCTGCCGCCGCCGTCGCCCGTGCCGATATAAAGGAAGCCATCCGGGCCGAAGGCGAGCTGGCCGCCGTTGTGGTTGTCGGCTCCCGGATGCGCGATCGTGAGCAGCGATTGCTCGGAATCCGGATCGGCCTGGTTGGGCACGCCCGGCCGGTTGGTGAAGCTGGAGACGCGCAGCGCCCCATCCTCGATGCGCGCGTAGTAAACGAAGAAGCGGCCGTTGTTCTCGTAGTTCGGATCGAACGCCAGGCCCAGAAGGCCGCGCTCGCCCGACGTGCTCACGCGCGGGCTGATGTCCAGGAATGGAGTAGGAAGTACAGCGCCGTTTTGCAAGATCTGGATGCGCCCGACTTTCTCGACGATGAAGAGGCGTCCCGTTCCGTCGCCGGGGTGCGCGATGGCGACGGGCTGGGTGAGGCCTTCAGCGACGAGGCGCGGTGTGACGAGGGGGGCGGCGGCGGTGAGGCCGGTCGCGAAGAGGAGCAGGGCGGCGAAGCCCAGGCGCGCGGATGTTTTCATGCCTGCGTTGACAGGCCAGAGTCAGGAAGATTCCCTAACGAACGCGAACCAGTAGGTCCGCAAGCCCGCGGCAACCGTCTTCGATCATGTCGATTGCGAGTTCGAACGCCTCGGGCTTTCCACCGTACGGGTCCGGCACGTCCTTGCCGTGGAATTTGTCGCCGTACTCCAGGAAGAGCTCGATCTTCTGCTTGCAGCGCGTTGGTGCGATAGACCTGAGCGAACGGAGGTGCGAAGCGTCCATCGCGAGGATGAGGTCGTACTCGTCGAAGTCGTTTCCCTTGAGCTGACGAGCGACGTGGCTTGTGATGTCGTACCCCCGGCGCTTGGCGACTTCCATGGCGAGAGGGAATGTCGGCTTGCCGAGGTGATAGTCGTGCGTGCCGGCGGATGCGATGGCGACGCTGTCCGCCAAGCCGGCAGTCGTCAGAAGCTTCCGCAGCACGCCTTCAGCCGTGGGGGATCGGCAAATGTTGGCGGTGCAGACGAACAGGATGGAGCGAATCACGTGGCGGCTTCAAGCCGTTTCCATTCCCGCGTGATCCAGAAATGGTAGGCAAAGTATCCGAAGAAGAAGGGCCAGAAGAGCACCGGCTCCGGAACGCCCATTCTCCAACCGAAGTAGCCCACGGCTCCGAACGCGCTGGACAAGAGCACGAGGATGCCCAGTGTCTGGGAATGAGTGAACCCGCGCGACAGCAGGTAGTGATGAATGTGTTGCCGATCGGCCTCGAAGGGGCTGCGCCGCGCCCGGAGGCGCCGCGTCATGAGGGAAACGCAATCGGCGAGCGGAAGGACGATGACCCAGAGAGCCGCGATCGGCGGAAACGTGCGCCCCGGACCTTGCGTGAGATCGATCGCGAACCATCCGAGGGCGAAGCCGATCATCAGGCTGCCGGCGTCGCCGAGGAATACGCGCGCATGCGGCTGCCACGGAAAGCGGAGATTGAAGAGCAGGAAGCCCGCGATCGCGCCCGCCAGGATGAGGGCCGTCTCCCACTGAAGGGTCAATCCCGAGGTCACGGCGACGGCGGCATACCAGGCGAGTGCGATGACCGCGATCGATCCTCCCAGGCCATCCATGCCATCCATCATGTTGACGGCGTTGATGACACCGACGACGGCGAAGACCGTCATCGGAATGGCGAAGGCAGAAAGCCCGATGGATCGCCATCCCAGGAGGTCGCCCACGCTGCGGAGCTCGACGCCGGCGCCCCAGATCATCAGGCAGGCGGCGGCGATCTGGATGGCAAGCTTTACGCGCGGGGAAACCTCGGCGAAGTCATCCCAGACTCCGACCGCGGCGACGAGAGTGATTGCTACCAGGAAGGGGGCGGCCGGACGCGCGATCCCCGTGAACCAGGCGGTGCCGATCAGTGCGATGAAGATCGCGAGACCTCCCACCAGCGGAACCGCCCGCAAGTGCGCCTTGCGGCCGCCGGGATGGTCAACCAATCCCAGCGACGGAGCGAGTTGCGAGAAGAGCAGGGTGCCCACGGCCGAAATGATCACTGCCGCGATGATCGACAACCATGGTTGTTGTGAAGCCTCCACCATCGTGTTCCGTTTCCCTGACGCCTTGTTTCCTTGGAAGTATACGTGTCGGGTTAGAATCCGGTCACACCGCGACCAACGAGCAGAAGAACCATCGTGCCCTCCCAGAAAGTGGCGCTCATCACCGGGATCACCGGCCAGGACGGGGCATACCTCGCCGAGTTTCTCCTCGCGAAGGGCTACGTCGTGCACGGCATCAAGCGCCGCACTTCGCTCTTCAATACGGATCGGATCGATCACCTCTACCAGGATCGCCACCACAAGGGCGTTCGCTTCTTCCTGCATCACGGCGACCTCACGGATTCGATGAGCTTGATCCGCGTGATCCAGCAGGTGCAGCCGGACGAGATCTACAACCTCGGTGCGCAGAGCCACGTCGCGGTGAGCTTCGAAGAGCCGGAATACACGGCCAACTCGGATGCGCTGGGCGCGCTGCGGATCCTTGAAGGGATTCGTATCCTCGGCCTGGAGAAGAAGACGCGGTTCTACCAGGCCTCGAGCTCGGAGATGTACGGGCTGGTGCAGGAGGTCCCGCAACGCGAGACCACTCCGTTCTATCCGCGCTCTCCGTATGCGGTGGCCAAGGTCTATTCGTACTGGATCACGGTCAACTACCGTGAGGCCTACGGCATCTTTGCGTGCAACGGCATTCTCTTCAACCATGAATCTCCGGTGCGTGGCGAGACGTTCGTGACGCGGAAGATCACGCGCGCGCTCGTTCGCATCAAGCTCGGCCTCGAGGAATGCTTGTATCTGGGAAACCTGGATGCGAAGCGGGATTGGGGGCATGCGCGCGACTACGTCGAAGCCCAGTGGCTGATGCTGCAGCAGGAGAAGCCCGACGATTTCGTGATCGCCACCGGCGAGCAGTACAGCGTTCGAGATTTCGTGAATGCGGCGGCCGAGCAACTCGGCATGACGCTGCGTTGGTCGGGCGAGGGCAAGGATGAGCTCGCGGTCGATGACAAGGGCGTGAAGCGCGTGTGCGTCGATGCCCGTTACTTTCGACCCACGGAGGTCGAGTCGCTACTCGGCGATGCGACGAAGGCTCGCGAGGTGCTCGGTTGGAAGCCGCGGACGACGTTCAAGGAACTCGTCGCGGAGATGGTCACCTCGGATCTCGCGGATGCGGAGCGCGACGCGCTGATCACCAAGCATGGCTACAAGCACTTCAGCCACCGGGAGTGACGGCGGCGTCCGGAAGGACGCGCGGATCTTCGTGGCCGGCCACCGGGGAATGGTGGGCTCGGCCGTTGTGCGCGCCCTCGAGAAACGGGGATACCGCAATCTCGTCCTCCGCACTCACGCTCAGCTGGACCTCTTGCGCCAGGACGATGTGCGGACCTTCTTCGAGACCGAGCGGCCCGACCATGTCGTGCTCGCCGCTGCGAAGGTCGGAGGCATCGTCGCCAACAGCACGGCACCGGCCGATTTCATCTACGAGAACGTCGCGATCGAGGCCAATGTCATCCATGCAAGCTGGCAGGCGAACGTCAAGCGCCTGCTGTTCCTGGGATCGAGCTGCATTTACCCCCGCGATTGCCCTCAGCCCATCAAGGAGGAGTACCTCCTGACGGGTCCGCTGGAGGCGACCAACCGCGCGTACGCCATCGCGAAGATCGCCGGCATCGAGATGTGCGCCGCGTACAACCGCCAGCATGGAACCGAGTACGCGTGCGCGATGCCCACCAACCTGTTCGGGCCCGGCGACAACTACGATCTGCAAACGTCCCATGTGCTCCCCGCGCTGATCCGCAAGGCGCACGAGTCGAAGGTGAAAGAGCTGCCCCACCTCGTGGCATGGGGAACGGGGAAGCCGCGCCGGGAGCTGCTGCTTTCGGACGATCTCGCCGCAGCCTGCGTGGACATGATGGAAGCAAGTTGGGCCCGGCTCGCGAGCCTGTTCCCGAGCGCGGGCCTGCCGATGGTCAACATCGGAACCGGCAACGACCTCACGATCGCGGAGCTGACGGCGTTGGTCTGCGAGGTCGTCGGCTACCGCGGTTCCGTCACGTGGGACACGTCGAAGCCGGATGGCACGCCGCGAAAGTTGCTGGACGTGAGCCGGATCCGGTCGCTGGGTTGGGAGCCGCGCACGCCGCTGGCGGAAGGAATCCGCCTCGCCTACCAGGACTTCCTTCGCCAGGCTCCGGCTACGACCGGGTAAGTACCCAGGTGCCCATCACGAGGGTATCCATGCGGGTCCGCAGGAAGCAATCGAGCGCTTCTTCCGGCCTGCACACGACGGGCTCGTTTTCGTTGAACGACGTGTTTAGGACCATCGGAACGCCCGTCAAAGCCCTGAAGCTTTCGATCAGCGCGTAGTAGCGCGGATTGGCGGCACGGGTGACTGTCTGGAGCCGACCCGATCCGTCGACGTGCGTGACGGCCGGGATCTGGCCTCGCTTCTCGGCGCGGATCTGGTAGACCTGCATCATGAAGGGCACGTCATCGTCGGTCTCGAACCATTCGGCGGTCGCTTCCCGAAGGATCGAGGGAGCGAAGGGGCGAAACGATTCCCGGCGCTTGATCTTCTGGTTGAGGATGTCCTTCATGTCCGCGCGCCGCGGATCGCAGACGATCGACCGATTGCCCAGCGCGCGGGGGCCCCACTCCATGCGCCCCTGGAACCAGCCGAGGACGTCGCCCCGCGCAGCGCATGCGGCAGCGCGATCGACGAGCACTTGCTCGTCGGTGAGCTGCTCGATCGTGCAACCCGCTCCCGCGATTTCCGTGCTGCGGCGCGTGACCAACGCTCCGATCTCCTCGTCGCTGAAGTGTGGGCCCCAGAAGGCGTGATCCATCGTCGATCGCGCAGACGAGCCTCCTGCTTGCTGCCGATGCGTAATGAGCGCCGCGCCCAGTGCACCGCCCGCGTCGCCGGCCGCAGCCTGCACGTAGAGCTTCTTGTACGGTGAATTGCGAAGCACCTTGCCGTTGGCGACGGAGTTCATCGCGCATCCGCCGGCCAGCGCGAGCGCGTCGACGTGATACTTCTCGTGGAGGCGGGTGACGAGGTGGAAGAACGCTTCCTCGTACATGGCTTGCGCGGAGCGGGCGATGTCCTTGTGGCGCTGTTCGAGGGGATCGTCCTTGCCTCGCGCGCTCCCGAGCAGTTCGATCAGCGCATCGGAGAAGAGCGAGCCCACGATGGGCTGGCCGTTGTCCCACTCGTATTCGACCTTCTCACGGTGATGGCGGAAGTAGTCGAGATTCAGTTCGAAGCGTCCGTCGTCCTGGAGGCGGACGATGCGTCGCATTTCCGGCAAGTACTTCGGTTCACCGTAGGGCGCCAGGCCCATGACCTTGTATTCATCGCCGTAGTGCGGAAACCCGATGAACTGGGTAATCGATTCGTAGAAGATCCCCAGCGAATGCGGGAAGTAGACCTTGTCGTCGACCTCGACCTGGTCGCCGCGGCCGATTCCCCATGCCGCGCTGGCGAAGTCGCCGAATCCATCGACCGATACGGCAACGGCCTCGGGGAACGGCGAGACCAGGAATGCCGATCCCAAGTGGGCGTGGTGGTGCTCGACGTAGTGGACTTCACCCTTGAAAGGTTGGCCCAGCGAGGTCGAGAGCTCTTCTGCAACGCCCGTCCGCTTGCGCTTGTTCTTCAGGCGATCGAGGACAAGCGAGATGTCCGGCCGTTGCTTGAGCGTGAACGCCAGCTTGCGCCAGAGGTTCGCGCCCGAGTCCTGATTGATCGCGACATGGTCGATGTCGGACAGAGAGAGCCCGGCATCCTTGAGGCACCAGGCGATGGCCTGGCTCGGAAATCCGGCCCAGTGCTTGATGCGGCGGAACCTCTCCTCCTCGGCGGCGGCCACGAGCTTGCCGTCGCGCAGCAGGCACGCCGATGCGTCGCCATGATAGGCATTCAGTCCGAGGATATTCATGTGCGGGAGAACCAGCGCCAGGCCGTGGAAACGATCTCGGGAAGATCGGCATAGCGGGGACTCCACCCGAGGTCCCTTCGCGCGCGTTCCGAGCTCGCGATCAGGCGAGCGGGGTCGCCGGCGCGGCGGCCGGCCATCTTGTAGCCGATGTCCTGGCCGGTGATCCGGCGACAGCACTCGATGACGTCGAGGACCGAGCTTCCCTTTTCCGAGCCGAGGTTGAACGCCTCGAACGCGCGACCTGGAGCGTCGAGCCGGCGCATGGCGAGAAGGTGCGCGGCGCACAGGTCGGATACGTGAACATAGTCGCGGATGCACGTTCCATCCGGCGTGTCGAAGTCGTCGCCGAAGACCTGCAGTTGCGTCGCATCGCGAGCGCCGCCCGCGCGCAGCCGCAGCGCCTCGC
This sequence comes from Usitatibacter rugosus, assembly GCF_013003965.1. NCBI lineage: Bacteria > Pseudomonadati > Pseudomonadota > Betaproteobacteria > Nitrosomonadales > Usitatibacteraceae > Usitatibacter > Usitatibacter rugosus. The sequence continues at coordinate 3,013,108 of NZ_CP053069.1, read as the reverse complement.
GAAGCACGAGCGGGATCAGGTGCGTTTCGGGGTCGTGGCGTTCGCCGAGCGTGCCGTCGGCGTCGAGCCCCGACGCGTTGAAATAGCGGAGAGCCACTGTGCGCAACCCGTAGGCGCGCCCGTAGTCCTTCATGGCGCGTTCGCCCATGAGCTTGGTGGCGCCGTACGGATTCACGGGATCTTGCGGATGCTCTTCCGTCATCGGGGTCATCACGGGATCGCCATAAGTGCTGCACGACGACGAAAAGACAAGTTTTCCGACGCCGTTCGTGCGCATCGCCTCGAGAAGGTTCGCCGTGCCCAACACGTTGTTGCCGTAGTACTTGGCGGGATCCTGCACCGATTCACCGACGTAGCACTTCGCGGCGAAGTGAAGGACGCTCGAGAATTTTCGCAGGGCTAACGCCTTCGTGATCGCGACGGGATCGCGGAGGTCTCCTTCCACGAGGACGGAGCTGGCGATCGCGTCGCGATGGCCGGTCGAGAGGTCGTCGAAGACCACGACCTCGTGTCCCGTGCTCGCGAGGAGCTTCACCATGTGCGAGCCGATGTAGCCCGCGCCACCCACAACGAGAACCGAATCAGCCACCGGCCACCGCCCTTCGACGAATATCGTGCTTCTTCGCAACCACCATGCCCTGGTACAGCGCGCGCATCATGCAGAAGACGAATCCGTCGCGGCCGTCGCGGAACCCGCCGCGAAGCACATAGGCATAGATGAAGTAGAGGAGAGGACGCCCCGGCATTCGCATGGCGATGCCCTTCAGGGCGGCTCGCCGCACCAGCGGGTCGCCGTTGACGAGGCCGCTCCACGACGGGGATGCGCGCTCCGCCGCGATCTCGTGTTCCGCATCCTTGGTCGAGTAGCGGTTCTGGCGCTCGAACCACTCGTCGATGCCCTTCAAGTTCTCATCGATGAGGTCGAATTCCAGGTCGGCGGTCGCACCGTCGACGACCTGCGTTTCCGCGTGTCCGCGATTCACGTAGCGGACGTGCCCCAGGCGGACCAGGCGCACGACCCACGTCGGATAGAGGCTGCTGTGCTGCAACCATCGTCCCCACATATGGAAGCGCCGCTTGACTCGGTATGCGTCGATCGACGCAGGTGTGGTGTGCGAGACGCGCTTCAGTTCTTCGGCCAGCGGCGGGGGGACACGTTCGTCCGCATCGAGGATGAGGATCCACGGATGCTTCGGCGACGTGTTGTCGAGCGCCCAATTGCGCTGGTCCCCGAAGCCGGTGAAGGGGTGCACGAACAAGCGCGCTCCCGAGTCGGAGGTGATGGCGGTTGTGCGGTCGGTGCTGCCCGAGTCGACGACGATCACGTCATCGCACCAGGAGAGGCTTTGGAGGCAGCCCGGGAGATGGATTTCTTCGTTCAGCGTGAAGATCATCGCGGAAACGCCAGCCGGGGATTGCGATGCGTCGGTCTCCAATCAGATCGACCCCTTGCGTCTTGAAAGCCGGGCTGCGGTGACGTTGGCGAGCAGGTCGCGGATCTGACGGCGCTCCATCGCGACGAACGCGAGGGTCACCAGGGCGACCATGGCCTGGAAGAGGGCGGTCACGTACACCGCCAAGGTGATGCCAACCTGTACGCAAAGCGACAGGATGACCAGAGACGCCAGTACCCTAAAGGAGAAGATCTCGTGGCCGCGCGACCAACGCTCCACGCGGGCGTAGAACCAACCGAGGATCATGAATGCGGCGACAACGCCAATCAGTCCGAAGTTGGCCTGCGCTTCCCCAATCAGGTCCCAGGCGATGGTCGCGGTCATGGCCGTTTCTCGAGTTTGAAGACCGTGGTGCACGTTCAAGATGACGGTGCCCTCGTGGGTCGACATTCGCTCCGGATTGATGAAACGTGGTACGAGCAGGCGCGGGATTGGCTCATAGCTCGCACCGAACAGATACGGCGTGCGATCCGGCGACATCTCGTAGACCATCAGGAAGAGATAGGCAAGCCCGGCCCTCTCGCGAAGCGAAAGCTGTTCGCGGCTCTGTGTAGTGCCGTCGTCCGTGAATGCTTCCAGTCCATATCCGATCCACTCCGCATACAAGCCCACGTACTCTGTTGGCTGAGGTTCGTAGTCGGTTGTCCCGAACCAGTGCTTGTCGCGCATCTCGCTCTTGCCCGCGTGCAGGAGGGAAAAAGCCAGGAGGGCAGCGACCAAGATCTTGACTGGAACGCGTCCGCGCCCAAGTGAGTAGGCTGTAATGCCGATCAAGACCTGCAACATCGAGCCAACCAGGAGCAGGCTTGCACTGCTCGCCATCTCCGCGAGCGTGAAAACGACGATAAAGGCGTATGCCTGCGGCCCCCGCAGCTTTCCTGCGCCAATGTCATGGAAGTGCACAAAGACCGACAAGACGTAGAGGCTGGTGATAAACGCGCGGAAGACTCCGAGCACCTCCGAAGGCACCCACCACCACCATTGCCCCGTAGTTCCGAACAGGAAAAACATGTTCAGAACCGCGGCCGCGAGGAGCAAATTCCTCATCCGATTGATCGGAAGCTGGAGCGTGGAATCCCCAGGCTTTGGCAGAGGACCGCGCCGGAACCAGTACCAAGTGATCGTTCCGGCGGCAAGGCCAAAGGCAAGAATGCCGCCCACGCTGATCTTGGTCGTCTCACTCACCGAGTCGAGATACGCTTGCCCGCCCAGCATTGGCAACGCGTAGGTCATGAGGAAGGTAAGTCCGTAGATCGGGAAAATCGGGATATCCGCCCCGCCATCCTGGATCCAGAGCCAAGTCGGAACCAAGCCCGCGATACTGATTGCCAAGGAGGCGGCCACGGCGCCCGACGAGGAGTCGGGCACATACCAGAGCTCGATCGCCAGCACGCCGATCGCGAGAAGCCAGAAGCCGCGCTCGAAGGCCTGCTGGCGCTTGGCGGCCAAGGTCAATGTCGTCGTCATGATTCATCAGGGGGCCGGTTGCCGATACAATCCCTGCAGGCCCCAACGGTGATTGTCCCACAGTGTCTCCCTCTTCGGCTGCACCCACGCCCCCAGTAGCGGAGCTTCTCGCGTCACGGGAAGCTCCCGGGCACAGCGAGCCATTTTTTACACTGGCGATCCCGAACTACAAGCGCCGTGAGTTCCTCGAGGTCAATCTCCGCCACGCGTTCGCGCAGGATTGCCGCGACTTCGAGATCCTGGTTTCGGACGACTGCTCGTCGGACGATTCCAACCAAGTGATCCCCGGATTCCTTTCCGCCTCGCCCGTGCCGTTCCGGTACGTCGCCCAATCGGTAAATCTCGGATATGACGGCAACGTCCGCTATTGCCTGAACAACGCGCGCGGCAAGTACGTCTTCATGCTCGGCAACGATGATGCACTCGCGTCTCCGGATGTCTTGACCCGCCTGATGGCGGCGCTCGTATCGCTCGAGATGCCCGACATGTGCATCACGAACTATCAGGATTGGCACACACAGGCCGTGACGCAGCGGGCTTTCAGCACGTCCATCCTCGGCCAGGGGCCTGCCGCTGCCGCGCACTACTTCCGCTCATTCAGCTTCACCAGCGGGCTCGTTTTCAAGCGGGAAGCCGCGGCGCGCCACGACACCGACCGCTGGGACCGCTCGATCTATATTCAGATCTTCCTCGCCAGTCGCATCCTTGCCGCAGGAGGGCGTCTCGCCGGAGTTGACGTGGTGGCGGTGTTGGACCACATCCGCCTCGACGGCAAGCTCGTTCCCGAGACCTACCGCGTGCGCTACGCGAATGCCCCGCTTTCGTTCAAGCACAAGCACACGGGTCTTGATTCGGTCGCCCGCGTGACCATTGACGCGATCTCGCCCTATCTCGACGACGCGCAGCGTTCCAACCTCATTCGACGCATCTACTCGCAACTTCTGACGATCACCTATCCTTTCTGGCTCTTCGAGTACCGGCAGCTCGCGAACTGGGGCATGGCGTGGGGCGTGGCCCGCGATCTTTGGCCTGGGCACCAGCTCCGCGAGTACAAGCTGCGCTTGCGCGACCGCGCTTATCTCTGGACGCTCTACCTCGCCGTCACGTTCTGCGGTCTCACGATTCCAGCAGGCCTTTTCAACCGGTTCCGCCACCGGCTCTCGACCTGGGTGCGGCGCAGGCGGCAGCACCTCGTGACCGGGTGAAGATCGCCCAGGTCAGCCCTGCGTTCCATCCCGCGCACATTTACGGCGGGCCGACCTACTCGGCGTTGCGATTATGCGAGGCGTTGGCGGATGCGGGCGGGGAAGTTCGCGTGCTCACGACGGACGCCAATGGGCGGGAACGGACGCTGGAAGTCGACACATCGCGCGAGGTCGAGCTCGCCCCGCGGTTCCGAGTCCGCTACTGCCATCGCATTGCCGTGCATGCCGTGTCGCCTACGCTCGTGGGAAACCTGCCGGAGCTCCTGCGCTGGGCCGACGTCGTGCACCTCACTGCGGCTTACAACTTCACGACGTTCCCGACGCTGATCGCGTGCCGTGCACTCGGCAAGCCGCTGGTGTGGTCGCCGCGGGGAGGGTTCCAGCGCTGGGAAGGAACGACGCGAGCCCGGACGAAGAACGCCTGGGATGGCGCATGCAGGAGCGTTGCCCCCGGCCGCCTGGCGCTGCATGTCACGTCGGAAGACGAAGCCCGGCAAAGCCTCGCACGGTTTCCGGGTGTGAAGGCCGCCGTGATTCCCAACGGAGTGGACATTCCGGCGCCGCACGTGAAAGAGGACTCACCGGTGCTGAGGCTGCTCTATCTGGGACGGTTGCATCCGATCAAGGGTATCGAGAACCTGCTTGATGCGTGCGCTAAGTTGAACAGCGATTCCACACTGCGATGGTCCCTCGTCCTCGGCGGCGACGGCGAAGCCGCCTACCGGTCGCAGCTCCAGGCCCGATCGATCGAGCTCGGCTTGTCCGACTCGGTTCGATTCGTAGGCGACGTGAGGGGGGATGCGAAGCAGGCGCTGTTCCATGCGGCCGACGTCGTCGTCGTCCCCTCCCACAGCGAGAACTTCGGCATCGTGGTGACCGAGGCTCTCGCACATGGCCTGCCTGTCATCGCGAGCCGCGGGACACCCTGGGGACGGCTCGAGGAAGTAGGGTGCGGGCTCTGGGTTGCGAACGATGCGGATTCGCTGGCCGATGCGATCCGCCGCGTTGCCGCCCTGCCCCGGGCGGAGATGGGCGTTCGTGCGCGACAGTGGGTGGAGTCGGAGTTTTCCTGGAAACGTGTCGCGCGGGACACGCTCGACCTCTACGAGTCGCTCATGGCCCCGGCGAAGTACGCCTGAACCTCTCCGATCTCGGCATCCGAGAAGCGGCTTTCGCGAACCACTCCCGCATTCGTCCGGATGTGGTCCACCGTGTACATCGCGCACACTGCGACGTCCACGCCGGTGTTACGAACAACGCTGTTGAGGGCGAGATCTGCCAGCAATCGCGGGTCGGCGCTGGCCAGCTTTTCTCGCAAGGGCGTGGATAGTCGCGAATCGATTCGCATGGGCTCGAGGGCTTCCCGAAGCCGAGCAACTCCTTCGGGCCCGCCGAACGGCTGGTGCGCCATCCGCCCCGAGCCGGCCGCCCCAGGCAATGCAGCGATCGTGCGGGCATCGGCCTGCGCGGAGAGGTTCTGCAGGAATTGCAGGGCTCGCACCTGCTGGGGCCGTACCCGAAGCATCTCGGCGATGGCGGCCGCACTCGACGCGACGCCGATGCAGCGCACCTTGCCTTTCCGAACTAGCTCGTCCAAGGCGGCGAAGAGCTCATCGTCGAGCGCCACGTTCGGTGCGCAGGAGTGGAGGAACAGCACGTCGATGTAGTCCGTTCGCAGCTCTGCGAGACTGCGCTCCACGCTCGACGTCATCTCGGCGACGGAGAATCCATGGCTGGAGAACTGGGCGCCCATTTGCGATCGGACCGCCGGTGTCGCGAGCTTCCTCGCACCCGGAATCACCTTGAACACCTGGCGGGCCACGGCTTTGGCGAAGCGCTTCACCGGCGTACTTGGGGATGCGCGAATGCCGAACTTCGTCGAGACAATCACGCGGTCGCGCTTGCCCTCGAGGAAGCGCCCCAGGATCCCTTCGGCATCCCCGTAGCCGTATGACCGCGCGGTGTCGAAGGTCGTTATCCCGTCGTCGAATGCAGCGTCGAGCGCGCGCCGGCTTTCGCGGACGCCGAAGCGGCTGCCCATGGGCCCGCAGCCGAAGCCGAGCGCGGAAACGACGATGCCCGTTCCCCCGAATGGGACGTAGCGCATCAGTAGTAGCGGATCTGCAGCATCAGGCGCTCGCGATCTACCGGCGCAATGGCCTTGTGATAGCAGGAGGCGTCCTGGATGAATCCGAAGCCTGCTGGACCCTGGATCACGACCTCGCTGTCGGCGCCGTAGCGTTCGAGCACGGCATCCCTTCCCTGGCGCACCGAGCCGAGCAGCCACGGTAGCGGCTTCTTGCGGTGGCTCGCGAGGATCATGGCGTGCGCGCCGGAGCGCGTGTCGACGTCGCTCAGGTAGTAGTTCGCATAGATGAAGTTGTAGCTCTGGACGTCGAAGTGATAGTCGATCGTCTGTGCGGCGGCGATGCGCTCCGCATCCGGTACGCTCGTGACGAAGCTCCAAAGCAGGCGGATGTTGAGTCGCGGAGGGGCGTAGCCGAGGTAGCGGCGAACGATCTCGCGGACCTGTGGGTCGTTCGCGATTTGCAGTACCAGCGGGTGCTGATCCGCTCCGACCACCACCGCGATCACAGCGGATTCTCCATTGGGAAGCCGTCCGTCGCGCACCTGGTCGTACTGGAACATCGTGCTGTGGGCGTTGCGCCGCAACGTGCTGGATCGCGCGTATGCGCCTAGCGCTTCGACTGTTGCAGTGGGGAGTTGGAGGCCGGGGAAGAGTGCCGTGTCGCCAAGTTGCCGGACCGCGCTGGCGATCGGCAAGGGTGCGAAAAGTGAGGTGCCGTCGTCGCCTTGGGTTCGGACTGCACCTCCCTGGCGCAAGCCCATGCCCAGACCGTAGGCGCGGCGGATCAGGTGGAATCGACCGAGGACGTAAGAGGACGTTTCGCTCAGGCGCCTGCGACGCAGACCGTCCCAGAGGAATCTTCCGAAGCCACTCATCGTCAGGTGGGCTTTCGCCAGCAGAAGCGCCAGCGATAGCCAAGGAGATCGTCGTCCGAATATGCCGAGAGTTCACCTGTGGCGCGCAACGCCTGGAGCGCGGGGAGGAGCTCTTCGTGATTGAACGGTCGCGAACGCTCGAAGGTCGCTCCGGGGAGCTTGCGTTCGATGAGTGCGATCCAGTCTGCAGTGGAGAGTTGATTCACGTAGACGCTGGGCTGCACGTCGGCGGCGTAGGCGGGCCGCAAGTGAGCCCAGTATGCGAGTCCGTGACGCGGGCCACCGTGCGTCCGAAGGTCGTGGGGGCCGGACTCCGCGGTATACGGCAGGAGGCTGATCGCTGCGACGCCGCCAGGCTTGAGCACGCGAATCGTCTCGTCGATAACGCGCTCCGGTTCGGGCAAGTGCTCGAAGACATCCACCGAGTAGACGAGGTCGAACATCCCGTCGTCGAAGGTCATCTTGGCTGCGTCCATCTGCATGCGCGCGAACTCCGGGGCGTGGACGCAGCCGAGCTGGCGATGGAGCTCGCGCATCAGTCGGCGGTCGAAGCCAAGCGCCTTGCGACCCAGTGTCTTCACGACTCGGCCGGGTCCGTTGCGCCGCCACATCTCGGCGTACTGTGACCAACCCTCATCCGGCGCCACACGGTCGAGGTCGATTCCGGTCACCTGATTGCGGCGCGCGAAATACGTCAGTTGCCGGGGGAGTTGCCCCGCGCCAATCTCAAGCATGCGGAGTCCCACCGCCTTCCCCGGCAAGTGGCCTTCGGCGAGTCGTTCGAGCGCGCGGCATTCCTCGACGATCCTGCCTACGTATTCGGGCAGTTCAGCAATGGACCGCTGCGCGCCCTCGACGAGTCGAACGTAGTTCACCAATCGCGTACGCAGCGCGCCAACGTCGCCGTATGAACGCAAGGGTGCTTTTCCGGAGCTCATGCAGTGTGTCGAGCCTTCTGGGCGAGGAGCTCAATGTAGACCCGGTGCATTTCCTGGGCAACGTCCCGCATGCGTGGCGGAGAAACGATTCCTTCCCTCAGTCGTTTCAATAGGCCTCGATCGGATATCAGCCGTGCGAGAGCATTGCTCCATGCGGTTGCGTCAGAAGGAGGTATCAGCAATCCATCGACGTCGGCACGAACCCTTTCGGTGATACCCCCGAGGTCGGAACCCAATACGGGCACGCCGGCAGCGAAAGCCTCCAATACGACAAGTGGTCCGGTCTCCAAGCCTTGAGAGGGGACCGCCAGGACGTCATACAGCGCGATTGTCTCTATCATCGCCTGGTTCTCAATGGGGGGAAGCAACCGGACGCGCGAATCCTGGGCGACGCTGTTCGCGATCGACGCGTAGTACGGATCATCGCCCACAGCCATCCTGACTCCATAGATGTCGAGCGACATCGGTAGCTTTGGCACCCGAGCGAGCGCATCCAGGAGGACATGAATTCCCTTGGTAGGATCGAGGCGCCCGAAAAACGCGACTCTAAGAGAACCACTACTCTCCGTTCTTCGGGATCGACTTGGCGAGATTGCGACGCCATCCGCCAGACCTTGCCGACATACAACCATTTGCTCGATAGGGACGCCGTTGTCCTCCAGGAGTCGTGCAACCCAGTTTGATGGCGCGACGATTCGATCCGCGCACTGTAAGAACGACCGTACCGCGCGCTGGCGCTTCGATGTGAGATCTCGCATGCGCAACGCAGTCCAGGCCCCACCCGTAAGTCCCCTCGAACCCAGCAAGTCGCCAAGCGCCGGTGGAACATGCGCGACGGTTTCTGCGAGCACTCTAGGAACGCCGAGTCCGGCGAGGCTGCAAGCTGTGCAGCGAGTGGTGCGCATGACACCGTCGCATGCGACGTTGCCCCAGCGCAGCAGCGTCCCGCGCTGACACGTCGTGGTCGGCGTATGGTAGGTGTAGACCAAGGGAATGGACTTTGACTTCACTCCGTGAGCCAGGAGACTGGAAACGGCGATCGAATAGGAGTGAAGGTGTACCAAGTCTGGCTTCTCGAACTCGAGAATGGAGTCGAAAGCCCGTGCTGCGCCCATGTCACCGTCGCCGTAGTTGTACCCCGCATCGGCCGAAATGGTGTTCCCGATGAAGCGGTGCGTACGAATGCCCTGGTACTCGTATTTCGCTGCCGCAGGTCCTGGTGCGCAAACTACCGATTCCACTCCAAGCGTCGATAGAGAGCGCGTGAGTCCCTCGACGTAGATCTCGGTTCCCCCCGCTGGATCCGGGTAGTACGAATAAGGTACGTGAATGACCTTCACGGCCTAACTGGCGATCACTGACGAATGGCGCCACCACAGGTTCTGTTCCGGCAAATGCTGAGGCGCCTCAAATCGCTCGCCGAGGACGGTAAACGGAACGTAGCCGTGGCTGGAAAGCAGGTCGTAGCAAGACCGGAGATCATCGGGACTTGCGACGCGAACCTCATGCTCGACGATGATGTTTTCGGGGCGATAGGGCGCAGAGAACTTCATTCCTCGAAATACTTCGAGCTCATAGCCCTCGACATCGATCTTCATAAGTCTAATGGGGCCAACGTTCAGGTCGGACAGGATCTCGTCCAGAGATACGGTTGCGACGAGGTGTGTGAGCCCTGCGTTGTCCTGTTGCAATCGGTCAACGCGCGTGGTCCCAAGATTGCCTTCATCCGGTGTACTGAGGTGCACAAGGCCTCTGCTTGTCCCCAGGGCGACATTGATGGCAGCAGCAGCAACACCCGAATTGCGACGCACGTTTCGCATCAACTGAGTAAACGCTTGTGCGGAAGCATCAACCGCGATGCACTTCACGCCCGGAAGGGCTCCCAGGCAACATGTAAAAATCCCCAGGTTGGCGCCGACGTCCAGAAACGTCCCGCCCTTGGACATGATCTGCCGCGCAAGCGAGATCGTGCGTGCCTCGAACTCGCCCGTGTGGGTCAGCACGTGTCCGATGTAGTCGTTTGGATTTACCAGCAGCCGTACGCCGTACCCGTCGCGCACGGGAAGGCCTCCAGGAAAGAGACCTCGCGAGAGCATGCCAAGAAGGCGCAGCTTGGCGGGGTGTCCGGGCACTGATCGGACGTACGCCAAGAACAGCCTTGCGCCCAGGCCGTCCCCTTCCCATTTCGTCAAGTTGTCAGCCAATGTCGAACTCGTACGACAGTTCGACCAAACCCCGATCGTGCGGGGCGTACGGCGGAAACTCCGTGCTGTTGGCAGTTCGGACGATGGACAGTGAGGTGAGATCGTAGATATCTCCCCTGAAACTGCCACAACTCATGTACAGGCCGATTGAATACTCCCCTTCGACAAGTGGAAGTGTGTCAATGGCACCCTGGATTCGCGTCGGCGTGTCCGGAGTGATCCGATAGTCGATGCGGGTGCTGCGTAGATCGACTATGGCTACGCGCGTGCCGAGAGCCGAGTACACGAGGATCGAGAGTTCGGTGAGTCTCGCGGATTCCAGCGAAGAGAAGCTCATGGCGAAGCGCAGCGTCGTGCCGGACTCGATCGGATTGGGCGTGAATGTGAGTTCGGTCAGCGTCAGTGTCGGCGACACCCGGTAAGAAGCGAAGTTTTGTGCGCCCTCGCGACGAGACATCTCGCCAAGATAGGCCTGGATCTGATCCCCCACGGGGCCTATTCCCGCTACCTTGCCGTGGCGAAGAAAGATTGCTCGTGTGCACAGCGTCTCGATGGCGGCCATGTTGTGGCTGACGAAAAGGACCGTGCGCTGCTCGGACTTCGCGACGGCCTTCATCTTGCCCAGACACTTGCGCTGAAACTCGGCATCCCCGACCGCCAGCACTTCGTCCACGATGAGTATTTCCGGGTCCAGATGTGCCGCCACCGAGAAGGCCAGTCGCACATACATTCCCGACGAATATCGCTTTACGGGCGTGTCAAGAAACCTCTCGACCTCCGCAAAATCGACTATCTCGTCAAATTTCCTTTTGATCTCGGAGCGGGCCATCCCGAGAATCGCCCCATTCAGATAAATGTTCTCTCGCCCGGTGAGCTCAGGATGGAATCCCGTTCCGACCTCGAGCAAGCTAACGACTCGACCGTTGAGTTCGATCCGTCCCTCGGTAGGCTCCGTTATTCGGCTGAGAATCTTGAGCAACGTCGATTTTCCCGCGCCGTTGCGACCGACGATCCCACATACCTCGCCCGGGGCAACGTCGAACGACACGTCTTTAAGGGCCCAGAATTCCTGGGACTGGTCTCCTTGCGCTTCGTTCGGATCTGCACGGCCACGAAGCAGTGACCACACTCGAGCGGCACGCATGGCGATCACGTCTCGCAGCGCAACGTACGATTCGCGCTTCCGACGGCCAATTTGATAACTCTTCGAAAGGCCTTCTACGCGGATGGCGGCTGACGTGTCCTTCATATGACGTCTGCAAAGCTGCGCTCGGTCCTGCGAAAATAGCGAATGCCCAGAATGAGGATCGCCAGGGAGAGTGCGGCAGAAAGCAGAAGACCGGGAACGTGCAATGGGAACTTGCCACCCAATAGTGACCATCGGAAGCCGTCGATGATCCCGACCATCGGATTCAGGGAATACAGCAAGCGCCATTCGTCGGGTACCACGGAGCTCGTGAAACCCACGGGGGAGACGTACAGGCCGAACTGGACGATGAAGGGGACGATGTACCGAAAGTCCCTGTACTTCACGTTCAGTGCCGTGAGCCAGAACCCGCATCCCATCGTTGCTGCCAAGGCCAGGAGCACGAATGCGGGAAGCCATACAACGCGCCAATCCGGCCAATAGCCATACCAGGCCATGAGGCCGGCCAGAACCAGACAGGCGATCAGGAAATCCACAAAGCTCGTTATGATCGACGCGGCAGGAATGATGAGCCGGGGGAAATAGACCTTCGAGATCAGGTTGGAATTGCCGATTAGGCTATTGCTTGCCTCCGAGAGGGCGCTTGAGAAGAATTGCCAAGGCAGGATTGCGCAATATACGAGGATCGGATATGGAACCCCATCAGAAGGAAACTTGCCGAGAACGCCGAAGACAAGCGTGAACACAAGCATTATCAACACGGGACGAAGGACTGCCCAGGCGATTCCAATGACGGTCTGCTTGTACCGAACGAGAATGTCGCGCCACGCTAGGAAGAGAAATAACTCCCGGTAGCGCCAAAGGTCGCGCCAGTAGCGGCGCTCTGCACGACCGGGCACGATAACCAGCTGTTCGATTTCGCGCACATTGGAATTCAAAATTGCCTCACCCGGAAAGGGGTTGGATCAGTGATTCAAAGCCGTTCGTGGAAGGCGAAGTCCCTAGCCTTGGCTAGGGCAAATGATAGCGGAATGTTCGCGTGAAGCGTCGCTTGCATGACCTTAAGATCGCCGCGTTGGTCGGCGAAAATGAGCCGGGCCTGCTCGGATCCTACGTGCGCGCGTACAGGTCCATGGGCTGCACGGTCGTGTGCTGGGATCCTCACGCAGCCCTTCGAAGGCACACGAAGTTCGGTCGATTCGGTCGCTATGCGGTGAGCTTTTTGCCGGTCGATGCATGGACGCACAAAGCCAACAGGGAGATGATCCTCGCGCTCGCCCAGGAGCAGCCGGATGTTGTCCTGGTTAGTGGCAACGCACCGATCCGTGCAGGGGCTTTGTCCCAGCTTCGCATCAGCGTTCCTCATGCACAGGTGGTCCTGTTGTGGCCGGATTCACTGCTCAATCTCTGGCGGCACACAATCGAGGCATTGCCGGCTTATGACCTGGTGGCCACCTACAGTCGATCCACCATCCCGGAGTTTCTCCGATTGGGTGCAAGAAGCGTTGCGTGGGTGCCATTTGCAGCAGATACGATGCAGTTCTCCCGGGAGGTTTCGATAGCGGACCCGGAGCGAAGGGAATTGCAGAGCGATGTTTGCTTTATCGGCAACCATCGCCCCGAGCGAGAAGCGGCTATTGCGGCCCTGGTTCGCGCGGGTCTTTCCGTAAAGGTCTGGGGCGAGCCGAACTCATGGCGGCGGCACGCGCGAGACAAGGGCCTGGTGTCGACGTACTTCCAAGGAAAACCGCTCTACGCAGAAGCATTTGCTAAGGCAATTCGATGCTCGAAGCTTTGCCTCAATCCGATCGATCCGACGACATTTCCCGCGGCGAACATGAGGTTCTTCGAGATCCCGGCATCGGGAGGAGTGGCGTTGAACTCTTCTTGTCCAGAAATGGCGAACATCTTTGGCGAAGGCCATGCGGCCTTCTACTTTGATTCGGTCGACAGTCTGCCCGCCATGGCTCGCGAGCTCATAGCGGATTCCTCCCTGCGGTCGCGTATTGCTGACGTGGCGCACGATCTTGTCACTCGCGACCATACGTACATTCATCGCGCGCAAGAGATCCTGCGCCTGTTGGGCTTGGACGGCAGCGAGAAAGAGGCGATTTCAACATGACTTCGTCACCCACGCGGGCGAGAGAGAGGGTTCGTGTTGGAATCATTGGCGCTGGAGAAATCGTGGAGTACAGCCATCTTCCCGTGCTGAAGAGCATCGGCGGCGTCGCCGTCAGTTGGGTATATGACAGGAACAGAGAACGAAGCAAGCTGCTCAGCTCCATGTATGGCGTAGATACTGCCACGGAATCCGCGCTCGACAAGGCGCTGGACGAGATCGACTTGTGCGTTCTTGCGGTGCCCTACGCGTCCAGGAGTGGGTACATCGAGATGTGTGCGGCGAAGGGCAAGGCGATGTACGTTGAAAAGCCCTTCGCGACGACGGTCGCAGAGCACCAGCGGTACTGCAAGTTGTTTCCGTCCAATAGTTTGGCGGTCGGCTATCAGCGTCGCTACCACCGTATTGTCGCTACGCTTGCGTCGGTTATTGAGTCCGGTGTTTTTGGGGCGCTCGAGGAGATCAATTTCCGGTACGGGGCATTTCACCTCAAGGGCGGCGCAGATGTCGGGACACCTCGGTCGTCGGAAGGTCGTGGAGTAACCATCGAGAGTGCGGTCCACTCACTCGATCAGATTCTCGTCTTTACTGGTGCAACAGCCGTGGAAGTGCTTCACGTGAAGAGCCTTCACCGACTGGGAGTCGACTACGACTCGAAAATCGTCTCCGAGATCGTCACGCCGTCTGCGAAGGTTGCCGTGAATTCCGAGATATCTTGTCTGCGCAATCTGGGGACTGGTTTGGAGTTGCACTTCGAGCGGGCAGTGATTCGGTGTGGCCTGTCGCATGACGCGACAATCTCTGTGGCCGTGAAAGGAGGCGTCGCTGCCCGGTTCGAACTGGACCAGTCGAGTGTCCCTGACGACGCGCCGACAACGATCGTCGAAGCGTTTTTTGTATTCTGGACACGTTACCTTGAGTCGCTTTCCACCGGACGTCACAACCTCACGCTCGCCCAGTCAAGCGTGCTGACCACCCACTGGCTAGAACAGATCTACGGATCCATGGGACGCGACTGAATGCGAATCGGGATCATCGGTGCCAGCAGTCAGGTGGGATCGTCCGTGGCCTACTACCTGTACGGTCGACAGAACATTGATGTGGTTTGCTTCGTTCGCTCATCGTATAGCGAGGTGTACTTTGAGCTCATGGGAATCCCATGCGAACGAATCGATCTTCGCGACGACAGCGCCTTGAAGGCTCGGCTTGCGGGCCTCGACGTTGTGCTGGATTTCAGTTTCCCCAAGGGCCAACTGTTCGCGCTGGAGAGAGCGGCTCTGGACACGATTGAGCCTGTCGTTTCGTCTATGCGAAGAGGCGCAACCTACATCTACATGAGCAGCATCATGGCGTTTGGTATGAAGCCGGATGAGAAGTACGTTAGAGACTGTCGAATTTCCCGTTCGCCGTATTCGCGCATCAAGAGGGGCGCCGAGCGTGCGGCCTTACGAGCTGGCGCTGCGAATGGGGTAAGTGTCTACAACTTCCGGCTGGGCCAAGTACATGGTGTCCTTCAATCCGTGTCCCTGGCATTCAGGGAGAGATTGGCCACCGAAGCGGCCACGCGCGTCGACGGCAATCGTTGGGAGTTGACGAATACCATTTTCCCGAGCTCCATCGCGGACGCCGTCATCAAGTGCGTCGAAGGAGGCTGCAGGCCAGGAACGTACGCACTGGTCTCCAGCCCCCAGTGGACGCTCGAAGAGCTCTATGGGTACTACGCGGACTACTATGACCTCAAGCCCAACTTGGTCTACGAGCCGCAGGCCCCAGCGAAGCGCAATCGCATTTCATGGAGAGGAGGCATCTTTCGAGCACTCGCGGCGCAGAGGCCGCTTCTCGAGGCCTACGTTTTGATGAACTCGCCGTTGCTCTCGACGAAGCTGAAGGGGAGATATCGCGTCGCCGAGTTATTGGGCGCGCCCGCGAGAATGAGAAGTCGGATTGGCGGGGCTGATGCTCACCTGCTCGGGATGCCGCCGGCGGTACTTGCAACGTCGAACTCCTCGGTTGAAATCGTGAAGCGTGTCGAAAGGACGTTCGATCGGCACTACCAGGAAGCGGTATTCCGCGGCCGATCATGAAATGTCGTCTTACAGTAGTTATCCCCACCTATAGGCGTATCGACTCTGTTGAGCGGCTTCTGACGCTGCTGGCAAATCAGACAATCGCCGATCAGATGCAAGTGGTTCTTGTTGATCAGAACGAGAAGGGAGTGCTCGAGAGGGAGTTGGGAATCTCTGGCCGATCACGAGTCGAGCACATTTGGCTCGATCGGCCCAACGCATCTCTTGCGCGGAATGTGGGTGCCAAGCGATCGTTTGGGGAATACCTGCTGTTCCTTGACGACGACTTGTTGCCGGACGCGGAGTTTTGCGAGCGAGGCATCGTGTTTTTTCAAAAGTATGATTTCGTGCGCTGCCTTGTTCCGCGGTTGAGGGATCGGGCGCCCGAAGGGAGTCCGTCGCACGGGGACGAGACCTCGGGCGTCCGCAGGCAACTGGTTCAGAAAATAAACTCTGAGTTGTACAGAATCACCGACACGATGAGCGCGGCTGTTTTCATGGCAAGAGACGCGTTCTTCCAATCTGGCGGATTCGATCCCTTGCTTTTCGAGTTTGCTAGAACTGCCGAGGATCAGGAGTTCTTCCTGCGCCTCAATTTCAAAGGAATCAACCTCTACTACACGCCGTCGATTTCGGTTGTTCATGACGACTCCCAAGCGGGAGGATGTGATCTGCGTACGACGGACTATTGGGTCACGCGCGAGAAATGCATCAAAGCATGGGTGTACAGGTACAGAATTCATCGCGGAGGAGATCTTTCTCTTGGCTTGGCGGATCTGCTGCGGCTGTCGCGTTCCGTCTTCGTGAACAGAGCGGGGCTGACGTCTGGAGTCCCTTCAGTGCGACGGCAAATTGGCTTGCTGAAGGCTGCGTTGCACGAGACAAGCAAGTTCCTCGTGAGTTATCGGGGGAAGTACTCGGTCCCCAAGGCGATCGACCACCTTGTCGATGAACTTTGAACGAAAGACAACCTACTGATGGATCTCTCGAGTGAACTCGCCAGGCGGATCCTGGTTTGCCCGGATACCAAGCAGTCGCTTCGTTATCAGGACGGCGAGTTTGTGACGGATGACGGCCAGATCCGCTATCCAATTGTGGATGGCATTCCGATCTTGCTCAGTCGGACTCTGCCGTCGAATTTTTGGGTCGGCGACTACGCCAGGGACCAGGCAAGCGGAAAGATTTCCCTCGAAGAGATGCCCGAGGTCTCCGAGGTCGAGAATGACCCGAGGCCGATCAAGGCCGTGCGCGATTTGCAATCGGCGACTTCTGGATACATGTACGCACATCTCGAGTCGGGATTGAATGAATACCCAATTCCATCGATTCGCTTGCCTCCGGGAAATGGCAAGTTACTGGTGGACATCGGTAGCAACTGGGGCAGGTGGGTGGTAGCGGCAGCTCGGAGTGGCTACACGGTCGTTGGCGTAGACATTCATCTCCACGGGTTGCGGGCCGCCAGGCGTGTCTGCGCTCAGCTAGGAGTCGACGCTCTCTTGATTTGTGGCGACGCGAGGCGCCTGCCTCTGAAGGACATGACAGCGGATACCGTGTTTAGCTACAGCGTACTTCAGCATTTTTCGCGCGAGGACTTTGCAATGGCACTCACGGAAATTGCCCGCATTCTTCGCTCGGATGGCAGCGTGCTGGTTCAAATGCCCAATCGACTTGGAGTCAGGAATTTCTATAACCGCCTGCGGAATCGATTCCGCGAGGAGGGCTTCAACGTCCGATACTATTTTCCGAGCGAGCTGGTCCGACACGGGCACAGAGACTTCTCTCGAGCTAGAACGACTATCGACGGCTTCTTCGGTCTTGGCATTCAACCGAGTGATTGGGAGTTTTTCACGCCGTTCGGAAAAATGGTTTGCCTCGCCTCCGAAGGCCTTAGGCGGGTTTTCCACAACGTGCCAGGGGGCGTTTGGCTAGCGGACAGCCTCTATCTGCACCTTGAGCTGCCACGCGGCCACTCCGCCAATCCGCAAATCTCGACACCGCGGGCTTAGTTCTCCGTACTGGCTTCCACGTACAGCGACTCGATAGCGCGCCATTGCGAGTCGATGAGCAGACTTGGATCCCGGCCGGTGAGGAAGCCCTCTTTCGCTATGGACCGGAATCCGTGCGATTCGAGGAGGCGCCGAAGCGTTGCGAAATCGTAGATGAAGGCGTGACCGTATTTCCGCATGATGCGATTTACGCTCATCATCGGCGTATAGATTCCGCGATAGGAATCTTCCGCGGCGTAGGGCAGGGGCAAGTCGGATGCATAGTTGTTGAGATAAAGAGATCCGTCAGGCACGACGATTCTCAAACTTCCACCGGGCTTGAGGATTCGACGAAACTCGCCCAGCAATCGGTCACCGGCTTCAAGCGGGACGTGTTCCAGGCAGTGCTCGGTATAAATTCCGCGCACGGACTGCGACTCGAGCGGCAGTGGTCTCGTAATGTCCCAACAGATGTCGATGCCGGGGTGCCAGCTGAAGTCAAGATTGATGAAATTTGGGTGGCAGTTGTTGCCGCAGCCGACGTCCAGATAGTCCTTGGACCGAATACGTTGTCGGTTGAGGTGCCAAGATCGGTTGCGGATGATCGCGGCAATCGCGATTTGCACCCTCGCAGAACTGGTAAGTGGCCGTCGAAATATAGGGCGTATGTGCAAGGAAAACAGGCCTCTCTGGGATAGACCTCGTCAGGCAGGTTCGCCTCAATAAATCAGGTCTTCGATGGAGACTGCTTGCTCTGACATCAACTCGCGCAAATGATAGCGGAATATCAATGTGAGTCGACATCTGCAAGAATTGCGAGCGTCGATGCTTGCTCGCGAGTACGACCGGGCTTGCTCGGTTCGGACGCTGTGGCGAGCGGGAGAGGTTGCGCTGCGTACTTGGGATAGCGGCGACAAGGTCAACAGGATGGAGGGGAGTCGAGACATGAGTAGTGAATTGCGGGACGCATATCTGGACCTGATGAAGAAGTGTCTAACGCGCGAGCTGTTTGCGAAGAACTATAGGGAAATTCCAACCAACACCAAGACGTTTGCCAAGCGAATGAGGCAGGTGGCGGTCGATGGTTCGCGAGCGGTACTCGGGCCCGCTGGCCTGGAGATTGTTAGTACGCGCGGACCGTTTGGCGAAACGATGACGCATATGGATTCCTTGATCCACGTGCAGAAGTGCATTGAAGAGATCGTGAAGTCCGAAACTCCAGGCGATTTCATTGAAACGGGGGTTTGGCGCGGCGGAATGGCGATCTTCATGAAGGCGGTACTTAAAGCGCATGGGGACACCGACCGGAACGTGTGGGTCGCTGATTCGTTCGAAGGGCTGCCGAAGCCGGATGCCAAGAAGTACAAGGCAGATGCGGGAGACACCCTCTGGTCGCATTCGTTGGATGTTTCCATGGACGCGGTCACGGAGAATTTCAGGCGTTATGGGGTCTTGGATGATCGCATTCGGTTCTTGAAGGGCTTCTTCGAAGACACGATTCCCACAGCACCCGTTGATCGATTGGCGCTGCTGCGTCTGGACGGGGACATGTACGGTTCGACGATGGTCGTGCTCAAGAACCTGTATCCCAAGTTGTCCGTGGGCGGATACGTCATCGTCGATGACTATGCCGTCGTTCCTGCTTGCAAGCAGGCCGTCCATGACTATCGAGCAGAGGCGGGGATCAAGGAGCCCATTTGCTATTTCCCGCAGGAGCCGTGGGACGCTCACTGGCGCAAGGAGTCCTAAGTCCTGCCATGTGCGCGGGAGATGCTCCAGGGTCGTGGCTGGAAGCTGGCTAGACCCCGCCTGCCGATGCCGCAGGCCTTGGTGCCGCCTGTGTGCGGATCAATGCCCTTTGCATTGCCTCTGCAACTCGCGCGACTTGGGAGCGCGATTGACGTGTCGAGGATGGAAGGCAGATCCCACGATCGGCGAGATCGTGCGACACGGCGGTGCCCTGATTGACGAATCGGCACGCGGCGTACGGAGGCAACTTGGAGAGCGGTACAAAGAAGGGGCGAGTGTCGATGGCCTCATCCGCGAGTGCCTGGCAGACGGCGTTTACGCGTCCTCTTGCGCCGATGGGAAGCAGCGCAACTACGAGCCAGCAGATTGGGTTGGCGGGATGTACAACAGGATTCAGGTTGATCGACGACCCTCCGAATTCTTCCCGATACCAGGACAGGACTTGGGCCTTTCGGGAGAGAATCTCGCTCGCGCGCTCGAGCTGTGCGCAACCGAGGGCGGCCTGGATGTTGGTCATGCGGTAATTGAATCCGACCTCCGGGTGAAAGTAGCGCCGCTCCTTGCTCATGGCATGGTCCTTTAGGAAGCGGACCCTTGTCGCGAGTGCGTCGTCATTCGTCGTGATGCATCCGCCTTCACCCGTGGTGAGGACCTTGTTGCCGTAGAAGCTGAACGTCGCTGCGTCTCCGAGTCCGCCCACCGGCTTTCCTTCCCAGCGCGCTCCGTGGGCTTCGGCGGCATCTTCGATGAGGAAAATCCCGTGACGATCAGCAACGTCGCGCAACGCGGTCATGTTGGCTGGGTGCCCGAATAGATGCACCGCAATGATCGCCCTGGTCCTGGGCGTGATTGCCGCTTCGACCAGTTGGGGGTCGATGCAATACGTTGCGGGATCGACGTCGACGAGGACCGGCGTGGCGCCGGCGTGCTTCACCGCGGAGGCTGTAGCAACGAATGTAAGGTCGGGAACGATGACTTCGTCACCGGAGCCGATGCCGCGAGAGACTAGACAGAGATGGATCGCGACGGTGCCGTTCGACAGCATGATCGCGTTCCGAACGCCACAGTATTCCGCGAACCCCTTCTCGAAGCGATCAATGAAGGCTCCGATGGAGGAAACCCACCCGGATCGAACTGCATCGAGGACGTATCGCTCCTCGAGGAGGCCGAGGTCGGGTTCGGCGACGGGAATGAATTCCTGTTTCAAAGCTGCTCCCTTTTCGTCACGAGGGGTTCGGCGGCGATCCTCTCGATAAACTGCTGATGTTGCGCGGCGAAGCGCTCATAGGAAAAGTGCGACTGTACCCGCGCCGCCGCGGCTTGGCCCATTCGTCGGGTCCGCTCGCGGTCGTTCGCCAGGGTCTCCAGCGCGTTCGAGAACGCAGCCTCGTCGCGCGAAGAAACGATCAAGCCGCTCTCGCCGTCGACGCAGACCTCGACCGATCCGTCCTCGTTGCCGACGATCGATGGAATGGCGCACCCGCCAGCCTCCAGGGGCGTCAGCGGGATTCCTTCGCCGCCCCCGTCGAATTTCTGGCTCACAAGGGCGAAGACCGTGGACAGGCGGTACACGGCGGGCAGGTCGACGTCGGGAACACGGCCGATGAGCTTGACGCGATCGCCCTTGCCGCTCTGCAGCGCGATGCCGCGCAAGATTTCGACTTGGTTTCCAGAACCCGCGATGACCAGTTCCGCATCCTTCGGTAATCGCGCACGTGCGAAAGCACGGATCAGCCGGTCCGGACCCTTGTGCCTTGATCCCTCGTCGAGTCGTCCCAGGAACATCACACGGAAGCGATCGTCGGGTACGAGACCGTAGCGCCCGGCGATCTCCAGGTCGATCGCGCCCGGGCGAAACATCGCCACATCGACCGGATCGTGGATCACGGTGGAGCGCTCTGGATCAACGATGCCCATCTGTACGGCCGATGAGAGCGTCGCGTTACAGTCCGCGATGACCCAGCACTTCGCGAGGCAGCGTTCGCGCAGCTTCGAACGGCGGGTCCAGAGCTCGAGCCCATAGATGTTGACGACGGCGGTGCCGCCGGTCGCGGCGGCGAGGGGCACGACGATGGGCGTGTAGTTCAGGTGCCCGGACCAGTACATGCGCCCCGGACGTGCGCGTGCGCCGAAGGCCAGCGCGAACCGGACTTTGTTGGACGGCCTGTTGCCGCCGGCAACGAGATCGACCTCGATCGGTTCGTCGAAGCCGCCGGGCCCGGGAGCGAGCATCGACAGGACCTCGACGTTCTCGCCGCCCAGGATCGACTTCAACGCGCGCACCTGGGACCGCCCGTACCGTGCGATGCCCCCCATGTCGAACAAACCCGGACTGCCGTAGACGATTCTTGTCATGTGTTGGATGAGATCGTGCGACGTGGACTGATTTCCTTTGCGGGCACGCCGCCGACCACTGCGTTCGGAGGCACGTCCCGGTTGACCAGCGCCGCGGCGCCGATGACGGCATGGTCACCCACGGACACGCCTGGAAGGATGATCGCACCCGCGCCGATCCAGACGTGGTCTCCTACTTTCACGGCGGCATACGTCACGGGTTGCTCCAGGACGGGTGCCGTGGCGTTGGCGCGGTACTGGTTCGATTGCGTGTAGATGATGACGCCAGCGGCGATCGCGCATCCAGCGCCGATCTTCAAGCCGCCTTGTCCGTGGAGCACGCAGTTTCGGTCAACGTGAGTGCCGTCGCCGATCTCGATTCGTCCCTGTTCTCCATGGGCATTGAGATAGCTGCTTCCATACAGCGTGACGTTGCTTCCGAAATGGATGTTGCTGCGATCGACCATCTCGATGCCACGGCCGAGGCGCAGGCGATGGCCGCCTCCGCCGCGCAACCAGCCCCGCAGGACGCTCTCGACGCCCGTGGCCTCACGGCTAGTCAGCGCGGCGAGGATCCTGCTCGCGAGTGGTAGGAGCATGGTCGGCGCTCAGCTCGGCACGTTTGGCGCGCCCGCCATTTTCGGCGGTTTCCCCGGACGTCCCTGCGGTTTCGCCGGCAGGTTCCATTTGTCGAGCACGCGCCGCGCCCAGGTGCGCAGCCCGCGTTCCGCCCGCTCTCCCGGAAGGCTCGTTCCGAACCATTCGCGCACCGGGACGTTGAAGCCAGTCTTGGGACGCGTCGAAAGAAGGGCGGGAAGCTCTCCGCTTACCGCGCGCAGAAGATCCTTCTTGGTCGGCGCACGCTCGTCCGCAACTTGCCTCGCCACCATGCGGAAGAGTGGCACATCGACGAAGGGGACGCGGATCTCCACGGAGTGCGCCATGCCGGCCCAGTCGGAGTCCCGCAGCAACTGGCTCCGCAGGTACCAATCGAGCTCCAGCGCGGAGACGGCGAGCCGTTCGTGTGAGATGTTCCCCAGCGCGACGCGCAGGCGGTCCTCCGTATCGAGGCGCTTCAGTCCCTCTTCGACGAATGCGGGATCGAGGACGCGCGCGACCTCCCACGGCATGTAGAGGGCTCGGCGCAGGAGATACGCGCCGGACACGGAGCCGCCGTATTCGAGCAGCCCCGCGTACTTCGGCGATGTGAACGGTGCGAGAAGGGGCTCGGCCGCCCTGCGGACGGCGCGGGAAATCCCCGCGTGCTTTGCGAAGGGGGATGCCCAGCGTGCGGTCGCCGGCACTTGCGTGAAGCTCGGATAGCCGGCGAAGAGCTCATCGCCACCGAGACCGGAGAGCGCGACCTTGATCCCCGAGTCTTTCGCGGCCTTGCTGACGAGCCAGGTGTTCAGTCCATCCATGGACGGCTGGTCCATCGCCTCGAAGTACGACGACAGGCCGGCATCGACCTGTTCCCGCGAAGTCCAGCACGTGGAGTGCTTGATGCCGAGATCCGCCGCAACGCGCGCGGCGAGCACGGTTTCGTCGTACTCGGTGTTCTTGAACTCGGAGAATCCCAGGGTCAGCGAATGCAGGCGATCCCCGAGACGTGCGCCGGCGAACGATGCGACGACGCAGGAGTCAATTCCGGAAGAGAGGAAGAGACCCACTGGGACGTCGGCGACGAGGTGGTGATCGATGCTCTCATCGAGCGCGGCGCGGAGTTCCGCCATGGCATCTCCGCCGGCGGGTCGTCGTTCCTCGCCCTCGATCCTCAACATTTCCTCGCGCGTCGAGAAGTACTGCGTCTCGGCCGCGAGGCCGTCCTTCCCAATCCACAGGTGGCTCCCCGCGGCGATCGAGCGGATGTCGCGATACAGCGAGAAGGGCTCCGGAACGAAGCCCCATAGCAGGAAGCCCACGGAACCGGCAGGGTCCTCACGGCGCGGCACACCGCCGCCGGCGAGGAGGGCCTTGACCTGGGACGCGAATCGCAGCGTGGATCCGTCGTCGGCGACGTAAAGGGGCTTGATTCCGAACGGGTCGCGCGCGAGGAACATTCCGTGTCGCCGTTCGTCCCAGATGGCGAACGCGAACATACCGCGGAGGGCGTGGACCATGTCTGGCCCGCGATCGGCATAGAGGTGGAGCAGGACCTCGGTGTCGCTTTCCGAGCGGAACCGGTATCCCTTGGACTCGAGATCGCTTCTCAGTGCGCGGTAGTTGTAAATCTCACCGTTGTAGGTGATGCGTAGCTGGCCGTCTTCGGTGGACATCGGCTGCGCGCCCGCCGCGCTGAGATCGATGATCGCCAGCCGGCGATGGGCAAGACCTACACGGTTGTCGGGCGAGATCCACAGGCCCGATCCATCGGGGCCTCGCGCCGCCATGGCGTCGCCGATGCGCTGCAGCTCGGCGCGATCCACGGGCGCTGCCGAGCGGGCGTAAGCGAAGGTTCCTGCGATTCCGCACATGGGTCTGGCGCTTTGGTGCGTCTTGAACGGCTTCGTCGAGGATCGATCCGACTCGGTCTCTACGTTTTGCTCTACATTCTAAGTCAATTAGATCGGAGTTCCGCGTTGATCACTATCATCCGCAGCGCCTTGGTCGCGGCATTCCTACTGGCAATTGCGTCCTTCGGCCTAGGCGCGTCTCAAGATAGCAATTCGGTCACGCTGATCGTCGATGGGCCTGTGTCCGCTGGCATCGACGGGCGCAATTGGAACAAGTCCGTACCCGGTGCCACAACGGTCGATGCCGTTCACAGGTCGGTGCTCCTGCGTTTTCCCGAAGCACCGGATCGAATTGCGTCGGAACTGAGCCGGGGCTATACGCTCGAATCTGCCGCGGTGACGTTTGAATACGGCGGTCGAGAAGTTGTTCCGGAAGGGTATCTCTCGCGTCCAGGCCTGGGCCGTGCCAAGTGGAGCGCGCAAGCTCCACGGTGGCACCTCGTCGCATGGGCGCTTCGGCGTCCATGGATGTCGGATGCAAACGAAGGTCCGACCTTCAATGCATTTATCAACGGTGTGGGTTACTGGTCGCGGTACGGAGCGTCGGACTTCGCCCGGGACCGGTATAAGGACCGGTTCGGCCCCGTCGAGCTTTCGGAGTCGCAACCCTTCGCGGAACTGGACATCACGGCACTCTTTTCTGAACCGGCGTTCGGGAGCGATCTTGGTCGCAGATTGCGGACGATCGGGGATAGCGGTTTGCTGATCGCAAAGCTTGAGCGCTATGACCAGCGCTATCGCGATCCCGGCAACGCGTTCGAATGGTCCGTTTCCACGGGTGGGCATGGCCTCACATTCAAGAATGCCCGGCTAAAGGTGATCCTCCGGAAAGCCATCGGCGGGAAAAGGCCACGAGTCCGCCCCCCGCCCGCGGCAGATGTGCTGCGACTTGGGGAACAACTCCGAGCCACAAACTCCGGAGGTAAACCGTCCGCGTCGATGCTATCGGGACAGGATTTGGCCGAAGTGCGCCAGATCGCCGCCCTTCGCCGTAGCTCCCAGCCGCAATGGAGATCTCAGCGCGTCGAGGAACTCATCGGCATAGGCGGGGACGAGGTGTCGCCGTGGGTGAACGCGTTGGAAGCTAACAATGGAGCTCGGTATGCAAAGCTGGTCCAAGAAATTCTGGCGACGCCTCCGCGCTATTGGCAGGGCTGGAGTGTGCATGACTCATTGCTTCGCTGGTATCTCTACCGTGACGCGATGCCGTCCGTGGCGAGGGAACACATTCGCTTGGATTGGGAGGCATGGCTGATGCCCGATGTTGCGACGGGCGACCTGTTCCATCCGCAGAGCAAGGAAGCCATCGAGTATTGGGAGAAGACCGGTGACTGGCGCGGGCGCGCGTCGTTCTTCCGAGATGGCTACAACTACGGCGTGAGCACCGAGAACTTCAACCACACGGCGGCAATGGGAGCGTTGCTCGGAGGGGCCATCGTCGCTTCGGATCTGGCCATGGCCGATGGCCGCCACGGTCTCGAACAGTTTCCACTGCGCCTTTGGTCCTTCGCCGACGGCGGCACGCAGGAAATGCTCGATCACTACTACTACTCAATCACCGTCAGCGGCCAGAAGATGTTCGCGGATTTCGGTCCGACGCCGATCGATCGGCTCATGGGTCGCGTAATTCTGGATCGATCCGTCGACCTGCTTTCGAGCGCATATCACCCGGGACTGCGGCGCATCGTGAGCACCAGCGGAAGAACAGACCTGCAGCAGGTTCTCGTGACTCAAGAGGGCATCTACGGCGTGCTGCATTCGCTTTCGAAGCAGGGTGTCCTCAACTATCTCGATCGGCCCTTCGACGCGACCGACCACGGAATGCGGATTTGGGGCTACAACGCACCTCCTGGGCGCATTGGTGTGCAGGCACTTGTCAGCCCCTGGGCTGGCGATTGGGTCTCGAAGGTGCTCGACGAGAAGGCGCTGCCGTTCGAGGAGACGGCCACGGAAACGGTCCGTGGATCGTTCAAACCCCCGCTCTGGAGGCGTGTTTACCTGGGCAAGCATTACGGGCTGGCTAGCCAAGACATCAAGGGCGACACGGTCGACGTCATTGCCCAATGGAAGCGTCGGGAAGCGCCGGTGACCTCGATGGGAGAACTTGGCACGCTCACGCTGCGGTATGCCGTCAACGAACCTGACATGGCTACGACGCTCGGCGGGACGATGCCACACGCCGGCGGCGTTCTGACGTTCCAGCATCGCAATCGCGCAATCGTGATGACGAAACCGCGAACGGAAAAAAATCGCGTGATCGAGATCGCTGGCAAGAAGGGATTGCGCTCGCTCGCGTCGGTAATCGCGCTCTGGAACTTCAGTGCCGAGCCGTCCTGGGAACTGTACGTCGACGGCGAGCGGATCACGCACTTCCCAGCGAACCTCCGCGCGGGACAAGTGATCGCCATCAAGGACGGCGTCACTTACCTTGGCGTCATTCCGCTTCGCGCGACGAACCTCGGGCGGCGCGACGAGATTGTCATCGGCTACGGTGGAGGGGGTAAGACGGAGCCCAACGGGGCGGTCATCCGACCGGCGTTGACCATCACCTCCTACAACTTCCAGAGCGATGTGGACATGCCCTTCGAGAAGCTCGATTGGGAGGCGATCAATCACGCGTCCTATGGCGGATTCGTGCTCGAGATGGGCGACGCGACTGAGTACCGCGACTTTAAGGCGTTCCAGGCACACCTGCGTTCGGCCGACCTGCGCGAGACGTGGGACCCTGCGCAGCGCCTGTTGCAGGTCGACTACCGGAGTGGAGCCGATCGAATGGAGGTCGGATTCTCGACGTCGTTCGACCAATACGATGTCGCCTATGGCGTCAAACCCGGCCAGCAGACGAAGGCGTTGCCCTACCGGCGCATCAACGGACAGTGGCCCTACCTGCCTCCGGGGCTGCAGCGCGATTCGAACCTCTCGCAGCAAGGCACGACGGGCCGGCTCGAGAAGAATGGAGCGGTCCTGCAAACCGAACCTGGCCGCACGGCGTATTTGTGGACCGAACCTGCCTCAGGCGTGTTCACGGCATACAACCCGTTGCCCGATCCGACCCCGTGGCGTCTCGATGTCCCTGGCGGTGTGCGCATCGAAGCGCGCGGCAAGGTGAGCCTGTTGCGCGTCTCCGTCCAGCCCGCGGAGCGCAGGCTGTGGATCGATTCGGCGGCGAAGCCCGGGCAGGAGGGCGCGCAGATGGCGAAGCATTTGCTCGTCACCGGCTTGTCCGATCGACCTATAGTGATGCGGGGCGGCGCGGCGTTCGACGCGTTCGAAAGCGTGATTGTCGATGGGAAAACGGCTTATCTCATTCCGCTTTGAGTACCATGTCGGGCCATGAAGCTGATCTTCTTCAATCGCTTTTTCCATCCGGACACGTCGGCAACCAGCCAGATGCTCTCGGACCTCGCGTTCCATCTCGCGTCACGGGGCATCGACGTGCATGTGGTCACGAGTCGATCGACGGAAGCAGGGGCGGCTTCTTTGGAGCGCGTGCGCGGCGTCACGATCCATCGCGTTTCGACGGCGCCGGGCGCACCACACGGCCTGCCACGCCGGGCGCTGGCGTA
This sequence comes from Usitatibacter rugosus, assembly GCF_013003965.1. Lineage (NCBI taxonomy): Bacteria > Pseudomonadati > Pseudomonadota > Betaproteobacteria > Nitrosomonadales > Usitatibacteraceae > Usitatibacter > Usitatibacter rugosus. The sequence continues at coordinate 2,985,397 of NZ_CP053069.1, read as the reverse complement.
CGCGGCCTTCTATCGCGCCGCCCGGCGCGCGGCGGCTGAGCTCGCCGGGCCGGGCGATGTCGTGGTCCTGAAAACGGATCCTCCGTTGCTGAGCGCTGCCGTGAGCCGCGTGGCGTTGCGCAAAGGCGCAACGGTCGTGAACTGGATCCAGGACCTGTTCCCTGAGGTGGCCGAGCGACATGGAGTTCCCGGTGCGCGAGGTCCGCTTGGCGCGTTGTTGCGGTGGATCCGCAACCGCTCGCTTCGACTTGCCTCGCGCATCGTGGTCATCGGCGATCAGATGGCCGCGCACGTCGGAAAGCAGGACGGGATCGACCCGGGCAAGATCGCCGTGATCCACAACTGGGCGGACGGCCAGGTCATCCAACCGATGCCGCCTGCGTCGAATACGTTTCGCAAGGGCTGGGCGCTGACCGATGCGTTCGTCGTGGGCTACTCGGGCAACCTGGGGCGCGTGCACGAGTTCGACACGCTGCTCGATGCCGCCAAGCTGCTCAACGCGGAGAAGGACATCTGCTTCCTTTTCGTCGGGCGCGGCCCGCGACTGGCCGAGGTGCGTCGACGCGTCGAAACGGAACGGATTGCCAACGTGCGCTTCGAGCCCCCGCAGAGTCGGGATTCGCTGTCCCAGAGCCTCGGCGTGCCGGATGTCCATGTCTCGACGCTGCTACCTTGCTTCGAAGGCCTCGTGCACCCCAGCAAGCTCTATGGCGTCATGGCTGCGGGCCGGCCCACCCTCTTCATCGGGGATCAACGCGGCGAGACGGCGTGCATCCTCGATCGAGACGGCTCCGGCGTATCGGTGGCGACCGGCAACAGCGAGGCCGTGGCGCGCGAGATCCGGGCGCTGCGCGACGACCCGGCGCGCAGGCAATCGATGGGTGAGCATGCGCGGCGGGCCCTCGATGCCAAGTACGACATGAGGATCGCCCTGTCGCAGTGGGAGTCGCTACTGGGCTCCGTGGGTGTCACGATGGGGACGGTTGCGCACTGAACGGCCGACGACAACGAACAAGACAGGGAGCGGGAATGGCGGAGACGGTTGGAATTGTGGGGTTGGGCTATGTGGGTCTTCCCCTTGCGGTTGCGTTCGGGCGTGAGCTCGACACCATCGGCTTCGACCTTTCCGAGTCGAAGGTGGAGCAGTACCGCCTTCATGTGGATCCCGCCGGCGAGGTTCCGAGCGAGGACCTGCGCTCGGCCACGAAGCTCCGCGTCAGCAGCGAGGCACGATCGCTGGCAGATGCCGATTTCATCCTCGTTGCCGTCCCGACGCCTGTGGATTCGGCCCGCCAGCCGGACTTCTCGCCGCTCATCGATGCTTGCCGCAGTTTCGGCCCGCATCTGAAGCGCGGCGCCACGGTGATCTTCGAATCGACCGTCTATCCCGGAGCCACTGAGGACATCTGCATCCCGGAGATCGAACGTGTCTCGAAGCTCCGGTGGAAACAGGACTTCTTTGTCGGCTACTCCCCCGAGCGCATCAATCCCGGCGACCGCGAGCACACGCTGGCCCGCGTGATCAAGGTCGTGGCTGGCGACACGCCCCAGACCCTGGATCGCGTGGCCGCCCTCTACGCGCGCGTGGTCACGGCGGGAATCCATCGCGCGACGAGCATCAAGGTGGCGGAGGCGGCCAAGGTGCTCGAGAACACGCAGCGAGACCTGAACATCGCCCTCATGAACGAGCTGGCGATCATCTGCCACAAGGTCGGCATCGATACGACCGAGGTGTTGAAGGCCGCGGGCACCAAGTGGAACTTCCTCAACTTCCGTCCCGGCCTCGTCGGGGGGCATTGCATCGGGGTGGATCCGTACTACCTCACCCACAAGGCCGAGATGCTGGGGCTGCACCCGCAGGTCATCCTCGCCGGGCGTCGCATCAACGACAACATGGGCAAGTTCATCGCCGAGCAGACGATCAAGTGCCTGGTGGAGCGTGGCCGTCCCATCAACGGCGCGAAGGCGGTCGTCCTGGGCTTCGCCTTCAAGGAAAACTGCGCCGATCCGCGCAACAGCAAGGTGGTCGACGTGATCCGCGAGCTCGAAGCCTATGGCGTCGAAGTGCTCGTGCACGATCCCCGGGTCGAGCCGCACGAGGCGAAGGAGGAATACGGCATCGACCTCGTGGGTTGGGACGCCCTGCCGGCTGCCGATGCGCTCGTCCTGGCCGTCGCGCATCGCGAGTTCCTCGCGATGGAAATGGACGCGCTTCTCAGCAAGGTCGTGTCGGGGGGCTGCGTCATTGACGTGAAGGCAGCCCTGGATCGCGACGCGCTGTCGGCGCGCGGCCTGCGTGTCTGGCGGCTATGACTTGCCCGCGCCGACGACGCCCGAGAAATACTCGATCGTCTTCTTGAGCCCTTCCTCGAGCTGGGTTTGCGGCTCCCACTGCAACGTCGCTTTCGCATGGCCGATGTCCGGGCGGCGCTGCTTCGGATCATCGCTGGGGAGCGGCCGGCGCTCGATGGAAGACTTGGCGCCCGTGAGCGCGATGACCTGTTCGGCGAGCTGGAGGATGGTGAACTCGCGGGGATTACCGAGGTTCATCGGTCCGGTGACTTCGTCGGGCGTATCCATCAGGCGCATCAGCCCTTCCACCAGGTCATCCACGTAGCAGAACGATCGCGTCTGGCTGCCGTTGCCGTAGATGGTGATGGGATCGCCGCGCAGGGCCTGGACGATGAAGTTGGAAACCACGCGCCCGTCGTTGGGGTGCATGCGCGGCCCGTAGGTATTGAAAATCCTCGGCACCTTGATCTTCACGCCGTGCTGGCGGTTGTAGTCGAAGAACAGGGTCTCCGCGCAGCGCTTGCCCTCGTCATAGCACGCTCGCACGCCGATTGGATTTACGCGTCCCCAATAGTCCTCCGTCTGGGGATGCACCTCGGGATCGCCATAGACCTCGCTCGTCGAGGCCTGGAGGATCTTGGCGCCAACGCGCTTGGCTAAGCCCAGCATGTTGATCGCGCCGTGGACGCTGGTCTTCGTGGTCTGGACCGGGTCGTGCTGGTAGTGGATCGGAGCGGCCGGGCAGGCGAGGTTGTAGATCTCGTCGACCTCGACGAACAGGGGGAACGTGACGTCGTGCCGCGTGAGCTCAAATCGGGGGTTGGGCAGGAGATGCGCAACGTTGTCGCGCGTTCCCGTGAAGAAGTTATCCGCGCACAGCACGTCATCGCCGCGATTGAGCAGGCGCTCGCAGAGGTGCGACCCGATGAATCCGGCACCCCCGGTCACGAGGACGCGGCGGCGGTTGAAGTACTGGCGGGAGGTGGTAGGCATGGTCCGGAATCATACAGACCCGTGAATTTTGCCGGTGTGCGGAACCGGTGGGCAGCGCGAGCGGCCAAAGCAGTAAGATCGAATTGCTGGACATCCCCCCGCAGGAAAACATCCACGGAGCTTTCATGCCCCTGAACCGCGCATTCACCGCTGTCCTGCTGGCCACGAGCCTCGGCTTCTGCGGCTTCGCTTCCGCCCAGCCGGCCGCCACCATCAAGTCCGCGCCGGCGAAGACGGCCCCGGCGATGAGCCAACCCCAGTCGTTCACGAAGGTGACGACGGTGGAGGGCATCACGGAGTATCGCCTCGGCAACGGGTTGAAGGTCCTGCTGTTCCCGGACGCGTCCAAGCCCACGATCATCGTGAACATGACGTACCTGGTCGGCAGCCGCATGGAGAACTACGGCGAGACCGGCATGGCGCACCTCCTCGAGCACCTGCTGTTCAAGGGCACGCCGCGCAACCCCGACATCGACAAGCAATTCAACCAGCGCGGCGCCCGCTACAACGGCACCACGTGGCTCGACCGTACCAACTACTACGAGCTCTTCCAGGCGAGCGACGAGAACCTGAAGTGGGCCATCGACCTCGAGGCCGACCGGATGGTGAACTCGTTCATCCGCAAGTCGGACCTGGACAGCGAGATGACGGTGGTTCGCAACGAGTACGAGATGGGCGAGAACTCGCCGTTTAGCGTGATGCTGAAGCGCCTGCAATCGGTGGCCTACGACTGGCACAGCTACGGCCGCTCGACCATCGGCAACCGCAGCGACATCGAGAACGTGAAGATCGAGAACCTCCAGGCCTTCTACCGCACGTACTACCAGCCGGACAATGCGGTGCTGCTGGTCGCCGGCAAGATCGACGAGGCGAAGACCATCGCGATGATCGCGAAGGCTTTCGCCCCGGTGCAGAAGCCGCGGCGCGTTCTCCCCGTCCTCTGGACGAGAGAGCCCGCCCAGGACGGTGAGCGCACCTTCCAGATCCGCCGCAAGGGCGACGTGCAGATCGTGATGCTCGCCTACAAGGTCCCGTCGAGCCTGCAGGAGGACAGCGACGGCATCTCCTTCGCCAATTTCGTGCTCACTGATACCCCGACAGGCCGGCTGCACAAAGCACTCGTCGAGAGCGGGAAGGCGGCCCAGGTGTTCGGCTATCCGCTGGTCGGTGTTGATCCCGGCCTGCACATCTTCGGTGCCGTGGTGAAGAAGGGCGATCCGGTCGAGCCGGTGAAGGACGAGCTGGTGCGCATCGTCGAGGAGCTCGCCACGAAGAAGCCCACCGCGGAGGAAGTGGACCGCGCCCGCAAGAACTACGCGAACCAGTTCGAGAAGACGCTCAACAACCACGAGACCATCGGCGCCCAGATGTCGGAGTACATCGCCCTGGGCGACTGGCGGCTCTTCTTCCTGTCGCGCGACGATCTGGAGAAGGTCACGCCCGATTCCATTTCGAAGGCCGCGGCGGCCTACTACCGGCGCGACAACCGCGTGATCGGCTACTACGTGCCCGAGGACAATCCGCTTCGCGCCGAGGTGCCGCAGGCGCCGACCGTTGCCGAGGTGATGAAGGACTTCAAGGGCAAGGCAACGGTCGGCACGTCCGAAGCGTTCGAACCCACGCAGGCCAACATCGAGGCGCGCACCAAGCGCTACGAGTTCGGCGGCGTGAAGGTGGCCCTGCTGCCGAAGAAGAACCGTGGCGAAGTGGTGAACGTCACGATGCAGCTTCGCATCGGCAACGAGAAGGACCTCTTCGGCAAGCGCCGCATCGCGTCGCTCACCGGCTCCATGCTCTCTCGCGGCACCACCAAGTACACCCGCGAGCAGATCGCGGATGAGTCGGAGAAGCTGAAGATTTCGGGGAGCATCGGTGGCACCGGTGCCAACATGCAGACCACCCGCGAAAACCTGGACGGGGCCCTGCGCCTTGCGGTGCACGTGCTGCGCGAGCCCTCTTTCCCGGAAGGCGAGTTCGAGCAACTGAAGAAGCAAGCCGTGACCGCGCTCCAGACGCAGCTCTCGGAGCCCAACTCGCGCGCCTCCGAAGCCCTTTCCCGCCACTTCAACGCCTATCCGAAGGGCGACTGGCGCTATGCCAGCACGCTCGAGGAAGCGATCGAGGACACGCAGGCCGTGAAGTTGGACGACGTGAAGGCCTTCCACAAGGCGTTCTACGGCGCGAGCGTGGCGGAGATCTCCATCGTCGGCGACTTCGACGAGGCGAAGGCTGCGGCCACGCTGAAGGAGCTGCTCGAAGGATGGAAGAGCGCCACGCCCTACCAGCGCATCGACCAGGCTTATCGCGACGTGTCGCCGATCAACAAGGCGGTTCCCACGCCGGACAAGGAGAACGCGATCCTGCTTGCCCGGTTGAACGTCAACTCGCGCGACGACGACCCCGACTTCGCGGCGCTCTACGTTGCCAACTACATCCTCGGCGGCGGTGCCAGCTTCGATTCCCGCCTGGGTGCGCGCATCCGCCAGAAGGATGGCCTCTCGTACGGCACGGGCTCGGACCTCGCCGTGGGCTCGACGGACCGCGCCGGCTCCTGGGTTGCCTACGCGATCGCCGCACCGCAAAACGTCGCGAAGGTGGAAGTCGCGCTGCGCGAGGAGGTGGACCGGGCGCTGAAGGACGGCTTCACGGAAGCGGAGCTCGCCAACGCGAAGTCCGGGATCATGCAGATGCGCGTCCAAAACCGCTCGCAGGACGGCACGGTGGCCGCGGGCTGGGTGAACAACCTCAACCTGGGCCGCACGTGGGCGTTCAGCAAGCAGTTCGAGGACCGGATCATGGCCCTCAAGGTCGCGGACGTGAACGCGGCGCTGAAGAAGTACGTGGACCCGGCGAAGATGACGATCATCAAGGCGGGGGACTTCAAGTAGGGCGGACGAGGCGCTCCAGCGTGGGCAAGAGCCGGCCGCGAAGCGGCTGGCCTGCGAACAGGCCCAAGGCGACACCTGCGGCGTTGGAGCCCATGTCCGCGTAGCTGAAGTGCCGGTAGCCCGTCAGCGCCTGCGCGAACTCGAGGGCGATTCCCATCGCGCAGAGCGCGAGCGGCGTCCAGATCCCGATCCCAGGCTCCTCGCGAAGTTGGGCGAACCAGAGCGCCGTGACGCCATAGGCGAAAACGTGGTTGAGATTGGCTCCGCCAAGATCGTGGCCGGGTAGCGGATTGGGCGTGAGCGAGAGATAGACGATCGCCAGCACGCACGCGGCACCGAGCGCGATCCACCACGGTTTGTAGCGAAGGGGAGCCGGCGTCACCCGGTCAACGACCGTACTGGTCGTCGTAGCGCTTGATGTCGTCTTCCCCGACATAGACGCCGACCTGCACCTCGATGATCTGCAACGGCACGTCGCCCAGGTTCTCAAGGCGATGCTTCGTGCCGATGGGGATGTAGGTGCTCTCGTTCGGATTGAGCGTGGAGACCTTCGCATCGCACGTCACGGTGGCCGCTCCCGAGACGACGACCCAGTGCTCCGAGCGATGCTCATGGCTCTGTAGCGACAGGCGTCCGCCGGGCCGGACTTCGATGCGCTTGATCTTGAAGCCCGGGCCTTCCTCGAGGACCGTGTACGAACCCCAGGGGCGATTCACCTTCGTGTGGGTGATGTGCTCCGTGGCCGAGCGCCGGATCAGCTCGTCGACGATGGATCGCACGCGCTGTCCTTCACCACGCTTCGTGACCAGCACGGCATCGGACGTCTCGATGACGGTGACGTCGTCCAGGCCCACCGCGGCCACGAGGCGCGTCTCGCTGCGAATCAGCGTGTTGCGGCAATCGATGGCGACGACGTTGCCCTGGCTCGCGTTGGAATCCGCATCCTTCTCCGACACATCGTGGATCGCATCCCAGCTGCCAATGTCGGACCAGCCAAAGTCGCCAGGCAGGAGATAGAGGTTGCCGCAGGTCTCCAGCACGCCGTGGTCGATGGAGATGGACTCGGCTTCCGGCAGCCGCTTCTTCACGACTGCGGCGAGGCCCGCGATGCTGCCGGCTTCCTTCTGCATGAGGTCGAGGAGGGCGGAGAGCTTGGGCTGGGTACGGCGGATGGCATCGAGAATGGCCGAGGCCTTCCAGACGAACATGCCGGAGTTCCAGAAATACCCACCCTCGGCGAGCATCGCGCGTGCCGTCTCGACATCGGGCTTTTCCTTGAAGCGCTCGACCGGGCGCACGTTGCCGTGATTCGCCGGCGCTTTGACGTAGCCATACCCCGTGGCGGGCTCTGTTGGCGTGATGCCGAACGTGACCAGGCGTCCGTCTTCGGCCGCATCGATCGCAGCGGCCAGCACGCGCTGGAAAGCGGGCACGTTGGTCACGAGGTGATCGGAGGGGAGGACGACCATCACCGGGTCGATGCCTTCGAGGCGGTACCGCATTGCAGCCACGCCGATTGCCGGGGCTGTGTTTCGGCCGACAGGCTCCAACAGGGATTCGTACGGCTCGAGCTGGTGGAAGCCCTCTCCCTTGGCAAGCGCCTCGCTAGTCACCACCAGGACATCGGAGGGCGCGATGCGCGGTCCGAGACGGTTGACGGTGGCCTCGAGCATCGTCTCGTGTCCCGTGAGCCGGAGAAATTGCTTCGGTGCATGGAGGCGAGACATCGGCCAAAGGCGGGTGCCGGAACCGCCCGCCAGGACCACGGCGCGGACGGGGGAAGGGGGGGTCGTCATTCTGTTCTCAGGGGGCGTGGAGCTGGACGATACCCCGGGAATGCGGATACCGCGCAACGCAAAATTGTAGCTTGGCCGTTGAATCGCTCGAAAGACACCGTGGTGAAAGGAACTCCCGAATCTGCGGGCTCGTCAGATAGATCACGTCGCGTTAGCGGAGGATTCGACATCCCGACCGGACCGGTGTCATTAGGGTGTAGGAGCGCGACGGGCAAGATTTACCGGTGAATCGATTTGTGAGGGTAGGCGGGACTAATGACACCCCCCGGGGTGTTGTTCCCGTGCAACGCCCTCGGCTTGACGGCTGACGTTTTTCGGCATATTGTCCGCAAGTAAAAATGCATTTCGTACAAGTACTTACGGGCGATATTTCTTGTAACTTTTACGGAAGGGCCCAACCATGAAGAAGACCGCGATTTCTCTCTTCGTCGGTATTGCGCTGGCCGCGACCACCGCCCTCGCCCAATTCACGGGCGGGATGACGGCCGCACAGCTCGGCAATGCTGTAAAGCAGCAACTGGCCCAAGGTAAGAGTGCCGCTGACATTGCCAAGGCGGCTTTGGCCGCCGGCGTTGAAGCAGGCTCGCTGACATCTGCTCTGTTGCTGGCCGGTGTATCGCCCTCGGTTGCAATCGCCGCAGTGATTGGTGCAGGTGGGGACGTGTCGGCAGTGCTCATCGCGGCCATCGACGCCGGGGTTCCGCCCGCAACTGCTCAGGCGGCCGCCATCGCGGCGGGTGCCAATCCGGCCACTGTGAATCTGATCGTCGCGGGGGCCTCCGGCGCACTCACCGGCGGCACGCTCGCTACGCCAAATAACGCGGCACCCGCGGGGTCTGGCGGGGGCGGAAGTGGCGGGGTTGGCGGCGTGCCCCCCAGCACTCGTTAAGGGAAAAACATGAAGAACAAGAAAATCTACGGGGCGGCTGCCGGCGCCCTCATGGCGCTAACCGGTATTGCAAGCGCGCAAGTGAGCCCTGTGCGGCCAGCCTACGCCTTCCCGGAAACCAACTCGCCGGCGCTGGGCATGGCCGCGGTGCCGCTCGGTGACGGACCTCTGTACTTCGCGCCTTTCGCCGGCGTAACGGTGGGTCGCGACGACAACCTGCTGCTGTCCCCGAACAACGAACTGGATTCGGGGTTCGCCATCTACAGCCTGGGCGTGAAGCTCGATGCTCGCAGCGAGCGTTCCGTGTTCCAGCTGGGCTACGTTGCCAACATCGGCCAGTACAACAGCAGCGAGGCAGACGACTACGTCGACCAGACGCTGCGCAGCACCTACGACTTCGCCTTCTCTCCGCGGTCCTTCCTGCGCGTGGGCTACGACTACCTTCGCGCGCACGATCCGCGGGGATCGACCGACCGCGGCATCTCCAGCCAAGTGGATCGCTACAAGCTGTCCACGCCGACCGTGACGTACGCCTACGGTGCCCCCAATGCGCAAGGGCGGTTTGAGGCCTACTACAGCTATGCGGATCGGCAGTACCTGAACAACCGCGAGACGACCGCTGCCAGCGATCGCGTGACGACCGAATACGGCGGCGCCTTCTACTGGCGCGTCATGCCGAAGACCTCTCTGCTGTTCGAAGCTCGCCACACCGAGCTCGACTACAAACTTTCCACCTCGCAGCTGGACAGCGAGGAAATCCGCTACTACATCGGCGCGACGTGGGATGCCACCGCGGCGACCACCGGCACGGTCAAAGTGGGGCGCGTCGAGAAGAAATTCGACTGCTGCTTCCCCTCGGCGAAAGACAGCTCCTGGGAAGGCATCATCACGTGGCTTCCGAGGACCTACTCCAAGTTCGATTTCTACAGCTCGCGCCAGCCGACGGAATCGACAGGTCTGGGCACGTTCATCCTTACGGACGCGAGCGGTGTTTTGTGGACCCACAATTGGAATTCGGTCGTCTGGTCTGAGATTGGCGCCCGATACCAGAAGGATAAGTACCAGGGCTTCGATCGCCGGGACGAGACAACTTCGGTGGGACTCAAGGTCGGTTACAAGTTCCGCCGCTGGCTGACGCTTGGAGCCGAGTACCAGTACTTCACACGGGATTCCAACCTCCCTCAGTTCGAGTACGACCGCAACCTGTACATGCTGACAGCGACAGGTTCGCTGTAAGGTCCCTCGGAGGCGTTAAAATGCCTCCGAGACTCGCACTTCCTGAGGGGCCGACGTCCAAAGCCTCCTTGCCTATGAGACTTTCGCCATCCATGGCGCACGCCACCGCATTCCTCTTCACGCTCCTCGTGACGCTGTCGGGCCTTGCGTCCGCGCAGGGCCAGAACCTTTCCACCTACAAGCTCGGAGCGGGGGATCTCATCACCATCCGGGTGCAGGGCGAGGACGACCTGAAGCGCGAGAAAGTCCGCCTTTCGGATGCCGGCACGATCTCCCTTCCGGTGCTGGGCGAGATCCGAGTGCGTGGAATGACCGTGGGCGCGCTGGAGGACACAATCACCAAGGGGCTCAAGGGTCGGTACCTTCTTGATCCGCAGGTGACGATCTCCATCGACGAGTACCGCAACTTCTTCGTGAACGGCCACGTCGAGAAGCCGGGCGGGTATCCGTATATGCCGGGCCTGACGGTCCGCAAGGCGATCTCGATTGCCGGCGGATTCAAGGAACGCGCTTCCCGAGAGAAGCTGAACCTCATTCGGGATGACGATTCGTCGCAGACGGCGAAGCGGGTCGACCTGAATGCGCCGATGATGCCCGGCGACATCCTGACCGTCGAGGAAAGCTTCTTCTGATGAACGACCTCACGCTCCAAGACCGTCTCCAGCCTGCGGATCAGTTGCAGCAAGGTCCTCAAGAAAAGACCTCGGACATCGTCGAATACTGGCGTGCCATCGCCAAGCGACGCTGGAGCATCCTGGGCCTCACGATCATGGTGGCGATCCTGGCCGCTCTTATTGCGTTCGGGATGCGTCCCATCTATCGCGGGACCGTGACTCTGCTCATCGAGCAAGGCAAGACGAAGGTCGTGTCCATCGAGGAGGTTTATAACCAGGGCCTCCTTCAGCGTGAGTACTACCAGACGCAGGTCGAGATACTCAAGAGCGTCGATCTGACTCGCAAGGTCGTTCAGAAGTTGGGGCTGACCAAGCATCCGGAATTCGACCCACGTCAGGCCCAACCGAGCGCACTCGCCAAGTTCAATCCATTGAATTTACTACGCGAGGAACCAAAGGAGGCATCCGAGGAAGACGCTCTGAAGTCGGCTGTTGGGCGCGTAAGAAGTGACCTGCAAATCCAGCTCGTACGCAACAGCCAACTCGTGCAGATCAGCTTTTCCTCATACGATCGCGAACTTGCGGCCAGTGTGCCGAATGCATTGGCCGATATCTACATCGAGAGCGATCTCGAGGCCCGCGTTGCGATGACGCAGAAGGCGACGAGTTGGCTTCGGGAGCGTATGGGCGAGCTTCGGTCGAAGGTCGAAGCCTCGGAGAGGAATCTTCAGGACTATCGGGATCGCGAGCGCATCGTCGACACCAAGGGTCTTGCGATGTCGGGCGCCGGCAAGCAGCTCGAAGAGCTTACCCGGAGCGTCGTCGAATCGCGTGCGAAGCGCGCAGAAGCAGAGGCTTCCTATAACCTCGTGCAGCAGATTCAGTCGGGAAAGGCGAAGGCAACCTACGACTCGATTCCGGCCGTCCTTCGCCACCCCCTTGTCCAAAAGACGAAGGAACAGGAGGGGGATGCGGAGCGCCGCCTCAACGAAGCATCAAAGCGTTACGGCCCCGAACATCCCAACATGATTCGCGCACGCGCCGAACTCGATTCGGCTCGCGAGAATACCAAGCGTCAGATGGAGATCGTCGTCACCGGACTGGCGAAGGAATATGAGGTCGCTCGGGCGAATGAGGCGGCTGTCGAGCGCGCGCTCGCGCAGAGCAAGGCCGACATCCAGGGCATCAACCGCAAGGAGTTCCAACTCGGCGTCCTCGAGCGCGAGGTGTCGCAGAACCGCAACCTCTACGACATGTTCGTCGGCCGCCTCAAGGAAACGAGCGCGACCGGAGATCTGCAGTCCACGATCGCACGCGTCGTGGACCCCGCGACAGTCCCCAATTTCGCGTTCTCCCCGCGGAAGGGACAGATCGTCGGTATCTCGACGGTGCTGGCGCTCGTCATATTCGCGATGCTAGCTCTCCTGCTGGATCGCCTGAACAACACGCTCAATTCCACGTCGGATGTCGAACATCGGCTTGGGGTGCCCGCGCTCGGCGTGCTGCAGAAGATCAAGGGCATCGTGGGCAAGAAGGGCTTCATTTCCGAGCTGGCCTTCTTCAACGATACGCAATCGACATTCGCTGAAGCCGTGCGAACCGTTCGCACCAGCGTGTTGATGTCCGCGCTCGACTCGAAGCACAAGATTGTCGTGGTGACGTCTTCGGTGCCGGAAGAGGGCAAGACCACGCTCTCCTTCAACCTGGCCTGCGCCCTCGGGCAGGTGAAGAAGGTCCTCCTGATCGACGGCGACCTTCGCCGGCCCAAGATCTCCAAGCTGGTGGGGCGGGATACCCGCTCTCCCGGATTGGCCGACCTCGTGGCGGGCCAGGCGCAGATCAGCCAGTGCGTCTTCCTGCAGGAGCAGGCCGGCATCCACATCCTGCCGGCGGGCACGGTTCCGCCCAATCCGCTGGAGCTGCTTTCCTCCAAGCGCTTCGAGGAGGTCGTGACGAAGCTCAAGGAGGCGTTCGACATCGTCATCATCGACTCCGCGCCGCTGCAGCTTGTGTCCGATGCCCTAGTGCTCTCGCAGTACGCTTCCTCGGTGATCTATGTCGTGAAGGCGGACGCCACTCCCTACCAGGTCGCACAGAACGGCCTGAAGCGCCTGCGCCGAGTGAACGCCCCGGTCCTCGGCGTGGTGCTCAACCAGCTCGATATCGAGCGTGCCGAGAAGTACTACGGCGAGTACAGCGGCTACATGAGCTACAAGGGCTACAAGAAGTACGGCTACAAGCGCGGCTACGGCAAGACGTACGGCCAAGCCGACTGATCGTGACCCGCCCTGCGCGGTTCGCGGTTGCCATTCCAGCGGTCGCAATTCTGGTCGGGTTCACGGTGTGGGCCGCAAAGCTGGGCCTGGCCGAGACGCTCGCCTATGAAGTCACCGACCAGATTGCGTCGTGGCAATCCCGGAAAGTGTCCCCGGAGCTGGAGCCCTGGCTCCAAGCACGCGACCAACTCGAAAGCGCACAGCGCCTGGCCCGCCGCAATGGTGCGGTCGAAGAGCTGCTCGGCGTGCTCTACTCCGAACGCCGCAGAAATCCGGATTTCCAGCAGCTCGCCCTTGACCATTTCACCGCCGCGCTGACACAGCGTCCCTCGTCTCCCTATACCTGGGCGAGCATCGCCGATGTGCGCTATCGACTCGGGTCCACCACAGGTGACTACGAGCAGGTCCTGCTCAACGCGGTCTTGCTGGGCCCCAACGAGCCCGAAGTGCAGCGCATCGTGGTCGACTACGGCTTCGCGCTCTGGGACGACATCGGACCGGAGACGAAGGCCGCCGTCCTCCAAGCTATTGCATCTGGAATGCGCCGTAACCCCATGGAAATGCTGAAAATTTCGGAGCGCCGTGGTAGGCTTTCCCTCGCGTGCCCCCGGGTTCCGTCCGACGCGCGTTTCCCCGACCCCCTATGGGCCAAACTTTGCGAGGCGAACACATGAAAACCTTCCTCAAGCTCCTGGCCGGCACCTTCGCCTTGATTGCCTCTTCCCTTGCGTTCGCCGAAGGCGGCGTCGTCAGCAGCCTGGAAGGCACCGCAACCGTTCAATCTGGAACTGGTGCCCCGCGTCCGTTGCGCCTGGGCGATGCCGTGGTGGAGGGAGACACGCTCGTCACCGGCCCCAGCACCACGCTCATCGTGCGGTTCGATGACGACCAGGTGGTCGCCCTCTCGTCGCGCTCCAGGCTCACGGTCAGCACCTACAAGTACAACGCGCCCGCCAAGTCCGGCAACATCCTCCTGTCGCTCGTGGACGGCGGGATGCGCGCTCTCACCGGCCTCATCGGCAAAGCCTCCCCCGACGCCGTGACTTATAAGGCGCGGACCGCGACCATCGGTATCCGCGGCACGGATACCATCGGGGAAATCGACGGCAACAGATTCACCTTCGGCGTGTTGGACGGAGCGGGCGAGATCCGGCAAGGATCCCAAGTCGTAAGTTTGTCGAGGCTGTTCGGCGTTTCCTTCGTGTTCGACAATCCGATTCCGCCCCCAATCCTGTTTAGCCAACTCAACTTCAGCGCCAGCGTGATTAGCCTGTCGCGGTTGCCGCTGCTCCAATTTCAACAGCAGCCCCGGGGACCTCAGCCGCCCGCCGACACTTCGACCACCACGACCAATACGCCTAACGCCTCGGGTCCTACGGGCGCAGGCGGCGGCGGCTCGGCGAGCGTACGCTGAGCGAACGACGCGAAGGCGGGCACTCTGCCCGCCGCCGCCGTCGCAGGTCGTTTCCAGGGTTCGAGCTTCCCTTCACGCTCGAGAAGGCCCTCTTCTGGGCCCTCCTGGTGCTCCTCGCATGGGCGCCGATCCCGCTGGGTAGCAACCGCGGTTGGGCATGGGCAATCCTGGTCGGGGGCGCCTTCTTCATCCTCGGGTTCTGGCTGATCCTCTGGGCGCTGGAAAAGGCGCAGGTGCCCGATGCGCTCCGCAATGCCTGGCCCGCTTTCGTGCTGCTCGGAGCTTTCGCGGCGCTTCAGGCATTTCACTTCGTTCCGCTGCCTCCGGATTGGGTCGAGTACCTATCACCCCATTCGGCCCGCCTGCAGGCGGCTACGACATTCCTGACCGGGCCGCGTGAAACGATGACGCTTTCCATCGAACCTCACGCCTCACAGGTGGCCCTGGTGAAGACCCTCGGCTACTCGGCGGTCTTCTTCCTGGTGCTGGCGCTCGTGAACAATCGATCACGCGTGCTCAACGCGGCACGCGTACTGGTCTATGTGGCCGTGATCCAGGGTGTGTATGCCGTGCTCATGCACCTCTCCTTCTCCAACGACGAGCATTTCGGCACGATCATCGCGCACGGCACTTCTGCAAGCGGCACGTATCCGAATCGCAATCACTTCGCCGGTTATCTCGAAATGATGAGCGCGGTCGGCATCGGCCTGTTGATCGCTGGCCTTTCCGACAAGCGCGCCGAAACCTGGAAGGCGTTCCTGCGGGACTTGGTGGCCTGGGTGCTGTCGCCGAAGATGGTGCTGCGCTTGTCCCTCTGCGTCCTCGTCATCGCGCTCACGACAACTCACTCACGCATGGGCAACACCGCGTTCTTCTCCGCGCTGATGATCGCGGGCGTGCTGGGCATCGTCCTGTCGCGATACGCGACGCGCAACACGGTCATCCTTCTCGCAAGCCTTGTCGTCCTCGATCTCCTGATCGTCGGAAGCTGGTTCGGCGTCGAGAAGCTCGCGGCGCGCATCGAGGCGACGACCGTGGAAGATGTCCGGACACGCGAAGAGCCCGCGGCCTACACGCTCCCCCTCATCAAGGACTATCCGATCCTGGGTGCGGGGCCGGGCACGTTCTATGTGGCATTTCCGAAATACAGACCGGAAACCGTCGTCTCGTTCTACGACCACGCCCACAACGACTACGCGCAGATCGCCGCCGAATCCGGAATCCTCGGCCTCTCGCTGC
The DNA here is from genome assembly GCF_013003965.1 of Usitatibacter rugosus. NCBI lineage: Bacteria > Pseudomonadati > Pseudomonadota > Betaproteobacteria > Nitrosomonadales > Usitatibacteraceae > Usitatibacter > Usitatibacter rugosus. Next base: position 2,969,760 of record NZ_CP053069.1, on the reverse strand, counting down.
TGGGGGGCGTCGTCTTGCTCTCCCTCATCGCCGCGCTGAGAGCCCAGTGGGTGCGCAGAGACCCATTGATGCGAGGCATGGCCTTCGCCTCCACCATGGGCATCACGGCGCTCCTGATCCACTCATGGGTAGATTTCAATTTGCAGATCCCCGCCAACGCCGCGCTCTTCATGGTGATTCTCGCGTTGGGTTGGATATCGCTGCATCTGGACCGCGCGCACGCCTAGAATTCAGCCATGCGAATCCTCCTCACCGGCGCCGCCGGCTTCATCGGCTTCCACCTCGCGAATCGCCTCCTCCAAAGAGGCGACACGATCGCCGGCCTCGACAACCTCAACGCCTACTACGACGTGGCGCTGAAGCAGGCGCGGCTGGCCATCCTCAAGGAGGCTCCGCGTTTTGCATTCATGCACGTGGACATGGCCGACCGAAGGGCGATGGAAGCCCTCTTCGCCAAGGAGCGCTTCGACGCGATCGTGAACCTGGCCGCGCAAGCCGGGGTTCGCCATTCCCTGGATCACCCACACGACTACGTGGAATCCAACATCACGGGCTTCATGAACGTCCTGGAGGGCGCCAGGCGCCAGAAGTCCGGGCACCTGGTCTACGCCTCCACGAGCTCGGTCTACGGCGCGACCGACCACCTTCCGAATCGCGAGACTGACGGCACCGACCATCCGCTCTCCCTCTATGCCGCCACCAAGAAGGCCAACGAGGTGATGGCGCATTCGTACACGCACCTCTTCGGCGTGCCGACGACGGGCCTCAGGTTCTTCACCGTCTACGGCCCGTGGGGAAGGCCGGACATGGCGCTCTTCAAGTTCACGCGCGGCATCCTCGCCGGCGAGCGCCTGCCGGTCTACAACCGCGGCCAGATGGACCGGGACTTCACCTACGTGGACGACATAGTCGAAGGCGTGGTGCGCATCCTGGACCGCCCGGACGGCTACCGGATCTTCAACATCGGCAACAACGAGCGCGTGCCCCTCATGCGCTACATCGAGGCCATCGAGAAGGCCACGGGCCGCAAGGCCGACTTGGAGCTGCTCCCCATGCAGCCCGGGGATGTCCCGGCCACCGAGGCCGATACGAGCGCCCTGGACGCGGCCGTGGGCTTCAAACCCGCCACGCCGGTGGAGGAGGGCGTCCAGCGCTTCGTGGACTGGTACCGCGCCTACTACAAGGTCCCGAAGTAGTTGTTCCTGTAGGCCTTTTTCCGCTATAATCGTTGGCTCTGCGGAATGTTTTCGCGGAGCGGTGGCCGGGTCGATACCCGTGTGCTGCCGAACCTTGCTCCACCCCGTTCGCATGCGGTGGGGAGCTTCAACCCAAAAGGAGAGTTCATGCGCCATTACGAGATGGTATTCATCGTGCATCCCGATCAAAGCGAGCAAGTGCCCGCCATGATCGAGCGCTACCGCGGCATGGTCACCGCGGGCAACGGCAAGGTGCACCGTATCGAAGACTGGGGCCGGCGCCAGCTGGCTTACCCGATCCAGAAGGTGTTCAAGGCGCACTACGTGCTGATGAACATCGAGATCGGCAACGAGACGCTCGCGGAAATCGAGCACGCGTTCAAGTTCAACGACGCCGTGCTGCGACACCTCATCGTCACCATGGACGAAGCCGTCACCGGCCCGTCGCCCATGATGAAGGAAGAGAAATCCCGCAACGTCACCGACGGGCAGGGCGAAGCGCGCGAAGGCGGCAAGGAAGCTCCGGCTCCCGCTGCTGCAGCTCCGCGCGAGCAGCCGGCCGCGGCGGCGTAACGACCGAACTGGAAAGGGTGGATCGCAACCAGCTCCTCCTCGACGCCGAGATCCTCGACGTGGGCCCCGTACGGGCTACGCCGGGCGGAGTCGATACCGTCGCCTTGCGGCTGCGGCATGTCTCCGAGCAGGTGGAGGCGGGTGGGGCAAGGACGGTCGAGGTCACGATCGACGCTTCGGGGTTCGGCACAGTCGCCCCCAGGCTCGGCGCCCTCGGCAAGGGCCAGCGCATCGCGGTGAAGGGTTTCCTCACCAAGCGCAGTGCCCGAAGCGACATCCCGGTCCTGCACATCAACGAATTCAAGATCATCGATACGGAGTGAACCATGCCCAGACCCGCACCCCGCGGCAAAGGTAAAGGCAAAGGGAAGTTCGGCAAGGACGGCAAGAAACCGCAGAATCGCGGACTGTTCCGTCGCCGGAAGTTCTGTCGCTTTACCGCAGAGAACATCAAGTGGGTGGACTACAAGGACATCGCCATCCTCAAGGACTTCGTGAACGAGAACGGAAAGATCATCCCGGCTCGCATCACCGGCACGAAGGCGAAGTACCAGCGCCAGCTGGGCATCGCCATCAAGCGCGCCCGCTTCCTCGCGCTGCTGCACTTCACCGACCTTCACTGAGAGGAGACACGAACATGCAAGTCATCCTCATGGAAAAAGTCGCGAACCTCGGCGCCCTGGGCGACGTGGTGAAGGTGAAGGACGGCTTCGCGCGCAACTTCCTCATCCCGCAAGGGAAGGCGAAGCGTGCGACGACGGCCAACCTGAAGGAATTCGAAGGCCGCCGCGCGGAGCTCGAGCGCAAGGCCAACGAGACGCTGACCGGCGCGCAAGACAAGGCCGCCAAGCTCGAAGGCACCAAGGTCGAGATCACGCAGAAAGCGGGCCCGGACGGCCGCCTGTTCGGTTCCGTGACCAACACGGATATCGCCGAGGCCCTCACGGCCGCCACCGGCATCGAGCTGAAGAAGGCCGATGTCCGCATGCCGGCCGGTTCGCTGAAGAACATCGGTGAGTTCCCGATCGTGGTCCAGCTGCACACGGATGTCCTCGCCAACGTCACCGTTCACGTGATCGGCGAGCAGTAACAGCACGCAAGTTGTTGAAAAGGGCCGCGGTTTACCCCCGCGGCCCTTTTGTTTTACCGGGGTTATCCACAATTTGTTAGTCACTCAATTAACAGGTTCCCCGCGCGCGTAGAGTCGGATCATCCACAGCCTTTTCCGTTGTCATGGAACCGACCAGAACGCACACTGCCCCGCTTGCGCGTTTCACCCGCATTCGCGCCCCGCTTCCAGAAAAAAACAACGCGATGCCGACCGTTCCCGCCAACGACCGTTTCCCCCCTCCTGGCTCCGTTCCGGGCGACATGCAGGTCGAATCACTTCGCCTGCCGCCACACTCGGTGGAGGCGGAACAAGCCGTCCTGGGCGGGCTGCTCCTCAGCAACCAGGCGTGGGACCGCATTGGCGACGTCATCACCGAGTCCGACTTCTACCGCCACGACCATCGCCTGATCTGGCGCACCGTCACGCGCCTGGTGGAGGACAACAAACCGGCGGACGTCCTCACGGTCTCGGAGGCGTTCAAGGTCAGCGGTGAGCTGCAGGAAATTGGCGGTCTCGCTTATCTCCACCAGCTCGCGACCGGCACGCCGAGCGCCGCGAATATTCGCCGCTACGCGGAGATCGTCCGCGAGCGCTCGATCATGCGGAAGCTGGCCGAGGTCGGCACCACCATCGCGGACAACGCCTATACGCCCTCGGGTCGTGAGGCGAAGCAGCTGCTGGACGAAGCGGAACAGAAGATCCTGGAGATCGGCGAGAAAGGCGGCCGTTCTTCGGAGAGCTTCCAGAAGATGTCGCTCGTGCTCTCCGAGGTGATGAACCGGCTGGATGAGCTGCATCGCAATCCGGCTGCCGTGACGGGTGTTGCTACCGGCTTTACGGATCTCGATGAAATGACGACGGGCTTGCAGGCCGGTGATCTCGTCATCGTTGCTGGCCGCCCGGCGATGGGCAAGACGTCGTTCGCGCTGAACGTCGCGGAGAACGTCGCGCTGGATCTCAAGCTCCCCGTCCTCGTCTTCTCGATGGAGATGGGCGGCACGCAGCTCGGTTTGCGCCTGCTGGGTTCCGTCTCGAAGGTCGATGCGCAGAAGCTCCGCACTGGCCGCCTCGACACGCAGGATTGGGACAAGTTAGGAGTGGCGCTCGGCAAGTTGAACGAAGCTCCGATCCTCATCGACGAAAGCGCGGCGTTGAACCCGCTGGAGCTTCGTTCGCGCGCCCGCCGCAAGTGGCGCGAATACGGCGGCCTCGGGCTCATCGTTGTGGACTACATCCAGCTCATGGTCGCTGCAGAAGGCGGCGTCGAGAATCGCGCCACGGAGCTCTCCGAGATCTCGCGCGGCTTGAAGTCGATGGCCAAGGAATTGAAGTGCCCGGTGATCGCGCTCTCGCAGTTGAACCGCTCCCTGGAGCAGCGGCCGAACAAGCGCCCCGTGATGTCGGACCTTCGCGAATCGGGCGCCATCGAGCAGGACGCGGACCTGATCATCTTCATCTACCGCGACGAGGTCTACGACGAGAACTCGCCGGACAAGGGCATGGCCGAGATCATCGTCGGCAAGCAGCGTAACGGCCCCATCGGCACCGTGAAGCTCACCTTCCTCGGCAAGCACACGCGCTTCGAGAACTACGCCGGCCCGTCCGGCTACTAGCCCCGTGGCACGCCCGATCCGCGCCACGATCTCGGGGCAAGCGCTGCGGCACAACTACGGTGTCGCCAAGCGCGCGGCTCCCCGCTCGAAGGTGATCGCCGTCGTGAAGGCGGATGGCTATGGCCATGGCCTCGCCCGCGTGTCGAAGGCGTTGAAGGACGCGGACGCCTTCGGCCTGATCGAGCCCGAGTACGCGGTTCGCCTTCGCGAGTCCGGCCTCTCGCAGGAGGTCCTGCTGCTCGAAGGCTTCTTCGAAGCGCGCGAGCTCCCCGCGATGGCGGCGGCCAGCATTGCGACGGCTGTGCACTCGGAAGAGCAGCTTCGCCACCTGGAAGCCTTCAAGGGCGGCAAGCTCGACACGTATTTCAAGATCAACACCGGCATGAACCGGCTCGGCTTCACGCCGGCCGCGGCACGTGCCGCGCTCGCTCGCCTGCAGGCTTGCGCCTCCGTGAAGTCCGTCACGTTGATGACGCACTTCGCCACCGCCGATGGTCCCGAAGGCATCGGCGAGGCCATGCGCCGCTTCAACGAGGTCACGGCCGGTTTGGTACTCCCCCGAAGCCTGGCCAACTCCGCGGCCATCTTCGCGCACCCCGAAACGCATGCGGACAAGGTGCGGGAGGGCATCGCGCTCTATGGCGCCACGCCGTTCTCCGACCGATCGGCCGAATCGCTGGGTCTCAAGCCCGCCATGACGCTCACCTCCGAGCTGATCGCGATCCAGGACCTCGCCGTGGGCGAGACCATCGGCTACGGCGCCACATACAAGGCCGCCGGTGCCCTGCGCGTCGGCGTCGTTGCATGCGGCTACGCGGATGGCTACCCGCGTCTCGCGCCTTCCGGAACGCCGATTGTCGTCGGCGGTGTCCGCACAAAGACGGTCGGCCGCGTTTCCATGGACATGATCACCGTCGACCTCACGCCCGTCCCGCAAGCCCGCGTCGGCACGCCCGTCGTGCTGTGGGGCGAGGGCATGCCCATCGACGAGGTCGCCACGTCGGCCGGCACCGTGGGCTACGAGCTCATGTGTGCCCTGGCGCCGCGTGTCGCAGTGGGCGAGGCGCCGTGACGAAGGATCGCCGCCCCGCCTCCGAAGTCCTCGCCCATACGCTCGCGGGTCGAGTGCGCCAGCGCAGAGGCATGGTTCGCTTCCACATGTTCCTGATCGTCGTGACGAGCGTCGCCATGGCCACGCTCGTCACCGCGGGCCTGCTGGCCGTCGGAGTCGACGCGCTCTGGAAGCGCTACCTGCCGGCCCTGCTCGTCGCCTATGGGACGTTTTTCCTCGGCGTCTGGGTCTGGCTGCACGTCACGAGCGTGGGAGCCGATCTGGGCATCGAAGCGACGGGTGCCAGGCGCGCACGCAAGTCGAAGTCGAGCGATCCCGGGCTCGACGCCGCGCCCGACATCGGTGACATTCCTTTGTCTCTTCCGACGCGCGTGGATGGCCCGGTTTTCCACGGGGGTGGCGGCACCTTCGACGGTGGCGGTGCCTCGTCGTCATGGGGAGATGGCGTCGTTGACGGGGTAGGTGACGCAGTCGGCTCCGCCTTCGACGACGAGGGCGGCTTCCTGCTCGTGATCGCCATCGCGCTCGTCGTCCTCGCCCTGGCGTTGCTCTTCGGCGCCGCCGGCTACGTGATCTACCAGGCGCCCGCGATCCTTTCCGAAGTCGTGTTCGAGCTCCTGCTCGCGCAGCCGCTCGCGCGCGGCATGGGCGCGATCGAATCGTCGCGCTGGTTCGGGGCGCTCTTCTCGCGCACCATCGGTCCCTTCCTCCTCGTGGCCGGCGGCATGCTGCTCTTCGCTGCCTTCGCCGCGTCCGTCGCACCCCAGGCCCGCACCGCGGGCGAAGTCCTGAGATCCCTCTGACATGGCGAAAGCGAAGACCCTCTACACCTGCACCGAATGCGGCGGCAACTCGCTCAAGTGGGCTGGCCAGTGCCCGCACTGCAGCGCGTGGAACACGCTCGTGGAAACGGTGGCGGAAGTGGCGCGCGCCGGCGGCCATCGTTACGCGGGTCTTGCCGCTCCGGCCGAGGCGGTCTCGCTGTCGTCGGTCGAAGCCAAGGATTTCCCGCGGCTTCCGACCATGGTGGGTGAATTCGATCGCGTGCTCGGTGGCGGTCTGGTCGAAGGCGGCGTGGTGCTGATCGGCGGCGACCCCGGCATCGGCAAGTCCACGCTGCTGCTGCAGGCCGCGGCCAAGCTCTCGGAAGTCGTGCCCGTGCTCTACGTGACCGGCGAGGAATCGGCGCAGCAGGTGGCGCTGCGTGCGAAGCGGCTCGACGTGAACGCCGCCAAGGTGATGCTGCTTCCGGAGATCGAGCTGGAGAAGATCCAGGCCGCGATCGTGAGCATGAAGCCGAAGGTCGCGGTGATCGATTCCATCCAGACCCTCTATTCCTCGGCGCTCACCTCGGCGCCCGGCTCCGTGGCCCAGGTGCGCGAGTGTGCGGCGCAGTTGACGCGCCTCGCCAAGCAATCCGGCACCACGGTGATCTTCATCGGCCACGTTACGAAGGAGGGCGCGCTTGCCGGCCCCCGGGTGCTCGAGCACATGGTCGACACCGTTCTCTATTTCGAAGGCGACACGCACACCAGCTTCCGCCTCGTGCGCGCGTTCAAGAACCGCTTCGGCGCCGTGAACGAGATGGGCGTCTTCGCCATGACGGAGAAGGGCCTGCGCGAGGTGACCAACCCCTCGGCGCTCTTCCTCTCGCGCCACTCCGAGGGCGTGTCGGGCTCGTGCGTGATGGTCACGCAGGAGGGGACGCGGCCGCTGTTGGTGGAGCTGCAGGCGCTGGTGGATGACTCGCATGGCGGCACCCCCAAGCGCCTCACCGTGGGCCTGGAGCAGAACCGCCTCGCGATGCTGCTCGCGGTCCTGCATCGGCACGCGGGCATCGCCTGCTTCGACCAGGACGTCTTCGTGAACGCCGTGGGGGGTGTGCGCATCGCGGAGCCGGGGGCGGATCTCGCGGTCACGCTCGCCATCGCCTCCAGCCTGCGCAACAAGCCGCTGCCGGATCGCCATGTGGTCTTCGGCGAGGTTGGGTTGGCGGGTGAGGTGCGGCCGGTGCAGCGCGGCCAGGAGCGCCTGAAGGAGGCCGCCAAGCTCGGCTTCACGCACGCGATCATTCCCGCGGCGAACAAGCCACGCCAGCCCATCGCGGGCCTCGAGATCATCACGGTGGAGCGGCTCGTGGAAGCCGTCGACTACGTCAGGAAGTGAGACGAATAAAGGGGTCAGGACAACTTATTCGTACGCTTCTTTTTTCGAATAAGTTGTCCTGACCCCTTTATTCGTCGTTACTTCAGGACGAGCGCGATCGCGAGTGCCACGGCGAGCACGAAAAGCACGACGATCGTGCCGATGGCCAGCATGCTGGTGCCGCCGGTTCCGATGCGCGTCTTCTGCGTGACCATGCCCGAAGGCACCGCGCGGGGGCGTGACACATCCGGATTCGGCAGGCGCACCTCCGGCTTGGGCGGGGGCGGCGGTGCTGCTGCCGCGGCGGCGGCGGCGGCGGCTTCGGCGGCGATCGCGAGCGGGCTGCCCGGCTCGATCTTGCCCTTGTACGCCCGCATCTTCTGCGTGACGGTGATGTAGTCGCGGAAGTCTTCCGTCTGGTTCGTCATCGCGGCGAGCCGCAGCGTCGCATCGAACGAATCGAAGGTCTTGTCGAGCGGCAGGGGCGAGGCGGTGTCGTCGCCCGCCGGCGCCTTGGGCGGAGGCTCCGGCGCAATAGGCTGCGTGCCCGTGTCGATCACCTTCTCGGACGGGGGCAGCGTCACCGGACGCGACGGCACGGGCGAGGAGGTGGCCTTCAGCGCCGAAGCAGGGCGGCCGTGGTCCATCTGGCGGCGGACCTCGCGGAGGTCGTCGCCGAGCTCCTTCACCGACTGGTAGCGGTCGTCGAGCGTCTTCGCCATCGCCTTGGCGACGATGAGGTCCAGCATCGCCGGGATGTTGCGGTTGTGGTGCGACGGCGGCACGGGCGTGGTGTTCACGGTCGCGTACATGATCGCGTTCACGTTGTCGCCGTCGAAGGGCGCCACGCCGGTGAGCGCTTCGTAGAGCACGACGCCGAGCGAGAAGGTGTCGCTCCTCGCGTCGATCGTCTTGCCGATCACCTGCTCGGGCGACATGTAGCGCGGCGAGCCGAGGATCAACCCCGTCATCGTCTTCACCGCCGAGTTGGGCAGGCGCGCGATGCCGAAGTCCGTGATCTTCGCGATGCCGCCGCGCATCACCATGATGTTCGAGGGCTTCACGTCGCGATGCACGATGTTCTGCTGGTGCGCGAACCAGAGGCCGTCGGCCACCTGAGAGATGATGTCCACCACCTGGTCGGCCGGAAGGAGCTTGCCGCTGGTGATGATGTCCTTCAGCTCCTGGCCTTCGAGGAACTCCATCGCCATGTAGGCGACCTGGTCGGTCTTGCCCACGTCGTAGATCGTGACGATGTTGGGGTGGTTCAGGCGCCCCGCGGCCTTGATCTCCTGCTGGAAGCGCGCCTCGTACTCCTCGAGCTCCTGGCGCGAGAGATTCAAGTTGATGGTCTTGATCGCCACCGTGCGGTCGATGATCGGATCGACGGCCTTGTACACGGTGCCCATGGCACCCTGCCCGATCTCCGAGATGACCTTGTACCTGCCCAGCGTCGAAATCATGCGTTTGTCTAGTTCTTCTTGGGGGGTGTGGCGCCCGCGGTCGGCGGTGCCGTCGCGGGTTTCTGGGCGGCCCTCTCCGCCTTGTCCTTCTCGGCCTTCTCACGTGCCGCCTTCTCGGCGACGAGCTTGCGGCCCTGCGCCTTGGCGGAGGCGAAGGTCTTGGTCCAGTTCGGGTGTCCCGCTTCGGCCGGCGTGAGGTCGAATTCGGGGTCGATGTCGTAGATCTTCACGAACTCGGCGCGGCAGGCGGGGTACTTGTCCTGCAGGCACAGGCTGAAGGCGAGGTGCTTCATGGCGCGCACCTGGTCGGCCTTGTCGCGCAGGCCTTCCTTGAGCGCGGACTCGTAGAGCCTCTGCGCCTCGACGTAGTCGCCGGCGTCGTACTTGACCATGCCGTCGGAGAGCATCTGCTCGGACTTGGAGAGCAGGATGCGCGGGCGCGACGCGGCCGTCGCGGCTTCGCGCTCGGCGATGAGCTGCGTGCGCACGCTCCGGTAGACCGGGCCCCAGATCGGGTGGCCGTCTTCGGCCGACGTGAGCGAGAAGTCGGGATTGATCTCGAAGGCCTTGCGGAACTCGTCGCGGCACTGCGCCTCGCGATTGGAGACGCAGTTGATCATCGCGAGATGCTTGCGGGCGTTGGATTGATCCACCTTCGAGAGCATGCCGTGCTCGAGCGAGGCGTTGAAATTCTTGGTGGCGTTCTCGAGGTCGCCCGTGTCGTACTGCTTCTGGCCGAGGGCGAGCTGCTCCGAGGCCCGGGCCCGCAGCGATGCCTCGGTGATCTGCGGCGAGACCGGCGCGGACTTGGAGTCGGCGGGCAGGAGCTTCTGCATGTCCGCGCACCCGGCTAGGAGCGCGAGGAAAGCCACGAACGGTGCGAGGGCGGGACGGTTCATTGGAAGCGGTGGCGCACGGTGATCTCGTCGCGCGCTTTGAGGTCGAGGGTTTCGACGTGGGCCGGGAAGCTCGTGTTGCGGATCTCGATCTTGTACTTGCCCGGGTCCAGCTTGAGGAACTTCATGGGCGGCACGACGCCGCGCGATTTGCCATTCACGAACACTTCGCCCCACGGCTGCACGGCGAACACGAGCGTGGCGGGAATGCCGGCGGGCTTGGCGGGATCGACGGGCTTGCCACCGTCCGCAGTCTTGCCGTCCGCCTTGGGATCGGCCTTCGGGGATTGCGCCCCGGCTTTCGCGGAAGCCGGATCGGCCTTCGCGGGATTGTTGTTCGCGGCGGGCACCTGGCCGGGCGTCGGCGCAGGCTCGAGCACCTTCGCGTCGGGACGCGTCTCGGCTTTCGGCTCGGCCGGCTTTGCGGGATCGGCGGCGGGAGGCAACTCGGCGGCCTTCGCAGGCTCGGGAAGCGGAAGCGCCTTCGCGGGTTCGGGCGCGGGCTTTGCGGGCTCGGCCGCGGCGGGCGCGGAGGCGACGACCTCGGGCTGCGACGGCGACTTCTTCGTGGCCACGAGCACGGACAGCACGATGACGAGCGAGGCCAGGCCGGCGGCCAGCATCGTGAGCTTCTTCTTGTCCTGCACGAAGCTCGGGATGGTGAGCGTGACGGTGGTGGTGCCGGTGGTGTTGATCTTGGGGCGCGTGACGGACGGGCTCGTGTTCGACGCGCGGTCCTGCATGCCGTCGCGCGCCTTCTGGATGGCGCCCTCGTGGTGGCCCACGACGTAGATCTCGTGTTCGCGCACGTGCTTGTCGGTGCGCGAGCCTTCGTACTGGAACAGCTTGGCGTATTCGCTGGCGAGGTTGCTCACCACGTCGTAGTACGAGCGCGAGACGACGATCTGCCCGGGGCGCGCGAAGCTCATGATGCGCTGCGCCACGTTGATGCCGTCGCCGATGATGTTGGGGTGCCCGTTGATGTCCTTCACGAGCTTCACGGGGCCGAGGTTGATGCCCATGCGCACGGAGTCGTCTCCGGAGGCCTCGACCATCGTGGCCGTCATGCTGTCTCGCACCAGCGCATCGCGGAGGGACAGCGTGACGAAGAGCGCGTCTTCCGGATCGCCGAGGAAGCTGATGGCCGCGCCGTCGCCCGTGTCGAGGATGATGCGGTCGTTGACCGGGATGTCCTTGATCGCTTCGGACAGGTTGTTCGTGAGGCTCGTCTTGAGGCGGATCTGCTCGGTGACGGGCTTCTTGGAATAGCCGACCAGGTCGATGAACACGACGCTGCAAATGAACGTTCGGTTGGCCTGATCAAGCATCGTGCGACCTTGGGTGACCTTGGGGTGGGGGCGGGGGCCGGCCTCTATTTATTTCTGGTAAAGCAACAACTTACAAGGCGAATTTCGGGCAATTCGTAGTTTATCCGATTCCCCGAGCGAGCGCCTGTCGACTGTGTCACATACGCAACGTCTTCCCGCTCGTGCCGTGGCTTTCTCGCCCCAGGAGGTACAGGAACGCGATCGCGACGGATTCGGCCGAGGGAAGCCGTGCCCGATCCTCTCCCGGATGGCTCACCGCGCGCTGCGGAGTATTCATGGGTCCGGGCACCAGAACATTCAGCCGCGGCGTCCCGGCCTTCTCCAGTTCCTCCGACCAGATGTGGGCGAGCGCCGGCAGCGCGGCCTTGCCCACGGCGAAGCCGCCCCAGAACGCCGCGGGGTCGAGGCCATGGGTCTCGCCCGTGAAGACGACGGAGGCGTCGGGCGCCGCCGAAAGCAGGGGAAGGCACGCCTTGGTGAGCGCGAAGGGTGCCGCGAGGTTCACGCGCAGCAGCGTGAGCCACTGGTCCAGCGTCTGGTGGGCGAGCGGCGAGAGAGGTACGAAGTGGCTCGCGCAATGCGCGATGCCGTCGAGGCGCTTCATCTCGCGGCGCAGCAGGTGGGCGAGCTGGTCGTACTCGGGCGTGTTCGCCTTCGCGAGATCGAAGGGGATCAGAACCGGATCGGCGCCGCCCGCGGCTTCGATGGCGTCGGCCGTGGCTTCGAGCTTCTTGGGCGTGCGTCCGAGAAGGGCCACCGTTGCGCCGTGGGCCGCGCAGGCGAGTGCCACGGCGCGCCCCAGGCCCTGGCCCGCACCGGTGACGAGGATGGCGCGTTCGGCGAGGAGGTCGGAAGGCGGCACGTAGCCGGGAGGAAGGGAGGTCGTCATCGTTGTGCGAGGTGGTCGATGGTGGTCCGGGCCGCGGAGATGCCGCTCCGCACCGCGCCCTCGAGGGTGGCGGGGTAGCCGCTGTCGGTGAAGTCGCCGGCGAGCACGAGGCCGGGCTCGGCCGTCTCGTTCGGCGGGCGGAAGGTGCCGGGCGTGCAGGCGAACGTGGCGCGGCGCTCGCTGATGGCCTTCGTCCACTGCGGCTGCGGCAGGGGGCCGAGGGCCGCGTTGATCTCGCGATGCGCAACGGTTGCGAGCACGTCCTGCTCGAGGCCCTCGTGCGGTCCGGACGCCGAGATCACGGCGGCGATCAGGCCTCGATGCCCGGAGATTGCCTCGCGGTCGAAGACCCACTGCACGTGGCCGCCGACCAATCCCACCATCGGGAAGGGCAGGCGCACGGGCGCGTCGTACTGGAGATAGACGGTCGTGATCGGCTCGTGGTCGATGTGCTGGAGGCGCGCGGTGAGCTCGTCCAGGCGCGACACGGGCTCGAGGAGCGCCGCGACTTGAAACGGCGCGACGGCGCACACCACGGCGTCGAAGGCGCGCGGGCCCGCGGCGGTGGTAACGCTCCACGCATCGCCGGCGCGCTCGACCGAGAGTGCGCGCACGCCGAGCGCGATCTCGGTGCCGCGTTCACCGAGCCACGCCAGCGCCGCATCGGGAAACAGCGCCGAGAGATCCACGCACGGGATCACGAGATCGGAATCGTCGCGCTTGCGGAACAGCGCGTCGCGCAGCACGTTGGCGAAGACCTGCGCGTCGGCCTGCGCGACGGGCGTGTTGAGCGCGGCGATGCAGAGCGGCTCCCACAGCAGCTCGCGCACCGCGGCGGGCTGCGCATGGCGCGTGAGGAAATCGCCGACCGTGATGCCTTGCGGCACGCGAAACGACGCTCGCTGCAGCGCACGTGCCATGCGGATGGCCGCGAAGCGCTCGCCCCACGTGAGTCCTTTCGCCGTGACCAGCGCCACCGCGAGATGGAAGGGCGCGGGCAGCCGCGGCGCGGAGAGTGCCAGCCGGCCGGGGATGCGAAGCGTGAGCGGGCGGCGCTGGATCGCGGAGTCGGGCACGCCGACATCGCGCATCAGGGCGAGCGTGTCGCGGTACGCGCCCAGCAGCAGGTGCTGGCCGTTGTCGAGCAGCATGCCGCGATACTCGACGCGACGGGCCCTGCCGCCCGCCGTGCGGTTCGCCTCGAAGAGCGTGACGTTCCACCCCTCGCGCACCAGCGTCACGGCCGCGGCGAGGCCGGCGTAACCGGCGCCGACGATCGCGACTCGCTTGGGGGAGGGCGCTCGGCCGCCGCGTGCGGCGGTCACGTCCCCACCCACGTCTTCCACGCGATCCAGAGCTTGCGCAGCGGTGTCAGCGCGATGCGCCGGTCGAGCACGTCGAAGTTGTCGCGGCGGATTTCGTCGAGGAGCGTGCGGTAGATCGCGGCCATGATCAGGCCCGCGCGCTGGTCGCGCTTGTCCCCGGGTGCCAGCTTCGAGAACGCGAGGTCGTAGTACGACTCGGCGCGCTGCGCTTGAAAAGCCATCATCGTGCGAAACGCGTCGCCCCCGCGGCGCTGCAGGATGTCTTCGGGCGTGAGCCCGTGGCTCGCGAGCTCGTCGACCGGCAGGTATACGCGCCCGCGGCGCGCGTCCTCGCCCACGTCGCGGATGATGTTGGTGAGCTGGAAGGCGATGCCGAGGTTCTCCGCGTACTCGAGCGTCGAGGGCTCGCGGAACCCGAAGATCGAGGCCGAGAGCTGGCCCACGACGCCGGCGGCGCGATGGCAGTAGAGGCGCAGCGACTCGAAGTCGGCGTAGCGGCGATGGGTGAGGTCCATCTCCATGCCGTCGATGATCTCGTTCATGCGGCCCGCGTCGAGGCCGAACGTCGCGGCAAACGGCGCCAGCGCCTTGGTGACCGGATGCTGCGGCTGGCCCGAGAAGAGGTTTGCGACTTCCGTGCGCCACCACGCGAGCTTCGCGCGGGCGATATCGGTCTCGTGCACCTCGTCGACGATGTCGTCGACCTCGCGGCAGAACGCGTACAGCGCCGTGATCGCCCGCCGCCGCTCGGGCGGGAGGAACAGGAAGCTGTAGTAGAAGCTCGAGCCGCTCTGCGCGGCTTTCTGCTGGCAGTATTCGTCGGGGGTCATGTGCGGCGCGCGAATGCCCGCGCGAGGATCACGAGCCAGTCCGCCTTGCCGAGGACCGGCCGATGGCGGAACACGTCGCCCGCCACGGCCTCGATCTTATCGAGAATCCGTTCCCCTCCGGCGACAACCGCGCGAATTTCGAGGCCCATCCGGCCCGGCAGCGCATGGCCGAGCGGGGCGCCCGAGCGCATCAGCGCCCGCGAGCGCTCGCACTGGAAGGCCATCACCTTGCGCCAGGCGTCGTCGACGCGCGCTTCGCCGATCGACGATTCCGGAACACCGAAGCGCACGAGATCTTCCTGCGGAATGTAGACACGGCCCTTCTGCCAGTCGACGGCCACGTCCTGCCAGAAGTTGATGAGCTGCAGGCTGGTGCAGATCGCATCCGACTGCGAGAGGCTGCGCGCATCAGTGCGGCCGAAGAGATGCAGCAGCAGGCGACCGACGGGATTGGCCGAGCGGCGGCAGTAGTCGAGCAGGTCGGGGTAGGTCGCGTAGCGCTTTGTCGTCACGTCCTGCGAGAAAGCGTCGATGAGATCGCGGAAGAGCTGGACCGGAAGGTGATGCTCGCGGATCGCACGGCCGGCGCGCTCGAAAGGCGGGTAGGGGACGTTGCGCCCCGCCTCGATTTCATCCAGCGCGCGCGAGTATTCGGCGAGGCCCGCCAGGCGCGTCGCGTCGTCGGCGTCCCCCTCGTCGGCGATGTCGTCCGCCCCCCGGGCGAAGCCGTAGATCGCCTCGACGGGCTCTCGCATCGGGGCGGGCAGCAGCCACGAGGCAACGGGGAAATTCTCGTAGTGGTCGACGGGCAAGGGCGGCGCGAAGCTTTTGAATTTTCAAGATTATATCGGTGGCCGGGCGGTTTTCGACCCGTGCCGGAGGGCCCTGCTTTGGGGTATAATTTCGCGACCGCGAAAGTGGCGGAATTGGTAGACGCACTGGATTTAGGTTCCAGCGCCGAAAGGTGTGTGGGTTCGAGTCCCTCCTTTCGCACCAGGTCGCTTCACCCGGGTAGTGCCCGGCCCGCCCCTCGCGGAGGCATGAGGGAAAACCAACAAGGAAAACGATATGCAGCAGGCAGTCCAGAACACGTCCAGTCCGCTCGAGCGCAACCTCACGGTGTCGGTGCCCATCGCCGACCTCGAGAAGGAAATCGCCACGCGGTTGAAGAAGCTCGCGCAGACCGTCCGCATGGAAGGGTTCCGCCCCGGCAAGGTGCCGCTCAAGATGGTCGAGCGCCACTACGGCTACCAGATCCGCCAGGAAGTGCTGAACGACTCCGTGCAGCAATCCTTCATCGACGCCGTGAAGAGCCAGAACTACCGCGTCGCCGGCTATCCGCGCTTCCAGCCGGTGCAGGCCGGCCAGGCCGGAGCGCAGCCCACCAGCGTCGATTTCACCGCCACCTTCGAGGTCTACCCCGAAGTGAACATGGGTGACCTCGCCGGCACCGAGCTCTATCGCCCGGCGCTCGCCGTCGGCGACGAGAACGTCAACAAGACGCTCGAGACGCTTCGCAAGCAGCGCGCCACGTTCGAGAACGTCGCCCGCGCTGCCCAGACCGGCGACCTCGTGAACCTCGATTTCCGCGGCACGATCGCCGGCAACGCCTTCGAGGGCAACGAGGCGAAGAACTTCGCCGTCGTCCTCGGCGAGAACCGCATGCTCCCCGACTTCGAGTCCAACACCGTGGGCATGAAGGCCGGCGAGACGAAGACCTTCACGCTCAAGTTCCCCGACGACTACGCCGATCCGGTGAAAGGCCAGCAGGCCGAATTCACCGTCACGGTGAACTCCGTGTCCGAGCCGAAGCTGCCCGCCGTCGATGCCGATTTCGCCCGCCAGCTCGGCGTGGAAGACGGCGACGTGGAGCGCCTCAAGCGGGAAGTGCGCGACAACGTCCAGAAGGAAGTCGACAAGCGCGTGAAGGCCCGCGTGAAGGAGCAGGTGATGGATGCGCTCGCGGCCGCCGCGGCGTTCGACCTCCCGCGCTCGCTGATCGACCAGGAAGTCCAGCAAATGCAGCAATCCGCGATCGAGGAGTTGAAATCCCGCGGAATGACCACCAATCAGATGACGTTGCCCGCGGATCTCTTCACCGAGCGGGCGACCCGCCGCGTCAAGCTGGGCCTGCTGCTCCAGGACCTCGTCCGCCGCCACGACCTCACCCCGCGCCCCGAACAGGTGCGCTCGATGGTCGAGTCGCACGCCGAGAGCTACGAGCACCCGGAACAGCTCGTTCGCTGGTACTACGCGGAAGATTCGCGCCTCGAAGATGTGCGCGCGCTCGTGGTGGAGGACAACGTCGTAGAATGGGCTCTCGGCAAGATGAAGGTCTCCGACCAGCCCGTGGCCTTCGACGAACTCATGGGAACGAAAGCCTAGACATGTTCATCAAGCACGCAAGCGAGTACGAGGAGCCGGAAGGCCTGGGGTTGATCCCCATGGTCATCGAGCAGTCGGGTCGCGGCGAACGTGCCTACGACATCTACTCGCGCCTCCTCAAGGAACGCATCATTTTCCTGGTCGGCCCGATCGGCGACGGCATGGCGAACCTCATCGTGGCGCAGATGCTCTTCCTCGAGAGCGAGAACCCCGACAAGGACATCCACATGTACATCAACTCGCCGGGCGGCAGCGTCTCGGCGGGCCTGGCGATCTACGACACCATGCAGTTCATCAAGCCGGACGTGACCACGCTCTGCACGGGCCTGGCCGCCAGCATGGGCTCGTTCCTGCTCGCCGCGGGCGCCAAGGGCAAGCGCTTCTGCCTGCCCAACTCGCGCGTGATGATCCACCAGCCTTCGGGCGGCTTCTCCGGCCAGGCCTCGGACATCGAGATCCACGCCAAGGAGGTGCTGTACCTCAAACGGCGCCTGAACGAGATGCTCGCCAAGCACACCGGCCAGCCGATCGAGACGATCGAGCGCGACAGCGATCGCGATCGTTTCATGAGCTCGGAAGACGCGGTAAAGTATGGTCTGATCGATCGGGTGCTCCAGAGCCGCACCGAAGCGGCCGCCCTCGCCACCTGACGATCGCGCAAGAGGAAACATGACGGAAAAGGTCGGCGGCGAAAAGCTCCTCTACTGCTCCTTCTGCGGCAAGAGCCAGCACGAGGTCCGCAAGCTCATCGCGGGCCCCTCGGTCTTCATCTGCGACGAGTGCATCGATCTCTGCAACGACATCATCCGCGAGGAGGCCACGGCCGACACCTCGCAGAAGGCGCAGAAGTCCGACCTCCCCAGCCCGCACGAGATCTGCGAGATCCTCGACCAGTACGTCATCGGCCAGGTCCAGGCCAAGAAGATCCTCTCGGTCGCGGTCTACAACCACTACAAGCGCCTGAAGACCGGCGGCAAGCAGGATGAGGTCGAGCTCTCCAAGTCGAACATCCTGCTGATCGGCCCCACGGGCTCGGGCAAGACGCTGCTCGCGCAGACGCTCGCCCGCCTGCTGAACGTCCCCTTCGTGATCGCGGATGCCACGACGCTTACCGAAGCCGGCTACGTCGGCGAGGACGTCGAGAACATCATCCAGAAGCTGCTGCAGAAGTGCGACTACGACGTGGAAAAGGCCCAGCGCGGCATCGTCTACATCGACGAGATCGACAAGATCTCGCGCAAGAGCGACAACCCGTCGATCACCCGCGACGTGAGCGGCGAGGGCGTGCAACAGGCGCTCCTGAAGCTGATCGAGGGCACGATCGCGAGCGTCCCGCCCCAGGGCGGCCGCAAGCATCCGAACCAGGAGTTCGTGCAGGTCGATACCACGAACATCCTCTTCATCTGCGGCGGTGCCTTCGGCGGCCTGGAGAAGGTCATCCAGAACCGTTCGGACCGCTCCGGCATGGGCTTCGGCGCCCAGGTGCGCTCGTTGAACGACCGCCAGGAATTGAACGCGCTCCTGCACGACGTGGAGCCCGAGGACCTCATCAAATACGGCCTCATCCCGGAATTCGTCGGCCGGCTGCCCGTCGTGGCGGTGCTGGACGAGCTGGATGCCGGAGCCCTGGTGAAGATCCTCACCGAGCCGAAGAACGCGCTCGTGAAGCAGTACCAGAAACTGCTGGCGATGGAAGGTGTCGAACTCGAATACCGCGAGAACGCCCTCCATGCCATTGCAAAACGCGCGCTCGAGCGCCGTACCGGCGCCCGCGGCCTGCGGTCGATCATCGAGCACGCCTTGCTCGACATCATGTTCGACCTCCCGTCCCTCTCCAACGTCCAGAAAGTGGTCGTGGACGAGGGCTGCATCAACGGCGACGCGAAGCCGCTGCTCATCTACTCCGACCAGCCTAAGGTCGCGAGTGGGCAGCAATAGGCGCGCCCCGCCTTCCAGTAGTCCCTCCGCGGGGCTTGCGGGGTCGCCCCGCCGCCCCCACGTCTTTGCAGCCAACTCCAGGAAACCTCGATGACAACCCCTTCCGCTGATTCCCGCGTCCTGCCGCTGCTGCCGCTGCGCGACGTGGTCGTGTTCCCCCACATGGTGATTCCGCTGTTCGTGGGCCGGCCGAAGTCGATCAAGGCGCTGGAAGCCGCCATGGAGGAAGGCAAGAACGTCGTGCTGGTGGCGCAGAAGTCGGCCGCCAAGGACGAGCCCTCGCCCGAGGATCTCTACGGGGTCGGCACGGTCTCCACCATCCTGCAGATGCTGAAGCTGCCCGACGGCACGGTGAAGGTGCTGGTCGAGGGCGTGCAGCGCGCGCGCATCGTCGCCGTGCTCACCGAGAAGCCGAATTTCGAAGCCGAGATCGACCTCGTGAACGTGGACGAAGCGGATTCCACGGAAATCGAAGCCATGCGTCGCACGCTGCTGGCGCAGTTCGACCAGTACGTAAAGCTGAACAAGAAGATCCCGCCCGAGGTCCTCACCTCGCTGTCGGGCATCGACGGCGCCGGGCGTCTTTCGGACACCATCGCCGCTCACCTGCCGCTCAAGCTCGAGCAGAAGCAGCAGATCCTCGAGATGCTCGCCACCGGCCAGCGCCTGGAGCAGCTCCTCCAGCTCCTCGAGACCGAGATCGACATCATGCAGGTCGAGAAGCGCATCCGCGGCCGCGTGAAGCGCCAGATGGAGAAGTCGCAGCGCGAGTACTACCTGAACGAGCAGGTGAAGGCGATCCAGAAGGAGCTCGGCGATTCCGAGGAAGGCGCCGATCTCGACGAGCTGGAGAAGAAGATCAAGTCCGCGCACATGCCGAAAGAGGCGCGTGCGAAGGCCGAGTCCGAACTGAAGAAGCTCAAGTTGATGTCGCCCATGTCCGCGGAAGCGACCGTGGTCCGCAACTACATCGACACGCTCGTGGGCCTGCCGTGGAAGAAGAAGTCCAAGGTCTCCACGGACCTCAAGAATTCCGAGAAGATCCTCGACGCCGACCACTACGGCCTGGAGAAGATCAAGGAACGCATCGTCGAATACCTCGCGGTGCAGCAACGCGTCGAGAAGCTGAAGGCGCCGATCCTCTGCCTCGTGGGTCCCCCCGGCGTCGGCAAGACCTCGCTGGGACAATCGATCGCGCGAGCGACCAACCGCAAGTTCGTCCGCATGTCGCTGGGCGGCGTGCGCGACGAAGCCGAGGTTCGAGGCCACCGCCGCACGTACATCGGTTCGATGCCGGGCAAGATCCTGCAGAACATGACGAAGGTTGGCGTGCGTAACCCGCTCTTCCTGCTGGACGAAGTCGACAAGATGGGCATGGACTTCCGCGGCGATCCTTCCTCGGCGCTGCTGGAAGTGCTCGATCCCGAGCAGAACCACACCTTCACCGACCACTACGTCGAGGTGGAGTACGACCTCTCCGACGTGATGTTCGTCGCCACCGCCAACACGCTGAATATCCCGGCGCCGCTGCTGGACCGCATGGAGGTGATCCGCCTCTCGGGCTACACGGAAGACGAGAAGGTCCACATCGCCAAGCAGTACCTGCTGCCCAAGCAGTTCAAGGCGA
Source organism: Usitatibacter rugosus (assembly GCF_013003965.1). Lineage (NCBI taxonomy): Bacteria > Pseudomonadati > Pseudomonadota > Betaproteobacteria > Nitrosomonadales > Usitatibacteraceae > Usitatibacter > Usitatibacter rugosus. The sequence continues at coordinate 2,949,369 of NZ_CP053069.1, read as the reverse complement.
ACGGCGTGAAGGACGGCGAGCTCAACGTCACGGACTCCGCGCTGCGCGACATCACGCGCTACTACACGCGCGAGGCGGGCGTGCGCGGCTTCGACCGCGAGCTGGCCAAGATCACGCGCAAGGTGATCAAGTCCATCCTCACGAAGAAGAAGGACGGCCAGCACGTCACCGTCAACTCCAAGAACCTCGACAAGTACCTGGGCGTGCGCAAGTACACCTACGGCATCGCGGAGAAGGAGAACCAGGTGGGCCAGGTGACCGGCCTCGCGTGGACGGAAGTCGGCGGCGAGCTCCTCACCGTGGAAGCCGTGAAGCTCCCCGGCAAGGGCAACACCGTCACCACCGGCAAGCTGGGCGAGGTGATGCAGGAATCGATCAAGGCCGCCATCTCCGTCGTGCGCGCGCGCGCCAAGCGCCTGGGCGTGGCCGAGGACTTCTGGCAGACCATGGACCTCCACATCCACCTTCCCGAGGGCGCCACGCCGAAGGACGGCCCGTCGGCCGGCATCGGCATGGCCACCGCCATCGTCTCCGTGCTGACCGGCATCCCGGTCCGCTGCGATGTCGCGATGACGGGCGAGATCACCCTGCGCGGCGAAGTGCTGCCGATCGGCGGCCTCAAGGAGAAGCTGCTCGCGGCCCACCGGGGCGGCATCCGCACGGTGCTGATCCCGAAAGAGAACGTGAAGGACCTCCAGGAAATCCCCGACGAGGTGAAGAGCGCGATCGAGATCGTGCCGGTCCAGTGGTTCGACGAGGTGCTCGAGCGCGCGCTGGAATCGCAGCCCACGCCGCTGCCCGAGTCGGCCTCGCCGCCGCCGGCACCGGCGCCCGCGGCCGACGTGCGCCCGATCGTGACCAAGCACTGAGCCCGGAGGAAGGATGAACAAGTCCGACCTCATCGAGGCGATCGCGAAGAAGGCCGACATCTCCAAGGCAGCCGCCGAGAGGGCCCTGGAAGGGGCCCTGGGGGCCATCCACGGGACGCTGCGCAAGGGCGGGTCGGTGAGCCTCGTGGGCTTCGGGACCTTCTACGTGGGCAAGCGCGCCGCCCGCGGGGGCCGCAATCCCCGCACCGGCGCCGCGATCCGCATCAAGGCTGCGAAGGTCCCCAAGTTTCGCGCTGGAAAGGCCCTGAAGGATGCGGTAAACTGACGGGCTTCGTTGTTGGGTTGCAAGCTTCGCTTACGTACCGGGGTGCTTAGCTCAGTTGGTAGAGCGTCGCCCTTACAAGGCGAATGTCGGCGGTTCGAACCCGTCAGCACCCACCAACGTGGAAACCTGGAGTGGTAGTTCAGTTGGTTAGAATACCGGCCTGTCACGCCGGGGGTCGCGGGTTCGAGTCCCGTCCACTCCGCCAGATCCCAGGGCGAACCCAAGCGGGTTCGCCCTTTTCATTTCAAGAAAGTTGATCGATGCTCGAGCAGATCCGCGAGTTTGGTAACAAGAAGATCGTCAGGCTGTTCTTCGCGCTCTTCCTGGTCATTCCGTTCGGCCTCTTCGGCATCGACTATTACTTCAAGACGCCGATGGGCGGCGACACGATCGCCACCGTGGGCGGCCTTCGCGTCGGCTCGCAGGAATTCGACAACGCGCTACGCCGCCAGGCCGACCAGTACCGCCAGCAGTTCGGCGCGAACTTCGACGCGTCGATCATGGAGAACCCCGAGGTGCGCCGCGGCGTCCTCGACCGCCTCGTCAACGAGCGCCTCGCGGCCGTCGGAGCGCAGGAAGCCGGCATCCGCATCGGCGACCAGCAGCTCGCCGACCGCATCAAGGCCGAGCTCATCTTCCAGGACGAGAAGGGCCAGTTCTCCCGCCGCGCCTACGAGTCGATCGCCAAGCAGGAGGGCCTGACGCCCATCGGGCTGGACGAGCGCATCCGCGAGAGCATGCGCCTCACCGCCTATCGCGACGCGGTGGTCGAGACGGCGTTCGTCCCGCGCTCGACGCTCGACAACTTCATCCGCCTGTCCGAGCAGTCGCGCGAGGTGAGCGTCGTCACCTTCGCGCCCGATGCATACGCCTCCAAGGTCACCATCACCCCCGAGCTGGCCAAGGCCTGGTACGAATCGCACAAGGCCGAGTTCACGATCCCCGAGCAGGTCCGCGCGGAGTTCATCGAGGTCTCGTCCGACACGCTGGCGCCCCAGGCATCGGTTTCCGCCGACGAGGTGAAGGGTAACTACGACGAGCAGATGAAGGCGGGCAAGTGGGGCCAGAAGGAAGAGCGCAAGGCCTCGCACATCCTTATCAACGCCAAGGCCGACGCGCCCGAAGCGGACAAGAAGGCCGCGCAGGCGAAAGCCCAGGCCATCGCCGACGCCGTTCGCAAGAACCCCAAGAGCTTCGCCGACGTCGCGAAGAAGGAATCGCAGGACCCGGGCTCGGCCGTGCAGGGCGGGGACCTCGGCTTCTTCCCGCGCGGCGCGATGGTGAAGCCCTTCGAGGATGCCGCCTTCGCCGCGAAGAAGGGCGACATCGTCGGCCCCGTGCTGAGCGACTTCGGCTACCACGTGATCCTGGTCACCGACATCAAGCCCGAGCGCGTGAAGTCGCTCGCCGACGCCACGCCCGAGATCGAGGCGGAGCTGAAGAAGCGTGCGGCCTCGGCGAAGTTCGCCGAAGTGGCCGATCCGTTCGCCGACATCGTCTTCTCGCAGCCGACGGGCCTGAAGCCCGCCTCCGAGCTGCTGAAGCTCCCCGTGCAGCCCACGGGCTGGCTGTCCAAGAACGGCGCCGGCGCCCCGCCCGCGCTGAACAACCCGAAGCTCCTCGCCGAGCTCTTCTCGGACGACGCGATCAAGAACAAGCGCAACACCACCGCCCTCGAAGTGCGCCCCGGCGTGCTGATCGCCGCGCGCGTCGTGGAGCACAAGCCTTCCGAGGTGCGGCCCTTCGAGGCCGTGCAGGCGGACGTGCAGCGCCGCTACCAGCGCGAGGAGGCGCTGAAGCTCGCGCAGGCCGACGGCGAGGCGAAGCTGAAGGCGGCCCGCGAAGGCAAGGCGGAAGACATCAAGTGGCCCGCGTCGCTCGCCGTGAACCGCCAGAAGCCGGGCGGGCTCTTCCCGCCGGTGGTCGATGCGGTGCTGCGCGCGGATGCGAAGAAGCTCCCGGCGTTCGTCGGCACGACCACGCCCGCGGGCTACTCGCTGGTGAGGATCACCAAGGTGATCGACGTGGAGAAGATCGACGACGCCCGCCGCGAAGGCCTGGGCACGCAGCTGCGCTCGGCGGTGGCCGCCCAGGAAATGGAAGCGTCGCTCTCGAGCGTGCGCAACCGCGTGGGCTTCAGCGTCCGCAAGGACGCGCTCGAGAAGAAGAACCCCGACGACCAGCCGCAGCAGCCGGCGCAGGCGCCGCGCCCGAAGGCCCCGACCAAGCTCGGCAGCTAGCCGGGGGGACTACTCGGCTTCCATCCCCGGCGTGGTGGTGTTGAACCCCGCGTCGACGTACATCACCTCGCCCGTGATCCCGGAGGCGAGGTCCGAGAGCAGGAAGGCCGTGGCATTGCCCACTTCGTCGATCGTGACGTTCCTGCGCAGCGGCGCGTTCTTCTCGACGAAGTGCAGGATCTTCGAGAATCCCCCGATGCCCGCCGCGGCGAGCGTCTTGATGGGGCCCGCGGAGATCGCGTTCACGCGGATGCCCTGCGGCCCCAGGCTCGACGCCAGGTAGCGCACGCCCGCCTCGAGGCTCGCCTTGGCGAGGCCCATCACGTTGTAGTTCGGCACCGCGCTCACGGCACCCAGGTAGGAGAGGGTGACGATCGCGCCCGGCCGCCCCTGCATCAGCGGAGCCGCTCCGCGTGCGAGCGCGGCCAGGCTGTAGCTGGAGATGTCGTGCGCGATGCGGAAATTCTCGCGCGTCACGCTCTCGTGGAAGCTGCCCTTCAGCGCCTCGCGCGGGGCGAAGGCGATGGCGTGCACCACGCCGTCCAGCACGCCCCACTTGGCCTTCAATGTCTCGAAGAGCGCGTCGATCTGCGCGTCGTCCGCGACGTCGCACGGATAGACCTCGTCCACGCCGAATTCCTTCGCGAGGCCGGCCACGCGCTCTTTCAAGCCCTCCCCGACGTACGTGAAGGCGAGCTCGGCGCCCTCGCGCTGGCAGGCCCTGGCGATGCCATACGCGATGGACCGGTTGGAAAGCAGGCCCGTGACCAGGATCTTTCGCCCCTGCAGGAATGACATTTCGTAACGCCTTTTCCAGAGTAAGGCCGCAGTATAATCGCGCGCTGGCCGCTCCCGGCCCACCGGTCCCATGAGGACTCGTTTCATGCACCCCACGCGCTTCCTATCGGCCCTGGCGATCCCGGGACTGCTTGCCGCCAGCCTGGCCTCCACCCCGGCGCTTCCCGCCGACACCAAGGTCTTCCGCTACGCCTTCCGCGTGGCCGAGACCAGCTTCGACCCCGCCGCCGTCTCGGACCTCTATTCGTCCACGGTCATTGCGAATCTCTTTGATACCCCGCTCGGCTACGACTTCCTCGCGCGTCCGCTGAAGCTGGTGCCGAACACGCTGGCCGAGATGCCCGTGGTGAGCGAAGGCGGCACGGTCTACACGATGCGGGTGAAGCCCGGCATCTACTTCATGGACGACCCTGCGTTCAACGGCAAGAAGCGCGAGCTGGTCGCCGAGGACTACGTCTACTCGATCAAGCGGCTCTTCGACCCGAAGGTGAAGTCGCCCAACCTCTACCAGCTCGAGGGCTACCTCGTCGGCATGGACGAGGTGCTCGCGAAAGCGCGCAAGACCAACCGCTTCGACTTCGATACGCCCATCGAGGGCCTGCGCGCGCTCGACAAGTACACCTGGCAGGTGCGCCTGAAGCAGCCGAACTACAACTTCCTGTACTACCTCGCGCACTGCAACCTCTCCTGCGCCCTTGCGCGCGAGGTGGTGGAGCACTACGGCGAGAAGGTGGGCGAGCACCCGGTGGGCACCGGCCCGTTCAAGCTCTCGTTCTGGAAGCGCTCCTCGAAGATGGTCTTCGATGCCAATCCCGCCTATCGGGAGCAGACCTACGACGAGACTCCGCCCGCGGGCGATGCGGGCGCGGAAGCGATCGCGGCGGCGCTCAAGGGCAAGAAGCTGCCGATGGTCGGGCGCATCGAGGTCTACGTGATCGAGGAGCCGCAGCCGCGCTGGCTCGCGTTCCTCAACAACGAGCACGACTTCGTCGAGCGCGTGCCCGAGGAGTTCGCGAACGTCGCTTTCCCCGGCGGCGTGCTCGCGCCCAACCTCCAGCGCCGCGGCATGGTGCTCGACCGCAACCCCGGCATGGAGATCACGTACTCGTACTTCGCGATGCAGGACCCCGTCGTGGGGGGATACGCGCCGGAGAAGATCGCGCTTCGCCGCGCGATCGTGCTGGGCCAGGACGTGGGCGCGGAGATCTCCATCGCGAGGAAGAGCCAGGCCATCCCCGCCCATTCGCCGATCGGCCCGGGAGCCTCGGGCTACGACGCGGACTTCCGCTCGACCGCGTCCGAGTACAACCCGGCCAAATCGAAGGCACTGCTCGACATGTTCGGCTACGTGGACTGCAACGGCGACGGATTCCGAGACCTCCCGCGCGCGAAGTCCGGCGACGAGTGCAAGTCCTTCTCGATCGAATACGCCTCGGCACCCGCCGCGGACCAGAAGCCGATCGACGAGAACTGGAAGCGGAACATGGATGCCATCGGCATCAACATGCGCTTCAAGAAGGCGAAGTGGCCCGACCTGCTCAAGGCCTCGCAAGCCGGCAAGCTGCAGATGTGGGGCCCGGGCTGGAGCGCCACCGTCCCCGATGCCGACGTGTTCTTCGTGATGCTCTACGGGCCCAACAGCGGCCAGGCCAACCACTCGCGCTTCCAGCTCGCGGAATTCGACAAGCTCTACCTGCAGGCCAAGCGGCTGCCGGACGGCCCCGAGCGCAACGCCGTCTACCGCGAGATGAATCGCCTCTTCCTCGTGTACGCGCCCTGGCGGCTGGGCACGCATCGCATCCTCTCGGACATCTCGCAGCCGTGGGCGATCGGCTACCGCCGCCATCCGGTGATGCGCGGCTGGTGGAAGTACGTGGACATCGATCAACCCAAGCTCGAAACGGTTGCCGGAAAGTGATCGCGCGCGTCCTCGTCCTGCTGTTCGTCGCGCTTTCCGTGCAGGCCGCGGAGCAGAAGGTGTTGCGCATCCCGTTCATCGCCGCGGAGACGAATTTCGATCCGGCGTTCACGGCGGATCTCTACTCGAACAACGTCATCGACGAGATCCTCGAGCCGCCGCTCACCTACGACATGCTGGCGCGGCCGGCGAAGCTGAAGCCGCAGACGCTGGAAGCCATGCCCGAGATCACCGAGGGCGGGCGCCTCTACACGCTGCGGATCAAGAAGGGGATCTACTTCGCGGACGATGCCGTGTTCAAGGGCACGAAGCGCGAGCTCGTCGCCCAGGACTACATCTTCGCGATCCAGCGCCTGGTCGACCCGAAGATGGCATCGCCGAACCTGTGGATGGTCGACGGCAAGATCGAGGGCCTCGATGCCTTGCGTGACAAGGCGAAGAAGGAGGGCAGGCTCGACTACGACGCACCGATCTCTGGGCTCAAGGTGCTTGACCGGTACACGCTGCAGATCCACCTGACGAAGCCCGACTACAATTTCCTCTACATCCTCGCGTTGGGCACGCTGGGCGCGCAGTGCCGCGAGGTCGTGGAGCACTACGGCAGCGATATCGGAGCGCATCCGATCGGCACGGGCCCCTTCATGCTGAAGGAGTGGAAGCGTTCCTCGAAGATCGTGCTCGAGCGCAATCCCAACTTCCGCGAGGTCTACTACGAGGCGGAGCCTGCGGCCGACGATGCCGAGGGCCAGCGCATCCTCGCGGAGATGAAGGGCAAGCGGCTGCCCGCGGTCGACCGGGTGGAGATCTACATCATCGAGGAGTCCCAGCCGCGCTGGCTCGCGTTCCTGAACAGCGAGCTCGAGTGGATCAACCAGCCGTACGAATTCAAGAGCACCGTGCTGCCCGGGGACAAGCTCGCGCCGTGGGCGGTGAAGCGCGGCCTGAAGTGGTTCCCCAGCGTCGAGGCCAGCGTCACGTACGTCTACTACAACATGAAGGATCCGGTGTGGGGCGGCTACACGCCCGAGAAGGTTGCGTTGCGCAGGGCTGTGGGCCTCGGCTACGACATCCAGACCGAGATCAACCTCGTGCGCAACGGCACGGCCATCGAGGCGGTGTCGCCGATCCCGCCCGGTGTCCTGGGCTATGACGCGAGCTTCAACCTGGGCCGCTCCTACGATCCGGCGAAGGCCAAGGCACTGCTCGACATGTTCGGCTACGTCGACAAGGACGGCGACGGCTGGCGCGACCTGCCCGACGGCAAGCCGCTCATCTACGAGTACGCGAGCGCGCCCAGCCAGCTCGAGCGCCAGTTCCTGGAGCTGCGCAAGAAGTCGATCGAAGCGCTCGGCATCCGGGTGGAGACGATCATCGCGAAGTGGCCGGACCTGCGGAAGAGATCGAAGCTCGGCAAGCTGCAGAGCTGGTTCCTGGCCTGGAACGGCGACTTCCCCGACGGCGAGAATTTCTACCAGCTGCTCTATGGCCCCAACTGCGGCAGCTCGAACGATGGCTGCTTCCAGTTCCCCGAGTTCGACCGGCTCTACGAGCAGGCCGCCGCCATTCCGCCCACCGAGGCCGAGGCGCGCAAGAAGATCTACCAGCAGATGGCGCGCATCGTCGCCGCCTACCAGCCCTGGAGCGTGAACGTGCACCGCAAGCGCAACGACCTGACCCAGCCGTGGGTGCTCGGCTGGCGCAAGAACCCGTTCCTCCACGAGGCGATGCGCTACGCGGACATCGACCTCGAAATCCGCGCCAAGTATATGAAATAACGATATAATTCGACTGTTTTGCGCACCCGGATTCCCGCTTGAAACGCCTCCCATTCGCCGTCCTCGCCCTGGCCACCTTGCTCGCCACCGCGCATCCCGCGCTGTCCGAGCCGAAGAAGGTCCTGCGCATGGCTTTCCGGACCGCGGAGACCGGCTTCGATCCCCAGAAGGTCTTCGACCGCTACTCGGTGGGGATCTGCGAGAGCCTGTTCGAACCCCTGCTCACGTACGACTACCTCGCGCGCCCCGTGAAAGTGGTCCCGCTCACGGCCGAGGCCGTGCCGCAGCCCGAGGAGGGCGGCACGCGCTACACCTTCCGCATCAAGCCCGGCATCTACTTCGCCGACGATCCCGCGTTCAAGGGCAAGAAGCGCGAGCTCACCGCGCAGGACGTCGCGTACTCGATCCGGCGCTTCCGCGATCCGAAGCTCGCGAGCCCCTACGAGTGGCTGTTCGAGAACAAGCTCATCGGCCTGGACGAGCTCGCCGAGAAGGCGAAGAAGACCGGCACCCTCGACATGGACACGCCCATCCCGGGCATCGAGGTGCGCGACCGCTACACCGTGAGCTTCAAGCTGAAGGAGCCCGACTTCAACTTTGCCTACGTGCTCGCGATGCCCAACGTGGTGCCGGTGGCGCGCGAGGTGGTGGAGCTCTACCCCGACGACATGATGGGACATCCGGTCGGCACCGGCCCCTTTGTGCTGAAGGAATGGGTGCGCCGCTCGAAGATCGTGCTCGAGAAGAACCCCAACCACCGTGGCTACGAGCTCGACGTGCGCTACGCCGATCCGAACGATCCCTGGGACAAGGCGGCCATCGAGGCGTTGCGCGGCAAGCGCCTGCCGAACCTCGACCGCGTGGAAATCTATCCCATCGAGGAAGAGCAGCCGCGCTACCTCGCCTTCGTGAACCGCGAGCACGACATCCTCGACGAGACGCCCTTCGAGTTCATCGAGCAGATCCTGCCCAACGGCAAGCTGGCCCCGGCGCTCGCGAAGCAGGGCGTGCGCGTCTTCCGCGAAGAGGCGCCCGAGACCACGTACGACCTCTTCAACATCGACGACCCGACGCTCGGCGGCTACACGCCGGAGAAGGTGGCCCTGCGCCGCGCGATGGTGCTGGCCCACGACCGCGACCAGGAGGTGGGCATCGTCCGCAAGGGCCAGGCGAATGCCGCGCAGACGCCGGTGCCGCCCGGCGTGGTGGGTTTCGATCCCGCGTTCCTCTCGCACCAGCAGGACCACGACCCCGCACGCGCGAAGGCGCTGCTGGATATGTTCGGCTACGTCGACAGCGACGGCGACGGCTGGCGCGACCTCCCCGGCGGCAAGCCGCTTCGCATCTCGTACAAGTACAACACCGGCTCGCAGGAGCAGCGCCAGCTCGCACTCCTGTGGGTGAAGTCCATGGCGGAGATCGGCATCCGCGTCGACGCGGCAGCGGTGCAGTTCGCCGACCTCCTGCAGGACAAGCGCGTCGGCAAGTTCCAGATGGCTTCCTCGGCGTGGACCGCGGACTACCCCGACGCCCAGAATTTCCTCCAGCTCCTGTACGGCCCCAACACGGGCCAGTCGAACGAGGCGCGCTTCAAGCTCCCCGAATACGACCGCACGTACGAGAAGTCGCAGCGCTACCCGGACAGTCCCGAGCGCAACGCCCTCTACCGCGACATGAGCCGCCTCATCCTCGCCTATGCGCCCTGGCGCCTGGGCGTGCACCGCGTCTTCAACCACCTGCAGTACCCTTGGGTGAAGGCGTACAAGAAGCACCCGATCCTCTATACCAACTTCAAGTACCTCGATATCGACGTCGCGGAGCAGCAGGCCGCGACGAAGAAGTAGAAGCGAGCAAAAAAACCCACGAGGAGTAGCGCGATGACCGCGTACGTCGTTCGCAGGCTGTGGCAGATGATCCCGACCCTGGCGGGCGTGATCCTGCTGATCTTCTTCCTGTTCAACTGGGTGGGAGGGGATCCCGCGCAGGTGCTGGCCGGGAAGATCTCCAACCCCGAGCAGATCGCCAACATCAGGAAGCAGCTCGGCGTCGACCAGCCGTACTACGTGCAGCTCTGGTACTTCGTGCAGCAGGTCTTCACGTTCGACTTCGGCCGCAGCTGGTCCACGAACGAAGAGGTCTCGCGCATCCTCCTCACGCGCGTCGGCCCGACGCTCACCATCATGGTGCCGGTGCTGATCATCGAGACCTTCCTCGCGGTCATCTTCGCGATCATGGTCGCCTACGTGCGCGGCACGCTGACCGACCGCACGATCATGATCCTCTGCACCACGGCGATGTCGATCAGCTTCCTCGTCTACATCATCGTCGGCCAGTACCTGTTCGGCTTCCAGTGGGGCATCTTCCCGGTGCAGGGCTGGAGCGAGAGCTTCACGAAGAACCTCGTCACGTACGCTCCGCTGCCCATCATCCTCGCCGTGGCCGTTGGCCTGGCGCCCCAGCTTCGCCTCTACCGCTCGTTCTTCCTCGAGGAGATCAACCAGGACTACGTGCGCACGGCTCGCGCCAAGGGCCTGCCCGAGAAGAAGGTGATGATGAAGCACGTGCTTCGCAACGCGCTCATCCCCATCCTCACCAACATCGGCATCTACCTGCCGAGCGTCTTCGTCGGCTCCTTCCTGCTCGAGGTGTTCTTCTCGATCCCGGGCCTGGGCCGCGAGATCATCACCGCGGTGAACCGCAGCGACTTCCCCGTGATCAAGGCGGTGACGGTCTACCTCGCGGTGCTCACCATGATCATCAACCTGCTGGTCGACGTGATGTACAAGTTCGTCGATCCGCGCGTCTCGTTCAAGTGACGAGAGGAGAAGAGCGAATGCGATCCCTTTCCCTCGTCATCCCCGCGCAGGCGGGGATCCAGCCCGGAGCCCAACGATGAGCGCAGTCCTCACGAATCCCACGCCGCCCGCCCCGCAGGAATCGCCGGGCCTCTGGACCCTCGCCTGGCGCCGCCTGAAGCAGGACCCCGTCGGCATGATCGCCCTCGCGGTGGTGATCCTCTTCCTCGCGATGATGCTGGCCTCGTTCACGGGCCTCGTCGCGCGCGACTGGAGCAAGGAATCCGGCGTCTCGTATGCCAACCCCGCGTTCCTCGCGGGCCAGGAGAACCTCGAGGCCAAGGCCGTGGCGGCCGGCACCGGCGTCTCCAAGGCGCCCCCGGTCGATCTCTCCGACGTCGATCCGCTCGCTCCGCGCTACAAGGAGTGGGAGGAGCGCGCGGCCAAGATCGCCGTCACCGAGACCAAGCGGGCCGAGACGCTGCCCTTCGGCGGCGACAAGTGGGGCCGCGACGTGCTGCTGAAGGCGATCAAGGGCTCCGAGGTCTCGATCTTCGTGGGCCTCGTGGCCGCGGTCCTCGCCACAATCATCGGCACCTTCCTGGGCGCGATGGCCGGCTACTGGGGCGGGAAGGTCAACGACTTCCTCGAGTGGTTCTACAACATCTTCACGTCCATCCCGTACATCCTGCTGATCCTCGCGTTCGCCGCGGTGTTCAAGAAGGGGCTGGACACGATCATCGTGATCCTGGCCCTCACCGGCTGGACCGGCATCTACCGCCTGGTGCGCGCGGAATACATCAAGCACAGCGCTCGTGAGTACGTGAAGGCCGCGCAGGCGATCGGCGCGTCCCACATGTCGCGCATGTTCATCCACATCCTGCCCAACGCCTCGCACGTGATCCTGGTGCAGCTCTCGCAGCACGTGGTGCAGTTCATCAAGGCGGAGGTGATCCTCTCGTTCCTGGGACTGGGCGTCCCGGTGGACATGGTCTCGTGGGGCACGATGCTCGCCGAGGCGCAGAACGAGCTCGTGATCGGCAAGTGGTGGCAGCTCTTCGCTGCCGGCGCTTCCATGGCGGTGCTGGTGACCGCGTTCTCGCTCCTCACCGACTCGTTGCGCGATGCGCTCGATCCGAAACTCAAATAACTGGATCCCCGCCTGCGCGGGGATGACGCGATGACTGATCCCATCCTGCAGGTCAAGAACCTCGACATCCGCTTCCGGATCGACAAGAAGCACGAGCCGTTCCGCGCGGTGAAGGGCATCTCCTTCGACGTGCCCACGAACAGCACGGTGGCACTCGTCGGCGAGTCGGGCAGCGGCAAGAGCGTTTCCGCGATGTCGATCCTGGGCCTGCTGCCGGAGAACGCGATCATCGCGCCCGAGAGCGAGGTGATCTACGGCGGGCGCAACATCCTTCGCGCCTCCGCCTCCGAGAAGCTCGCGATCCGCGGCAAGGAGATCTCGGTGATCTTCCAGGAGCCGATGACGTCGCTGAACCCGGTGTTCCCCGTCGGCGACCAGATCGCCGAGGTGCTGACGCAGCACATGGGCCTGTCGGGCAAGGCCGCGCGCGAGCGCGCGGTGGCGCTGCTGGCCGAGGTCGGCATCCCGAACCCCGCGCTTCGCGTCAATTCCTTCCCGCACGAGATGTCCGGCGGCCAGCAGCAGCGCGTGATGATCGCGATGGCGATCGCGTGCGAGCCGAAGCTGCTCATCGCCGACGAGCCCACCACGGCGCTCGACGTCACGATCCAGAAGCAGATCCTCGACCTCCTCGCGAGCTTGCAGGAGAAGCACCACATGTCGGTGCTCTTCATCACGCACGACCTGGGCGTCGTGGGCGACATCGCCGACACCGTGGTGGTCATGCAGAACGGCGAGATCAAGGAGCAGGGCCAGGTCCACCAGATCTTCCACGACCCGAAGGATGCGTACACCAAGGCGCTGCTCGCCTGCCGTCCGCGCCTCGACCGCCGCCCGAAGCGCCTGCCGGTGATCGACGACTTCCTGCGCGGCGACGTGGCCTCGAAGCTGGAGGAGCGCCCGCGCGGCACGAAGGAATCCGACGCCGTGATCCTCGAGGTGAAGAACCTGTACAAGACGTTCTTCCTCAAGGAGGGCTTCTTCGGCAAGCGCGAGGTGGCCGCGGTGAAGGACGTGAACTTCCGCCTGCGCAAGGGCAAGACGCTCGGCCTCGTGGGCGAGTCCGGCTCGGGCAAGACGACGGTGGGCTTGACGCTCATGCGCCTGCACGACGCCACCAGCGGCGAGGTGCTCTTCGAGGGCAAGAACCTGCTCTCGCTCACCGACCGCGAGATGATGGCCTACCGCCGACGCATCCAGATCATCTTCCAGAACCCGTATGCGTCGCTGAACCCGCGCATGACGGTGGGCCAGATCCTGGTCGAGCCGATGAAGATCCACTCGATCGGCAAGGACCAAGCCGAGCGCGTCGAGCACGCCTTCAGCCTGCTGAAGAAGGTGGGGCTCTCGGAAGCCTCGTTCTACAAGTACCCGCACGAGTTCTCCGGCGGCCAGCGCCAGCGGATCGCCATCGCCCGCTGCCTCACCATGAAGCCCGACGTCCTGATCTGCGACGAGAGCGTCTCCGCGCTCGACGTCTCGGTGCAGGCGCAGGTGCTGAACCTCCTGCAGGACCTGCAGGACGAGTTCGGCCTCTCGTACATCTTCATCTCGCACGACCTCGCGGTCGTGAAGTACATCTCCGACCAGGTGATGGTGATGAACGAGGGCGCGGTCGTCGAGATCGCGGATTCGGACCAGATCTACCTCAACCCCCAGCAGGACTACACGCGAAAGCTGCTCTCCTCGATCCCAAAAGGACTCGAGCACCAGGCGGCTTGAACGGAGACACCATGAACAAGACCATCCTCGCCGCGGCGCTGCTCGCGGCCCTTCCCGCGTTTGCCGCTCCGACGCTCATGCCCTCGTGGGACGCCCCCTCGCTCACCAAGGCCTGCGATGCCGCCGTGGCCAAGGCCCGCAAGGACATCGCCGCGATGTCGGCGAAGAAGGAACCCGGCACCATCCTCGCCGAGTGGAACAAGCTGCAGATCGCCGTCGAGGACGTCGCGGGCCCGGTCTCGCTGCTGGGTGCCGTGCATCCGGACAAGGCCGTGCGCGACGCCGCCGAGCCGTGCTCGACCAAGCTCACCGAGCTCAACACCGAGATCAACCAGAACGAGGCGCTCTACGCGCGCGTGAAGGCGGTCAAGCCGGCCAACGCCCACCAGAAGAAGCTGCAGAAGGACCTCCTCGAGGTCTTCGAGGACAGCGGCGTCACCCTCCCGCAGGACAAGCGCGCCCGCGTGAAGGAAATCTTCGACCAGCTCGAAGCGGGCCGCCAGGCGTTCGACCGCAACATCCGCGACGACAAGACGACCGTCACGATGACGCCCGCCGAGATGGAGGGCTTGTCCGAGGCCTACCTCAAGGACAAGAAGAAGGACGAGCAGGGCAACTACGTGCTCAAGCTGGATACGCCGGTCTACGGGCCCTTCATGTCGAACGCGAAGTCCGAGGCGGCCCGCGAGCGTTACTACCGGGCCCGCTCGAAGCAGGGCGGCGAGCAGAACCTGAAGATCCTCGAGACGCTCTTCATCCTGCGCCAGGAGCTCGCCACGATCTACGGCCTGCCCGACTACGCGACCTACGTCACGCGCCGGAAGATGGTCGGTACGCCCGCCAACGTGAACAAGTTCCTCGCCGAGGTAAAGCAAGCGGTCGGCGAGGTCGAGAAGAAAGAGCTCGAGGAGCTCCGAGCCGACAAGTCGAAGGAGCGCGGCACGCCCCCCGACCAGACCGCGTTCTCGCGCTGGGACGTGAACTACCACCAGGAGCGCATCCGCAAGGCGCGCTTCGCGGTGGACCAGGAAGAGCTGCGCAAGTACTTCCCGACGGAGAAGGCGATCGCCTACACCTTCCTCGTGGCCGAGACGCTCTACGGCATCAAGATCAAGCCGGTGGCGGTCAAGTCCTGGAACGAGGACGTGCGCTACTACGAGGTGTCGGACGCGAAGACCGGCAAGTACCTCTCCAGCTTCTACTTCGATCCGTTCCCGCGCGAGGGCAAGTACACGCACGCCGCCGCCTGGGCCGTGCGCGGCGCCAGCAAGCTCACGGGCCGCACGCCCATGACCGTGTTCGTGACCAACATCGACCGGAAGGGCCTCACGCAGGCCGAGATGGAGACCGTCTTCCACGAGTTCGGCCACGTGCTTCACGGCGTGCTCTCGACCGCGGACTACAACCCGCAGGCCGGCACGAACACGCTGCAGGATTTCGTCGAGGCCCCCTCGCAGATGTTCGAGGAGTGGGTCCGCCACGAGCAGCCGCTGGCGCTCATGAAGACGGTCTGCCCGGAGTGCCCGCAGCTCACGAAGGACCAGATCCAGCGCCTCGAGGCCGCGCGCACCTACGGCCAGGGCAGCAAGTACCAGCGACAGTGGGAGTACGCCGCGTTCGACATGGCGCTCTCGCAAAAGCCGCAGCCGGTGATGCAGGCGTGGATCGCGGTGGAGAAGCAGACGCCGCTGGGCTACATCGAGGGCACCACGTTCCCCGCGGCCTTCGGCCACCTCGCGTCGGGCTACGCGGCCGGCTACTACGGCTACATGTGGTCGGAAGTGCTGGCGCTGGACATGCTCTCCGCGTTCAAGGGCAACTACCTCGATCCGGCGGTGGGCAAGCGCTACCGCGACATCATCCTCGCCAACGGAGCGCAGGAAGAGCCGATGGATCTCGTGAAGCGCTTCCTCGGGCGCGAGCCTTCGAGCGACGCGTTCTTCAAGGAAATCACCGGGAAACGTTGACTCGTTTCCTCGTCATCAAGGGCGCCTTCGGGCGCCCTTTTTTGTGGGGCGCCGTTCTCAACACAGGACACAGAGGGGGCACAGAGGACACAGAGGAAAGCGAAACCTTGAATGCTGATTTTTGGGGGAAGGAGGGGAAGGAAAAACGAAGGAAGGGAAGGAAAGCTCTGAAAGTGAAGTGGGTGCGTCGCCTGGGTTCGAGACGACGGCACTTCCATCTCACTCAACGATTTCCTTCCCTTCCTTCGTTTTTCCTTCCCCTCCTTCCCTTTCAATCCAGCGCTTCCATGAGGCGCTCTAACCCTTCAATCCGCTTTCCTGTGTGTCCTCTGTGTTGAAAGACGTGCCTCAGCACCTCTGCCCTGCAAGCAGAATCGCACCAACACAAATAGACCTGCCTTAAGGAAGGCGGAGCCGGAGTCCGGGCTGGATCACCGCGCTCGACTTGAGGCGGTTCAGCGCGAGGATGTCGTCCACGGTGGCGCCGGCTTTCTGCGCGATGCCGTAGAGCGTGTCGCCGGCCCGCACGGTGTACGTGCTGCCGGAGGAGGCCGGGACGATCTTCGGCTCGGCTTCGATCTTCGCGGGTGCGGCGGCCACGGTGTGCTTCGCGTGCGTGGCCTTCGCGGGCGCGGCGGTGGCGACCGTGGTGGCGGACTTCATCGGCACCATGATCGACTGGTTCACCGCGAGGTAGCCCTTCTTGTTCAACTTGACGGCGCCGTTGGCCGCGCGGAACTCGTGCGCGGGCACGCCGTAGCGCTTGGCGAGCGAGTCGATCGATTCGCCTTTCTTCGCCGTCACGGTGGTCCAGGAAACGAGCGGCTTGTCGTACCCATCGAGGTTGGTGCGGAAGGCATCGGCCTTGTCGAGCGGCACGAGGAACGTGCCCTTCGAAACCGCGACGGCGCCGTTGTTGGAGGGGTTCAGCGCGACGAACTCCTCCTCGCTCATGCCGGCCAGCTTCGCGGCGAGCTTCACGTCGATCTTCTCGGGGGCCTTCACGGCGGTGAAGTACGCCTGGTCGGGCACGGTGCCGAGATCCACGCCGTAGGTGGCGGGGGAGAGCACGATGTTCTTCACCGCGACCAGCTTCGGGACGTAGTTCTGCGTCTCGGGCGGGAGGTTCAGGCTCAGGAAATCGGTGGGCAGGCCCTTCTTCTGGTTCTTGGCGATCGCGCGGCCCACGCAGCCTTCGCCGCAGTTGTAGGCGGCAAGCGCGAGCTCCCAGCTGCCGAACATCGTGTGCAGCCTTTCGAGGTAGTTCAGCGCGGCATCGGTGGCGGCGATCACGTCGCGGCGGTTGTCCTTCCACGAATCCTGCGACAGGCCGTAGCTCTTGCCGGTGGAGGGGATGAACTGCCACAGGCCCGAGGCCTTGGAGCGCGAGTAGGCGTGGGGGTTGAAGGCGCTCTCCACGACGGGGAGCAGCGCGATTTCCATGGGCATCTTGCGCTTCTCGACCTCCTCCACGATGTGGTGGAGGTAGCGGCTGCCGCGGTCGACGAAGCGCGCGATGTATTCGGGGCGGTCGGAGTACCACCCCTCCCACTTCACGATCAGGGGCGTTTCCAGCGGCTCCAGGGCGAAGCCCATGCGGATGCGGTGCCAGAGGTCTGGATCCGGCAGGGGGACGTCATCCGGGTCCTCGAAGGCGGGCGGGAAGGCCATGGGCTTCGGCGCCTCGAAGGCCACCGATTTCGGCGCGTCGGCAGCGGAGATCCCGCCGGAACCGAGAGCCAGGCCCGCGGCGAGCGCGAGGCACTTGAATTTCTGCTTTAAAATCATCCAGTTAGTATCTGTTTCCAAAAGCCTTTTTGATGCTAACCGGAGGGGCGGGGCGCGTCAACGGTCAGAGCGTCAGGGCGAACTCCCGGATTAACGCGCCAGGGGTGTGCATCGATGACGTGGAGCGCTTCTCGTAGCTGTTGTCGTCGACCACCAGGTCGCGTTCCCGGGTGAGGGCCTCGAGGTTGGCGCCCAGCACGCGGTAGGCCGTGTCATCGAAGCGCATCACGTTGAGCGGCGCGCGGATCTCGCCGTTCTCGACCCAGAACGAGGCGAAGCGCGTCATGCCCGTCATGCGGCAGGCCGAGCGGTCCGAGAAGTTGAGGTACCAGAGGTTGCCGATGTAGATGCCGGTGCCCAGGGTCTTCAGCGCGTCGGCCTCCGGCAACATGCCGGCGGCGAGGTCGAGGGACTCGGGACTCTCCGAAGCGTTGGCGCCGTTGGTGGGCACGTCGTACTCGCGAGCCGAGCGGGGCGAGACAAGGGCCGTGCCGAGCTGGCCCGCGCCCACGAGCTCCACCGAATCCGGGCGCAGGAAGCCTTCGGCCTGGAAGCCGCACGCGATGCCGCCCGCGGTGTTCTCGCGCAGCGTCACCTGCGGCGAAAGCGTCGCGCCTTGCTCGGCCATGCGAATGAGCGCCGTCTGCTTGGTGTTGCGGCTCTTCAATCCGAAGCCCGCCCACGAGAGCATGCCGAGGATCTCGGTCATCGCCGCGGGTGCCAGGAACGCGCGATAGCCGCCGGGCTCGAGCGTGCGCGGCGTCTCCGCGAGGCGCACCAGCTGCCCGCGCGCGAAGGCCATCTTGCGGTCGAATGCGGCCGCATCCCACGCGCTGCCGGCATAGCTCGACTTCACCGCCTTGTCGCGCGAGTGGTAGAGCGACCAGCCGAAATCGAAGTTCTCGACCTCGTGCCAGTAGCGCGCGCCCAGCGTGTTGGCGAAGCCGCGGTAGATCGGACCTCCCGCGTAGAGGCCGACGAGATCGACGCCCTGGCCCGCGGCGACCACGGAATCGATCACGCTCGCCGGATCGGGCAGCTGTCCCTTCGACTCGCGCACCGAATGGCTGGGCTCGGTTTGATAGAGCAGGAAAGGATCCCGCGGCAGCTCGCCGATGGCGTTGCGAAGGTCGCGCAGCAAGCCCGCCAGCGCTTCGCGGTCCGCGGCCAACGAGCCCGCGAGCGTCACCTTTGCATCGAGCCTTCGCTTGTCGTGGATCAGCGAGAGCGTCCAGTACACCTGGCGGATCGCCATCGCCTGGCGGACGGCGCTCTTGTTGAAGCGGATGAAGTCGCTGTCCTCGGCGGCGAGCGAGGAGACGATCACCTCGCCGGGCTTCGCGAGCGTGTCGATGTGCGCGGCCAGGTCGTGGAAGTACTGCTTCATGTCCATCACGCGGCACCTCCGAAGACATCGACCCCGGAGAAGCGGCACGCGGGCGCGGCGTGCCCCACGCGGACGACCTGAGAAGGCTCTCCCTTGCCGCAGTAGGGCGTTCCCATCACCTGGTACGTGGATGCATCGCCCACGCCCGAGAGCGAGCGCCAGAACGTGGCGGAGACGCCGCGGTAGTTGGGGTTCCTCACCACTTCGGCGAGCTTGCCGTTGCGGATCACGCGGCCCCACTCGCAGCCGAACTGGAATTTGTTGCGCGAGTCGTCGATGGACCACGAGACGTTGGTGCGCATCATCACGCCGAGCTCGATCGAGGCGATGAGCTGGTCGAGCGTGGAGTCGCCGGCCTCGACGTTGAGGTTCGCCATCCGGTCGATGGGCGGGCGGTTCCACGAACAGGCGCGCGCATTGGCCACGCCCGGAATGCCGCCGGCCCGCGCCTGCGAGATCGCGCCGCCCAGCGGCCGCTCGAGGATGCCGTCGCGGATCACGTGCTGGCGCTCGGCCGCGGTGCCGTCGTCGTCCCAGCCGAAGCTCGCATATTGCTCGGGGCGCGTCGGGTCGTAAGTGACGTTGAGGAGCGCCGAGCCGTAGCGGTAGCTGCCGAACATGTCGAGCGTGACGAAGCTCGTGCCCGCGAAGTTGCGTTCGTCGCCGAGGATGCGATCGAGCTCGAGCGGATGGCCGATGGACTCGTGGATCTGCAGCATCATCTGGTCGGGCATCAGCAGCACGTCCATCTTGCCGCTGGGGCAGTTGGGCGCACCGAGCAGCTCGAGCGCGCCTTCCGCGACCGCGCGGCCCGCACCGTCGAGGCCGAAGGCGTCGAGGATCTCCATCCCGCCCTGGCGGCAGAAGCCGTTGTAGCGCCCGGCGTGCGTGCGGGTCTGCGTTTCGCCGTCGGCATACGCGGTGGCCGAGAGGTTCGGCACCAGCATGTCGAACGATTGCTCCACCGCGCCGCCGTCGGCCGTGAGGTAGAGCTGGCGGACCTTCGTGGTCCAGATCGACGCGTCCCAGTCCACGATCCGCGGGTCGATTCGGCAGCCCGCCGACTCCCGGCCGAGGATCTCGTACTTGTCCTTGCGCGACACGTTCGCCGGATCGCGCCCGACGGGAGAGCGGTATTCGCCCTCGGGTCGAGGGAGCGCGATCTTGCTGTAGTCAACGACCGATCGGCCGCGCGTGAGCTCCGCGTAGCGCTTCGCACGGCCCGCCGCGTCGGCCAGGCCCGCGGGCGTGAGGTCGCTGGTCGCCGCATAGCCGAGGCCGCCCTTGTCGATCACCGTGACCATGGCCCCGCGATCGACCGACAGCTGCGGCGGCTCGGGGACGTCCTGGCGGACGGAGAGGTATTCGCTCGACTCCTCGACGAAGCGCAGCGAGCAGAAATCGACGGCGGGGGCGGCGGCGCGGAAGGCGCGCTGGAGATTTTCCATGGGAGGAGGAAGCGGAGGCAGCCGGAGAGATCGCCATTTTACCGCTGTCGCGGTCTCTCATCGGGATGCTGCGCACTTGGGACCCCTTGAACCACGGAGGCACGGAGACACGGAGGGCCACGGAGAAAAACTTCAAGGGAATTGCAGTTGCCAGCAGTCGCGATTCACCGCGGCCGATATCTCTCACGGTCCGCCATGAATTCCTCCGTGGCCCTCCGTGTCTCCGTGCCTCCGTGGTTCAAGGCCCACCTGGCCGCAGGCCCTGCTGCAACGGATCAGCGGTCAAGGTCGTCTTGATCGAAGGTCTCCGGATGCTTGAACATCCCCAGGTTGTGCCCCACCAGCGCCCCTATGCTGAACGGGACGAAGAAGAAGATGGCAGCCGCCGGGCACGTCAATCCCCACTTCGAGTTCGAGAACAGCGTGAAGACCACGATCCACGTGAGCGCCGCGATCGACGCCGCATGTTTCGAGCGCCACACCGGGTCGAGGTACGCCATCACGAAGAACGGCACGCTGCCGATCGCGGCGAGGACGACGATCCGCAGGAAGACGCCGCCGAAGGTGAGGACAGCGTCGGGCGCGTTGGGGGAGAACACCCAGCGCAGGTAGAGGAAGTACATCAGGCCCAGCAGCAGGACGAAGATGCCCACGCGCAGCCACCGGCCGCGGTGGATGTCGGCGATCTTCGAGAAGGTCTCGGCCGCCGACTCGTCGTCGTCGTCCGGATCGTTGTCGAGGTCACGCAGGCTCATGAAACCAGACTACGCCGGCGCCAAGGGCATGTCAGCCGTCCCGGGGCTGTCGGATGTTAAAGCCCCGTTAATGTCCCGTTACGGGGCCCCCGGGGCGGTTGCGGTGGGGGGCCATGCAGCGAAGAATGGGCCCATGGAGACTTCCCTCAAGCTGCGCCTGCTCGGCCGCCCGGTTTTCGAGGCCGAAGGGCGGGAGCTCGCCTGTAACGCCCAGAAGGCAGTCTGGCTGGCGGCGTATGTCTTCCTGACCAAGGTCGCGCAGCCGCGGCCCCGGCTGGCGGCCCTCCTGTGGGGCGGGGCCGGCCAGCGCCATGCGCTGGGGAGCCTGCGGGTCGCGCTGACCAAGCTCCCGGCGCCGGTGCTGAAGCACCTGTCCGTGACGCGCGACACGGTCGCTCCCACCCCGGGGGTCGACGTCGATGTCGAGACGTTCACGGCGCTCGCGTCGTCCGACGAGGTGGAGTCGCTGCGCTCCGCCGTCGCGCTCTACCGGGGCGATCTCCTCCAGGACATCGGCCAGGACCTCGCACCGGAGTTCGCCGACTGGCTCTTCGCCGAACGGAATCGCCTGCGCACCATCGCCGCCGACGCCCACGTGAAGCTCGCGCGCCGCCTGCACTCGCTGGGCGAGCGTGACCGCGCGCGCGAGGTCGCAGATGCCTGGCTGCGCCTCGATCCGGCCAACGAGGCGATGCACCGCCTGCTGATGACGTGGCTCTCGCAAGGCGCGGGCGGCGACCAGGCCCTCGCGCACTACGAGGTGTATCGCCGGGCGCGCGCGGTCGCGCACGGCGCCGCGCCGTCGGAGGAGATGTCGTCGCTCGCCGAGCGCTTGCGCCAGGGCGCCGGCGCCGCCCCGCGCGAGATGCCACCGCGCATCGGAGCCGCAACCTCTTTCTTCGGGCGCACCGACGAGCTCGCGGAGCTGCGCGGCCTGCTCGCCGACCCGACCTGCCGCCTGCTCACGCTCCTCGGGATGGGCGGTGTCGGCAAGACGCGTTTGTCGATGGCGCTCGCCGAGATGGAAGGCCCTGCGTTTCCCGACGGCACGTACGTCGTCGGGCTCGATGACCTCCAGGACCCGCGCCTCTTCGCGCAAACGCTCGCGCGCGCCTGCGGCCTGCAGCCCGCCGCGTCCGCTTCGCCGCTCTCGACCGTGTGCGGCTTCCTTCGCGAACGCAACGCGCTCGTCGTGCTGGACAACCTCGAGCACCTGGTGGGCGAGCCCGGCGATCCGCATGGCCTCGCGGCGCAGATCGCGACACTCCTGCGCGAGACCGGCTCGCAGCTCAAGGTCCTCGCCACGTCGCGCGAGACGCTGCATCTCCAGGAGGAGTGGAGCTACGAGCTCTCGGGCCTCGCCTATCCCGCGTCGGATGCCGTGGACGATGCGCAGAACTATCCCGCCGTGCAGTTCTTCGCGCAGCGCGCACGCCAGGCCTACGTCGGCTTCTCGCTCGCCGCCGAGCTGCCCAACGTCGTGAAGGTGTGCGAAGCGCTGGAAGGCCTGCCCCTCGGCCTCGAGCTCGCCGCGAGCTGGGTTCGCAACGTGCCGTGCGCGGAGATCGCGTCGTCGCTTCGCGAGCGCGCCCAGGAGCTTCGCAGCCGCCACGTGAATCGCGCGGCCCGGCACCAGACCCTGGGCGCCGTCGTGGCGTATTCGTGGGAGCGGCTTCCCGCGGAGCAACGCGAGGCACTCTCGGGTCTCGGAGCCTTGCACGGCAGCTTCTCGCGCGAGGCGGCCGAGCACGTGGCCCAGGCCAGCCTGCGCACGCTCACCGCGCTCACGGAAAAATCATTGCTCTCGCGCGTTTCCGCGGGCCGCTGGCACCAGCACGAAGTCGTGCGGCAGTACGCCTGGGACCAGCACGGCACGACGGCCAAGGCGCGCGCGGTCCGCCAAGCCTCGGTGCTCAAGCGGCGCGACAGCTTCTATCTCGAATTCCTGCGCAACGCCCAGGCGCGCCTCGACGGTCCCGAGGAGAGCGAGGGCCTGGCCGAGATCGAGGCCGAGAGCGCCAACATCCGCCGGGCGTGGGAGTCGGGTGCTGCCTCCGCGAGCGTTGGCGCACTCGATGCCGCGGCGCCCACGTGGTTCGATTTCCTCGAGTGCCGCACGTACACGGCCGAAGGCCTTCGCGCTGCCGAGGCGTGGCTGGACGCCGCCCATCGCGCCGGCGACGGAGCCTCCGCGACGCGAGCGATGATCCGCCGCGGTGTCTTCCTGCGTTTCTCCGGAGACAACCCCGGCTCGCTCGCGGCGCTCGACGAGGCGCTCGCGGCGATGGAGGGCCTCGACGACGCGAAGCCCGACCGCAGCCAGGCGCACGCGGGCAAGTCCTTCACGCTGTTCCTCATGGGCCGCCTCGAGGAGGCCGAGCGCTCCGGTGCCGAGTCTCTCGCGCTCGCCGAAGCCATCGGCGACAAGGCGCTCATCGCCTCCGCATGCCGCGTGCGCGGCCTGGCGCTCGTGCAGCTCGGCCGCCGCGAGGAAGGCCGCGACATCGAGCGCCGCTCGCTCGAGGCCGCGACCTCGCTCGGCAAGCCCTCGATGGTCGCCGCCGCCCACAACAACCTCGCGCTGGCGGAGAACCACCTCGGCAACTACGCCTCGGCCGAAGCGGGCTACGAGAGCGCCCTCGATCTCTGGCGGCTGGCGGGCAACACGCTGAACGTTGGGCGCGCCATGCATAACCTCGGCGCCGTCGCGACGCGCAAGGGCGACTATGCGCAGGCCCTCGATCGCTACCAGGCGGCGCTCGAGCACCTGCGGCGCGCGGGCGACCGGAACCTCATCGCGCTGAACCTCATGTCGCAGGGCGACGCGATGGTGCGCATCGGGCGTCCCCGCGATGCGATGGCGCCGCTGGAGCAGGCCCTGATGATGGCCGAGCACGACGGCAACATGCTCCCCGCTCTCGATGCGCGCATCGTGCTGGCGCAAGCCGCGCTCGCGCTCGGCGATCGCCCCTCGGCCACGTACCACCTCGTCGCTGCGTTCGAGGGCGGCAAGCGCCACCACTTCACCAACGTGCTCGCCGATGCCGTCATCGTCGCGGCGCGCATGCTGGTCGAGCTGGGGCCGCCCGAGCGGGAGCGCGCGTTCGGATGGGCGCATGCGGTGGCGCAGCTCCCCGGCGTCTCGGTGACGGTGCGCAGGGATGCGCTGGCGCTCGAAGCGGAGCTCTCGCCGGCCTTCTCGGCCGCGGTGCGCGCGGCGGCGAAGAAGCGCGACCTGTCCGAGCTGGTGACCGAGGCGCGCGGGGCGCTGGCCGAAGCCTAGCGCGCGAGCAACGCGAATTCGCGCTGCGTCATCCGCACCAGGATCCACGTCGGCATGAGCGTCGCGCCCAGGCTCTCGTAGAACTTGATCGACGGTTCATTCCAATCCAGGACCCGCCATTCGAAGCGGCCGCAATCGCGCTCGGCCGCGATCGCCGCGAGGCGCTGCAGTAGCGCCTTGCCGATGCCCAGGCCCCGGCACTCCGGCTCGACGAAGAGATCCTCGAGGTACAGCCCCGGCTTGCAGAGGAACGTGGAGAACGTCGTGAAGTAGAGCGCGAAGCCGACGGCGCGGCCGTTACGCTCGGCGATCAGGGCTTCGCAGCTCGGGCGTTTACCGAACAGGGCTTCGCGCAGCATCGCGTCGGTGCCGACCGCCTGGTCCTCGAGCTTTTCGTAGACCGCGAGGGCGTGGATCAGCCGCAGGATCTCGGGGACATCGGAAGCGGCGGCCGCTCGCAGGGTGAAAGACGTGTCGGTCATCGGAATGTGTTCTTCCAGGCGCGGATTTCCGCGAAGACGGCGACCGCGTCGCCGAGGCGCTTGCCCGCATGGCGCTCGGCGGAGGCGACGACCTCCGGCTCGGTGCAACGCAGGAAAGGATTGGTGGCGAGCTCTTCGCCGATCGTCGAAGGCACGGTCGGCTCGCCGCGCGAACGTTTCGCGGCATCCGCGGCGTGGCGCGCGTGCAGGCGTGCGTTACCCGGCTCCACGGCCTCGGCGAACTTGATGTTGGCCATCGTGTACTCGTGCGCGCAGTAGGCGCGCGTGGCGGCGGGCAGCTTCGAGAGCTTGCCGAGCGAATGGGCCATCTGCTCCGCCGTGCCTTCGAAGAGCCGGCCGCAGCCGCAGGCGAAGAGCGTGTCGCCGACGAACGCGACGCCGTCGCCCACATACGCGATATGTCCCGCGGTGTGGCCGGGCACGTCGAGCACGGAAAACGTCTCGCCGAGCCCGGGGACCTCGATCGTGTCGCTTTCGACGAGCTTTCGCGTGATGCGCGGGATGGATTCGCCGGCCGGTCCGAATATCGGACACTTCCAGCGGGCCGCGAGGGCTTCCACGCCCCCGACGTGGTCGCCGTGATGGTGGGTCGTGAGGATGGCGGTGAGCTCCAGGCCCCGCTCGGCGAGCGCGGCCTCGATGGGTTGCGCATCGCCGGGATCCACCACCGCTGCCTTGCCCCCGTCCTCCATCAGCCAGAGGTAATTGTCCTGGAACGCGGGCACGGCATGGATGCGCATCGTGGGGCCGAGTCTATTAGAATTGGCGCATGGCGACCAACACCCTCGGCGACTGGTTCGCGACTCCACTTGGGGCATACGTGCTCGAGAAGGAGCGCGCCTACCTCGACGAAGTCACGCCCGACATCTTCGGCTACCACGCGCTGCAGCTGGGCCTGCCGGAGCACGACCTGCTGCGCGAGAGCCGCATCGCGCACCGCGTGAAGCTCGCGCCCTGGGGCAACGTGGATGCGCGCGCCAAGTGCCACGAGCTGCCGATCGCCACGCAGTCGATCGACCTCACGCTCCTGCCGCACGTGCTCGAGTTCGCCGACGATCCCCATGCCGTGCTCCGCGAAGTCGACCGCGTGATGATGCCCGAGGGCCGGCTCATCATCGTCGGCTTCAACCCGTGGAGCCTCTGGGGCCTGCGCAGCGCCGCCGGCTTTTCGCGCTCCGAGCCGCCGTGGAACGGCCGCTTCAACTCGCTGCTGCGCGTGAAGGACTGGCTCTCGCTCCTGGGCTACGACGTGAATGCCGGAAGGCTCGCGTGCTACGTGCCGCCGTTCGACGCCGAGGCGTGGCGGCGGCGCTTCTCGTTCATGGAGCCGGCGGGTGACCGCTGGTGGGCCATCGGCGGCGCGGTCTACATGCTCCAGGCCATCAAGCGCGTGCGTGGCATGCGCCTCATCATGCCCGCGTGGCAGGAGAAGGCCGCGCGAGAAAAGCCGCTCGCCGCAGCCGCCAAGCGCCAGGGTCACATCAAGCACGGCCATTTGAAGATCGTGAAGTAGTGAACGACGACATCGCGGTACCGGCAGTCCACATCTATACCGACGGCGCGTGCAAGGGCAATCCCGGCCCGGGCGGCTGGGGCGCCCTGCTCAAGTACAACGGCGAGGAGCGGGAGATGTTCGGCGGCGAAGCCACCACCACGAACAACCGCATGGAGATGATGGCGGTGATCGAGGCGTTGCGCGCGCTGAAGCGCCCGTCGAAGGTGCTCCTGCATACCGACTCCACCTACGTGATGAAGGGCATCACCGAGTGGATCCACGGCTGGAAGGCGCGCGGCTGGCGCACCGCCGCCAAGGAGCCGGTGAAGAACGTCGACCTCTGGAAGGCGCTCGATACCGAGGTGGCCCGGCACGAGATCGAATGGAAGTGGGTGAAGGGCCATTCGGGCCACGACGGCAACGAGCGCGCCGACGCCCTGGCCAACAAGGGTGTACCGGCGTGAGGCGCATCGTCCTCGACACGGAGACCACCGGCCTCGAGCCGAACCAGGGCCACCGCATCATCGAGGTCGCGTGCCTGGAGCTGCACGACCGCCGGCCGACCGGGCGACATTTCCACCGCTACGTGAACCCCGAGCGCGACATCGACATCGCCGCGACCCAGGTGCACGGCATGACGGCCGAGGATCTCGCCGACAAGCCGCGCTTCGCCGACATCGTGGAGGAGCTGCTGGAATTCCTCGGGGACGCGGAGTTGCTGATCCACAACGCGCCCTTCGACGTGGCGTTCCTCGACGCGGAGCTCACGCGCGTCGGCAAGCCCGGCGTGTGCACCAGCTGCCGCGTGACGGATACGCTCGAGCTTGCGCGCGAGCTTCATCCCGGCAAGCGGAACTCGCTCGATGCGCTCTGCGAGCGCTACGTGGTCGACAATTCCCGCCGCACACTGCACGGGGCGCTACTCGACACGCAGCTTCTCGCGGAAGTGTGGCTGTGCATGACGCGCGGGCAGGACGCGCTCGACATCAACCTCGTGGCACCCGCGCCGATGATGGGCACGCAGGAAGCCGCGCGCCCCGCGCATCTCGCGGTGCTGCGCGCCACGGACGAAGAGCTTCGCGCCCACTTCGCGATGTGCGAGCGGATCGCGAAGGAGAGCAAGGGCCGCTGCCTGTGGCTCGGGCTCGGCACCGAGGTGCCCGCCTGACCATGGCCGCCGCCGACAAGCCCGTCCCGCGTCCCGAGGCCCGCAGCCGGCTGGCCGGGCGCATGTTCGGCCTCGGCCTGATCCCGATCGCGGTCTTCTGCGCGGTGTTCGTCTTCGCGCGCGCCGCGCTGGGCAACGCCACCAACAACGCGCAGGCCTGGACGTTCGTGATCGCGCTGGTGGCGAGCATCTGCGCCATGTTCGCGCTGGCGCGCCTCGCCGCGCGCGCGGTCGTGGGCGAGGTGGATGCGGTCGGCCAAGCGGTGCGCCACGTGGTGGGCGGCGGCGAGCTGCCTCCGCTGCCCGAGCTCACGCCGCCCCTGGAAGGCATGAAGCAGGACGTGCTCAAGCTCGCCAAGGATTTCGCCCAGCAGCAGGGGCGCCTGCAGGAGCGGCTCGACACCGCGCGCCAGCAGATCTTCTTCCTCACCAACCACGATCCGCTCACCGGGCTCGCGAACCGCAAGACCCTCGAGGAGCGGCTGGAGTCGGTGCTTGTCTCGGCCCGGGAGCAGGGTGCGACGCACGCGCTGCTCTACCTCGACGTCGACTTCTTCCATCGCATCAACGATTCCTTCGGCCACCTCGCGGGCGACGAGCTGCTGCGCGGCATCGCACCGATCCTGAAGGCCCAGCTTCGCGACAACGAGATGCTCACGCGCATCGGCGGCGACGAGTTCGCGGTGCTTCTGGAGAACGTGAGCGCGCAGTACGCCACCGAGGTCGCCACGCGCCTGCGCGATGCCGTGCAGTCCTGGCAGTTCGAGTGGGACGGCAAGGCGTTCCAGGTCGGCGTCTCCGTAGGCGTGGTCGCGATCACGCGCCTCACCCCGGGCCTGGCCGCCGTGATGAGCGAAGCCGACACCGCGTGCTTCACCGCGAAAGAGCAGGGCCGCAACCGCGTCTTCGCCTTCCACGACGCCGGCAGCTCGCAATACATGCGCCACACGAGCCGCGGGTGGCTGAAGCGCATCAACGACGCGCTGGCCGAAGGGGCCTTCACGCTCCTCTACCAGCCGATCCTGCATATCGATCCCGCGCAGCGCGGGGGCGTGCGCCGCGTGGAGGCATTGCTGCGCATGAGCGACACCGGTGGCGAGCTGATCCTGCCCATGTCCTTCATCCCCGTGGCCGAGCGCTACGACCTGATGCGCACCATCGACCGCTGGGTGGTCGAGCGGGCGTTCTCCGATTTCCGTCGCGTGGCGAAGCTCCGCGACGATCCTTCGCCCGCCGAGTTCGCGATCAACCTCTCCGGCCACACGCTCTCCAGCCCCGACTTCTCGGAATTCCTCCAGGAGAAGCTCTCGCAATACGCGGTGCCGCCGCAGGCGCTCTTCTTCGAGATCACGGAGACCGCGGCGATCGCGAACGTCGAGCGCGCCCGCGCGTTGATCGAGCAGCTTCGCGCCATGGGCGTGCGCTTCTACCTCGATGATTTCGGCTCGGGCCTGTCGTCCTTCAACTACCTCAAGCATTTCCCCGTCGACGGCATCAAGATCGACGGCCTCTTCGTGAAGGGTGTGGCGAAGAACTACCTCGACTACGCGCTGGTGGAATCGATCCAGAAGATCGGCACCAGCCTCGGCCTGCAGACGGTGGCCGAATACGTCGAGACCGAGGAGATCGCGAGGAAGCTCATGCAGATCGGCATCCCCATGGGGCAGGGCTTCTACCTGGCGCCGCCGCGTCCCTGGGAAGCGCTCTTCGAGGCGACCTGACCGTGGCCCGCAATCCCCCCGCGCAGAAGCGTCGCGCCGATCCGCAGGAGCACGTCGACGCGCGTGTGCCCAGCGCCGTGGCGAGCGAGGCGCAGATGGCGGCGTGGATCGCGCGCATGGCCGCGGGTGACGGGCAGGCCCTGAAGAGCCTCCACGAGGCGACGCTGGGCCGTGTCTATGGCCTCGCCCTTCGCATCGTGCGCACGCGCGAATCCGCCGAGGAAGTCGCCGTCGATGTGTACCTGCAAGCCTGGCGGAAGGCGCATACGTACGACGCGCTCCGCGGAGCGCCGCTCGCCTGGCTGCTGACGTTGTGCCGCAGCCGCGCATTGGACCACCTGCGCCGCGCCGAGCCCTCCGAGCCGCACGCCGATCCCGAATCGCTCGTGAATCCGGAAACCCTCGACCGCCACGACGATCCGCAGGACCTGTTGGCCGCCCTGCAATCGCACTCGCAATTGAAGCGCGCGCTGGAGGACTTGTCGGCCCTGCAACGCCAGCTCATCGCGCTCGCTTTCTTCCGCGGCCTCACCCACCAGGAGATCGCGGCGCATGCCCGCCTTCCGCTGGGCTCCGTGAAAACCTACATCCGCCGTGCGCTGGCCGAGCTTCGCGCGCGGCTGGCCACGGTGCACTGAGCCATGAAGCTCAAGCCCGAGAGCCAACCCGTCCTCGATGCCGCGCTCGAAGCCGAGCTGCTGCAGCAGCTGAGGCCGATCGAGCCCGCGACAGCCCGCGCCCAGGCCATGCGCGAGGCGCTGTTTCGCAGGATCGAGATGCCGGCCGATCTCGACGATTTCGTCACGGTCCACCACGACCAGGGCGAATGGCGGAGGATCGCGCCGCGCGTCCTGCAGAAACGGCTGGTGGAAGGGCCTGGCGTCCAGGCCTTCCTGCTGCGCATGGAGTCAGGCTCGAGCCTGCCCGCGCACGACCATCCCACCGCCGAGGAATGCATGGTGCTGGAAGGCGAGGTCTGGCTGGGCGACGTGCATTGCCACGCGGGAGACTTCCACCGCGCCCCCCGCGGCAAGCCCCACGGGGCGCTGCGCACCGATGCGGGATGCCTCCTCTACGTGCGCACTGGTGGCGGGTAGGGCTCGCTGCTATAATTCGAGGCTGACAAGAACGACTCTCAAACGTCCCCGTTTGGCCTCCATGACCTCGATCCGAATCCTCTTTGCCGCCACCGCCGCCGTTTTCGCGGTCAGCGCGCAGGCCGCAGGCGACGCCGCCTCGGGCGCCAAGAAGAATTTCCAGTGCCAGGGCTGCCACGGCATCCCCGGCTGGAAGACCGCCTTCCCGGAGGTCTATCCGGTGCCGAAGCTCGGCGGCCAGCACGCGCAATACATCGCGACCGCGCTCAAGGCCTACAAGTCGGGCGAGCGCGACCACGCCACCATGCGCGCCGTCGCGGCCGACCTGTCCGACCAGGATATCGATGATCTCGCGGCCTACTACGGTGCCGTGGCGAAACCCGTCACGGCCGAGAAGAAATGAGGACCGCCATGAAACTCCAGACGATCCTCGCCGCCGCCCTCTTCAGCCTCGCAGCGCCCGCGTTCGCCGCCGGCGATGCGGAAGTGGGCAAGAAGAAGGCCGAACCCTGCAAAGCCTGCCACGGCGAGAACGGCATGAGCGCCACCGGCGACTTCCCGATCCTCGCGGGCCAGCACAAGGACTACCTGATCTTCGTCCTCGGCCACTACAAGAACGGCAAGCGCAAGAACCCGATCATGACGGGGCAGGTCGCCAACCTCACCTCGCGCGATATCGCCGACCTCGCGGCCTACTACTCCAGCTTGCGCGGCCTCGACGTCAAATACTGACCCGCTGCATCGCATCGCAAAGAAGCCCGGCCTTGCCGGGCTTTTTCTTTTTGGGCTGCTTCGCAGCACTACGGCGAAAGGCGTCCTCCGCAGATAAACACAGATAAACGCAGATAAAACCTTGCAGGGCAAAACCCAGGATTGGGTTTATCGGCGTTTATCTGTGTTTATCTGCGGAGGATGCTTTTTTCCTTAACCCGACGAACGTCGGCGAAGGCAATCGAGGTAAGCCTCGTTGTTGAACGGGACGGCATTCCGCTGTGCCTGCCATATCTGCTCGACTAAGCAATCCATCACCGCATGCCGCGCGTCCATCGCGTTGCCGAGCTTCGACTCCAGCGACTGCACGATGCCGCGAATACCCGGCGGCTGGTCGATCGAGAGCTGCTCCTCGATCGCGAGGTGCACCGAGAGGTGCAGGAAGGGATTGGTCTCGCCGCCCTCGGGCGTCCACTCGCGCTCGCGGTAGCGCTCGGGGTTCGAGAGCACCTCGTGGTATTCCGGATGGGCCTGCACCACGGAGAGCGCCATCGCCTCCAGCGGCGTCAGCACCGAGCCCGCCTGCGCCTTCGACCAGATCGCGAAGAAGAACTCGCGGACCTCGTTACGACTCGGGTTGAACACGGTATTTCTTCTTGTCCGGGAAGCCGCACTCGTCGTACACCGGGCACTTGTAGCAGAGGGGCTTGCGGGCCAGGCACGTGTAGCGCCCGTGCAGGATCAGGTAATGGTGCGCGTTCAGGCGGAACTCGTCGGGAACGACCTTCTCCAGTTGGAGCTCGACGGCGAGCGGATCCTTGCCGGGCGCCAGCCCCGTGCGATTGCAGACGCGGAAGATGTGCGTGTCCACGGCCATCGTGGGCTCGCCGAATGCAACGTTCAACACCACGTTCGCGGTCTTGCGCCCGACGCCGGGCAGCTCCGTCAGTTCGTCGCGCGTCTTCGGCACCTTGCCGCCATGTTTCTCCAGGAGCAGCTTCGACATCGCGACCACGTTCTTCGCCTTCATGCGGAAGAGGCCGATGGTCTTGATGTGCTCCATCAGCTTCTCCTCGCCCATGTCGACCAGCTGCTTCGGCGTGTTGGCGATGGGGAAGAGCTTCCGGGTCGCCAGGTTCACGCCCTTGTCCGTGGCCTGCGCGGAGAGGATCACCGCGACCAGCAGCTCGAACGGCGTCGAATACTCGAGCTCGCTCTTCGGGTCGGGCATGGCCTTCGCGAGCTTGGCGAAGAAGGCGTGGCGCTTGGCGGGTGTCATTCGAGGGCGGCGAGGCGATCGGAGCGCTCGCGCGCGTCGCGTTCGGTGCGGAAGCCGTGGAAGGCGAAGCGCTCGCGGGAGACATCCGCGTCGGGCAGCGCGGCAACGGGTTCGAGCACGATGCAATCGACGGGGCAGGGCGGGATGCACAGCTCGCAGCCCGTGCACCATGAGGCGATCACGGTGTGCATGAGCTTCGAGGCGCCGACGATCGCGTCGACCGGGCAGGCCTGGATGCACTTGGTGCAGCCGATGCATGTCGCCTCGTCGATCACGGCGACCTGGGGCGGCCGGTAGAGGCCGTTCGCGGGATTGAGCGGCTTCGCCTCGCGGCCCAGCAGCCGGGCCATCGCCTCGACGCCCGAGTCGCCGCCGGGCGGGCATTGGTTGATGTCGGCGACGCCCGAGGCGATGGCGTCCGCATAGGGACGGCATCCCGCATAGCCGCACTTCGTGCATTGCGTTTGCGGCAGGAGCGAATCGATATCCGCGGCGAGCTCCTTGAGACTCACGCGATCGCTCCGAGCGGCAAGCCCGACTCGCGGGCGAGCGCCTCGTTCACGACGTCGCCTTTCCACAGGAGGACGCCCGAGCGCAGCCCTTCGTCCTCCGCGATCGCGCCGCGGATTCCGAGGATCTGCATGCGGCGAAGGTACGGCAGCACCGCGTTCGAGAGCGCGCGGCTCGCTTCGCGGGGCACCGCCGCCGGCATGTTGCCCACGGCGTAGTGGACGATGCCGTCCTCGACGAACGTGGGATCGGCATGCGTCGTGCGC
Source organism: Usitatibacter rugosus (assembly GCF_013003965.1). Lineage (NCBI taxonomy): Bacteria > Pseudomonadati > Pseudomonadota > Betaproteobacteria > Nitrosomonadales > Usitatibacteraceae > Usitatibacter > Usitatibacter rugosus. The sequence goes on along the minus strand of NZ_CP053069.1, from coordinate 2,916,438 downwards.
CGCGAGGTCTCCGCGATGCCGCCTTCCTCGATGCACACGTCCACCAGGATCGAGCCGGGCTTCATGCGGCCGAGGAGCGAACGCGGCACGAGCTTGGGCGTGGGCAGGCCCGCGGCAAACACCGCGCCGACGATCGCATCGGCACCGAGTGCGGCGGCGGCGATTTCCCCCGGCGTGGCGAGGCCGGTGGCAATGTCCCCGCCGAACGCCTCGCGCAGGGACGCCTGCGATGTCGCCGAACTGCAGAGCACGGTGACCTGCATCTCATGGTCGAGCGCCGTATCGGCCGCAGCGCGCGCCACGCGGCCGGCTCCGATGATGAGCACGCGGCGGACATCGCGCCCGTGCTCCACGGCCGCCTCGATGGCGAGTTGGCCCGCGAGCTCGGACATGGGCGCCAGGATCGGGAAGCGGCCGCTTTCGTCGCGCACCATTTCGTAGGCGATCGCCGTGAGTCCCGCATCGGCGAGTGCCCGAACGGCATCGGGCGCGCCGACCAGGTGCTGGAACGAGAACACGGCCGTGCCGCGGGGGACGCCGCCGGCCTCGCCGGGCTGCAGCTCCTTCACCTTGAGCACGAGATCTCCGGACCACGCTCCGGCGCGATCGACGACGGCAGCCCCGGCGCGCCGGTAGTCCAGGTCGTCGGCATTGATCCCTTGTCCCGCCCCGGCTTCGATGCTCACGCGAAAGCCCTCGCGCACGAGCATCGCGACCCCTTGCGGGTCGAGCCCCACGCGGCGCTCGCCTTCCTTGACCTCGCGAGGGACGCCGACGTGCACTATCGCCCCCGCAGCGCTTGGCGCGCGTCCGCGATCAGCGCCGGGCCGCGGTAGATGAACCCGGTATAGACCTGCACGAGCGAGGCGCCGGCATCGCGCTTCGCCTTCGCGTCGCTGCCGGAGAGGATGCCGCCCACGCCGATCAGCGGCACCTTCCCGCCGAGCGCTTTCGCGAGCTTGCGAAGTACCGTGGTCGAGCGCTCGAACACGGGCCGGCCGCTCAATCCGCCGGCTTCGCCCGCGTGGGCATGGCCCGCGACCGGCTCGCGGTCGAGGGTGGTGTTGGTCGCGATGAGCCCGTCGATGCGATGCTTTATCGCGATCGACGCGATGGACTCGATCTGCTCGTCGTCCAGATCGGGAGCGACCTTCACCGCGAGGGGCTTGGGGCGCAGGCCGTCTCGCGCCGCGAGCTTGTCGCGCCGCGCCATCACCGCCCCCAGCAGCTCGTCCAGCTTCTCCGGCGACTGCAGGTCGCGGAGGTTCTTCGTGTTGGGCGAGGAGATGTTTACCGTGACGTACGTCGCGTGCGCATAGACCGCGTCGAGGCAGGCGAGGTAGTCGTCCGCGGCGCGCTCGATCGGCGTATCGAAGTTCTTGCCGATGTTGATGCCCAGCACGCCGCGAAAGCTCGCGCGCTCGACGTTGCGGACCAGGTTCTCCACGCCGCCGTTGTTGAAGCCGAGGCGGTTGATGATGGCGTCGTGCTCGACCAGCCGGAATATGCGCGGCTTGGGATTGCCCGGCTGCGGGCGCGGCGTGACGGTGCCGATCTCCACGAAGCCGAAGCCGAGCGCCGCCATCGCATCGATGCAGTCGCCGTTCTTGTCGAGGCCGGCCGCGAGTCCCACCGGGTTGGGGAAGTCGATGCCCATCACCCGCGTGGTTTCGTCCACGGCATCGGCACCCGCGCCCAGCAAGGCGACGCCGGGACCCATCGCGCAGAGCGACTTCAGGGTCAGGTCGTGGGCGACTTCGGGGTCGAGGCGGAAGAGGGCGGCGCGCGCGAGCGAATAGAGCATCAGGGGAGGCGCTTCCACTCGCCTCGCGAGAGCCCCTCGATCGGACGGAACTGGTTCTTGTAGCTCATCTTGCGGCTCTGCGCGATCCAGTAGCCGAGGTAGACGTAGGGCAGGCCGCGGCGGCGCGCTTCCTCCACCTGCCAGAGGATGTTGTAGGTGCCGTAGCTCGCCTTCGGGACCATCGGGTCGAAGAACGTGTAGACCGAGGAGAGGCCGTCGGCCAGCTCGTCGACGATCGACACCATGCGCAGCTCGCTGCCTTCCCGGAATTCGATCAGCCGCGTGGTGACGTTCGACTGCAGCAGGAAGTGGGCGTATTGCTCGCGGCTGTCGTGGTCCATGCCGCCGCCGCGGTGGCGCTCGCCCTGGTAGAGGCGATAGAGCGCGTAGTGCTCGGCATTGAACTTGAGCTCGCCGTAGCGCGGCTCGAGGCTCGCGTGGCGTGCGGCGGCGCGTCGCTGGGCCCGGTTGGCCTCGAACTCCGCGGCCACCACGCGCACCGGCACGCAGGCGTGGCAGTGGTCGCAGTAGGGGCGGTAGGTGAAGGCGCCGCTGCGGCGAAAGCCCGCCGAGACGAGGGCGCTGTAGGTATCCGTGTCGATCAGGTAGCTGGGCGTGGCGACCTGCGAGCGCGCCAGGCGCCCGGACAGGTAGCTGCAGGGGTACGGCGCCGTCGCGTAGAACTGCAGGTTCGCGATCGGGAGGTCGTTCAGCTTCGCCATCGTCGTCGGGTCACGTCCATCGACTTCCGGATGGCGGATATTGTATCGACTCCCGCAGCAGCTGCACGAACCGGGCCCTGGGGATCTCCCGGCCGCCCAGGGAGGCCAGGTGGTTCGTGGCCTGCTGGCAGTCGATTACCCGGCAGCCGGATTCCCGCAGGCGGGTGACAAGCGCCACCAACGCGACCTTCGACGCATCCGTCTCCCGGGAGAACATCGACTCGCCGAAGAACGCCTCGCCGAGCTGGATTCCGTAGAGCCCGCCCACCAGCTCGCCGTCCAGCCAGGACTCCACCGAGTGGGCGAACCCGCGCACGTGCAGGCGCGTATAGGCGGCGACCATCTCCGGCAGGATCCACGTGCCCATCTGGCCCTCGCGCGGCGAGGCGCATTCCTCCATCACGCGGCCGAAGGCGGTGTCGAAGCGCGTCTCGTAAGTCCCCCGCGCGACGGTCTTCCGCAGCGACCGCGAGACCTTGAGCTCCTCGGGAAGCAGCACCATGCGCGGATCCGGCGACCACCAGAGGATCGGATCGCCCTCCGAGTACCAGGGGAAGATGCCGTGGGTGTACGCCTCCACCAGCCGCTCGGGCGAGAGCTCGCCGCCCGCGCACAGCAGGCCGTTGGGATTGGTGAGCGCCTTCGTGACGGGCGGGAACGGCTCGCCGGGACGCAGCCACGGGATCACGCGGTCCCCTGCGGGCTCACCCCGGGAAAGGAGTGCGGCACACCGGCCTCAGCGCGCCGAATTCCAGCCGCGTGATCGACTTGGTGACGGCCGTCCCGTTGAACACGTAGTTGAGCGTGCCGTGCTCGCCGTCGGGGAACGCAAGCGACATCGTGCCCACGTCCACGAGCGCGGCCCCGGTCCACGGCACGGCGTTGAATGGCGCGCCCGTCGCGCGATAGAGCGGACCGGTGAAGGCGCCCGAAGGCTGGCGGCGCAAGTCCGTTCCCACGAGCCACAGGTCGCGTCCATCGGCGGCGTAGGTGAAGAGCGTGGCGAAGATGATGTCGCCCTGGTGCGTGAGGTTGATGCCCCAGCCCGACTCGCTCGCATTGAACCAGATGTCCTGGTAGTTCACCTCGCCCGCGCGCGATCCGGCTTGCGCCGTGCACACTGGCGCCGTCCCGAAGACGAAGCGCTGGATCGACTTGGTCACCGTCGTGCCGTTGAACACGTAGGTGAGCTGCGCCGTGCCCGCCGTGGGGAAGCGCAACGTCATCGTGCCGACCGGTGTGGCGATGTTGGGGACCCAGGGCTGCGCATTGAACACCGGCCCCGTGGAGCGGAAGAGAGCGCCCGTGAACGAGCCGTCGGGCTGCAGGCGCAAATCGCTGGCCACGAGCCAGAGGTCGCGCCGGTCCGCGGCATAGTTGAAGAGCGTGGCGAAGATCGTGTCCGACTGGTGGTTGAGATTCAGGCCCCAACCCGATTCGGCCGGGTCGAACCACATCGTCGTGTAATTGGTGGCGCCGCCGCCGCCGCCCGCGGCCGTGAACGACAGAGACTGGATCGTCCAGCTTCCCGCGGAGGCCGGGCGATACAAGCGGATCGCGTTCACGCCCTTGCGCAGCGTGACCGTCACGGGCTGCGATGTCGCCAGCGACGCACCTTCGGGCAGCAGGAACGACGCGTTCACCACGGTGTTGTTGACGCGGATCTCCACCTTCGGCGCGGACGAACCCTGCGCGACGAACGTGAGCGTGTGGGTGCCCGTCGCGCTGGCGCGCACGAGGTATTCGACATAGCCCGGAAAGCCGAAGGGCCCGCTCGTGTTGGTGATCGTCCCGGCGGGTGTGCTGCTGCCGACGAAGCCGCCGCCGGGGATGGTGGTTCCAACGGCGTGACCCATCGTGACCGCCGGCAGCGCGGCCGCGACGATCTCGTCGATGCATTGGTTCTTGGGCTTCGCCGTGTCGCGGATGTCCTCCAGCAGCGGCCACTGCCCGAACGGGATGGCGTAGTTGTCGGCGCCGGCGTTGAACCACTGGAAATGCTCGAAGCCCGCGGCATGCCAGTCGTCGACGAGCTTGCGGCAGATGGCCTTCACGCGAGGGTCCAGGTTGGCCAGGCGCTTGGCCGCGACGTTCTGCCCGCCGAAGGTGTCGAAGCCGCCCTCGTACGCGAGCACCTTCACGCCGTACCACGCGCCCAGCGCCGCATGCTGCTCGTACTGGTACGAGTTTCCGTTGGGCGCGTTGTTCGCGGCCGCCTGCAGCCCGGCGATGATCTGCTCCACGCCGAAGCCGGCCGCCTCGTCGGCCTGCGAGTCGTTGGTGGCCGAGGGGAAGAGGTAGGGCGCGCCGCCGATCGCGTAGAACACCGACGAGGGCCGCGTGTTCATGCCCGCATCCACCACCTCGAGGCCCTGGCCCACGATGAAGTTGTTGGCCATCTGCCCGGCGAGCACCGGGCGCACGCGCGTGTTGATCGCACCCGCGCCCCACACGGACGCGAAGATGTCGCTGATCTCCTTCAGCCGCTTGCCCACGCGCCGGAAGGCCCAGGTGCTGGTGTCGGTCGTTCCGTCATAGCGCAGGGGCGAGGCGGTGCTGGCCTGCGCCTCGGCGATCGCGAGGTCGCGCTGGATCGCGAACTGCGGGAAGGCGCCGTTCCACAGCTCGTTCGAATACTCGACGTAGACGTTGAGGCCCGGATTGAGCGAATCGCGCAGGAGGGTCGCGAGGTTGCGCACGTACTCGTCGTTCGCGCGCACCGGCACGTTGAGCCAGATGTCGCGGTTCACGGTGTTGGCGAGCTCGACGATGGCTTCCCACCGCGCGCCGTTCGCCTCGGTGCGCTTCTTCTCCAGCGTGGGGCGGTCGGCCCACGTGACGATGGCGTTGGCCTTGTCGTTGGTGGAGAGCCAGTCCATGAAGCGAAGGATGCGGAAGCGCGAGACGTGCGCCTGCCACGCGGGCGTGTAGATCGGCGGATTGCCCGCGTCGAAGCCGGGGCGGATCACGCGCAGGTTCTTCACCGCATTGGTGGCCGGGCCAGCCGTCACGGCGAAGCGCAGGGCCAGCGTGTCGCCGTCGGCGGGGAAGACCACGTCGAGGCGGCTGGTGTTGGTCGCCGCGTCGTAGGTCGCGTTGGCCACGGTCCCGAGCGCGGCCGAAGTGACGGTCGCGCGCCCGTTGAAGATCACCTTGTAGGTGCCGCCGATGCCCTGGACGTTCGCCTGCCCGCCGCCCAGCAGCGTGATGCCGAAATCGCCGGTGGGCCAGCCGTCGGGTCCTACGGCGATGACGGTGTTGAAGGGGTCGGCGAAGGAGCCGAACTCGCGCGACTGGCGCACCAGGTCCACGTACTCCTGGTTGCGGGAGAAGTCGGCGATCGTGTTGAGGTTGGCGCCGATCAGCTCATGGGCGGCGGCGGGGGCCGGCGCGAGGAGGGCGCTGGCGGCGAACGCGCAGAGGAGTCGTTGTAGGAGGGACATGGGGCGCCTCGAAGGGAGTCGCCCCATTCTAAAGCGAAGCGGTCAGATCACCCCATCGGCCTTCATCTTGGTGACGAGGACCTTGGCCAGCTCCTCGGTCGCCTTGCCGACGCTGCCCGGATCCGTCACCTCGCTCGTGGCCGACCAGACGGGCTTGTCGGTGCGGATGTTCCACAGCGTGGACTCGAGCGTGAGCACGTCGTAGACGTTCACGTCCGGCGCCGCCGCGTACGCGCCGCCGTACCAGCCGCCGAAGCCGCGGCCATAGAACCCCGTGTGCGCGAATCCCGGCGACACGTTCACGTCGCGCTTCACGCGCAGCACGCGCGTCACGAGGACGGCGTCGGAGTTCGTCTTGTCCATCGCGTCGGCGAGATCCTTGGTGCTCAACTTGTCGCCCACGGTGAGCACGGGGTAGCTCGGGGCGCCCGGAGTGCCGGCCGCTTTCAGCGCTCCGACGAAACCATCCTCGAAGATGCGGCGGTTGGCGTCGCTGCGGCTGATTCCGAGGACCAGGAGCTGCTTGGGCGGGCCCGCGGTGAACGCGGGGTCCTTCCACGTATCGACGAGGCGCGTGGACGAGCAGCCGGCGAGGGCGAGGCCGGCCAGGAGCGCCAGCGCGAGGATCGGGCGGGAGATGAGTCGAAGGCGGGACATGGGGACCTCCATCGGGATGAACCCCGCGATGATGGCCCTTCGTACGCTGCCGCGGAACTGCCCTTTGGTACGGGTCGCGGCGCCTCGGCTAGCCCCGAAGCACGCGGGAGAGAACGGCCTCCTCGAGGCGGGCGAAGACCGCGCTGCCCCGGGTGCGGGGCCGTGGCAGGCCGACGTCCTCATCGAACGTGACCGCGCCGTCCTCGATCAGCACGACGCGATCGGCGAGCGCCACCGCCTCGCCCACGTCGTGCGTGACGAGCACCGCCGTGAACCCGGCCTCGCGCCAGAGCGATTCGATGAGGCCCTGCATCTCGATCCGCGTCAGGGCATCGAGCGCACCGAGCGGCTCGTCCAGCAGGAGCAGCCTCGGCCGATGCACGAGCGCGCGTGCGAGCGCCACGCGCTGCCGCTGGCCGCCCGAGAGCACCGCGGGCCATTCGTCGGCGCGGTCGGCAAGGCCCACCTGCGCCAGCACGCGCCGCGCGTCCTCGCGCGCGCCGCGCTCGAGGCCCAGGGCCACGTTGTCGATCACGCGCTTCCACGGCAGCAGGCGCGGCTCCTGGTACATGATCCGGGCGTCCGGATGCAGCCCGTTGCGTTCGCGGCCGTCGAACGCGATGGTGCCGCGCTCGGCATTCTCGAGCCCTGCGATCGCGCGGAGCAGCGTGCTCTTGCCGCAACCGCTGCGCCCCACGATGGCCACGAAGGCGCCCGGCTCGATCGCGAGCGACAGGCCCCGCAGGACCTGGCGAGTGCCGTACGACTTGTCGAGCCCTTCGACGTGTAGCGCGATGCCGTTCGTCGAGCCCGTGGCCGAGCGAGGAGCCGCGAGCTTTGCGGCGAAGGGGACGGGAGGAGCTTTCCAGGCGAGGGATGCGTTCATGTCTAGAGCCAGAGGGTGGGGTCGTGGGGGTTGTCGTCGTCCTGGTCGCGGCCGAGGCGCTGCTGCAGGAAGTCGAAAGGCACCGTCACCAGGTCGATGAAGCGATCGAGCAGCCGGTCCCAGGTATCGCGAAAGCTCATGCGGCCACCCGATAGGCCGGATTCCACCGCAGCCAGTAGCGCTCGAGCCCGCGCGCGAGCAGGTCGGCGAGCTTTCCGAGCAACGCGTAGAGCAGGATGCCCAGCAGCACGACGTCGGTCTGCAGGAACTCGCGCGCGTTCATCGTCATGTATCCGATGCCCGATTGCGCGGAGATGGTCTCGGCGACGATGAGGATCACCCACATGAAGCCGAGCGAGAAGCGCACGCCCACGAGGATCGAGGGCAACGCCCCCGGCAGGATGACCTCGCGATAAAGCCGCCAGCCCGAAAGGCCGTAGCTGCGCGCCATCTCGATTAGCCCGCGGTCGACAGAGCGAATGCCGTGGAAGGTGTTGATGTAGACCGGGAAGAACACGCCGAGCGAAACGAGGAAGAGCTTGGCACTCTCCTCGATGCCGAACCAGAGGATCACGAGCGGGATCAGTGCCAGCGGCGGGATGTTGCGGATCATCTGCACCGTGCTGTCCAGCAGCGTCTCGGCGGAGCGGAGCGATCCCGTGAGCAGCCCGAGTGCCAGCCCCAGCCCGCCACCCACCGCGAAGCCGGCGAGCGCGCGAAGCGTGCTCACCTTCACATGCTGCAGCAGCTCGCCAGAGACGGTGAGCTCCCATGCCGCGCGCGCCACGCTCGACGGTGCGGGCAGGATGCGCGTGGAGAGCCAGCCCCATTGCGCGCAGAGTTGCCACGCCACGAGCAGCGCCACGGGGAAGAGCCACGGCGCGATCGCGTGGGATGCCCGCGTCCTCATCGGCTCGCCCAGGTCGCCGCGTCCGTTGCGTTGATGCGCTTCGGCAGCAAGCCTTCGCCATGGAATGTGTCGGCGATGCGTTGCTGCTCCGCGAGCCCGCCCGGCGCGATCGCCTGCACGAGGTAGCTGCGGCGGCTGTTGGCGAGCTCCACCGTCGGCGGGTCGAGCCCCCAAAGCGGCGCGAGCAGCACGGCGGCCTCCTTCGGATTCCCGCGCACCCAGTCCCCGGCCTTGCGCAGCTCGTCGTAGAGGATCGCGATCGCTTCCGGATGCTTGGCGGCGAAAGGCGCGGCGGCGAGGTAGTAGCGCTTGTAGTCGGCGATCGAGCGCCCGTCGGCGAGGATGCGCACCGCCGATTGCTTCTGCACGCCCGCGAGGAACGGGTCCCACGTCACCCACGCGTCGACCGATCCGCGCTCGAAGGCCGCACGGCCGTCGGAGGCGGTGAGATACGCGGGCTCGATGTCCTTGAAGCGAAGGCCGGCCTTCTCGAGCGCCGCGATCAGCAGGTAGTGGCTGCCCGCGGCCTTGGTGACCGCGACCTTGCGGCCCTTCAGGTCCGCCACCGACTTCAACGGCGAGTCGGCGCGCACGACGATGGCCTGCGCCGAAGGGGAAGGCGCCTCCTGGGCGACGTAGACGAGACGCGCACCGGCGGCTTGCGCGAACACCGGCACGGTGTCGGCCACGTCGGCGCTGAACTCGATCGCGCCGACGTTCAGCGCTTCGAGCAACGGCAGGCCGTTGGGGAATTCGTGCCACGTGACCTTGAAGCCCTTCGGAGCGAGGGCCGCTTCGAGCGTGCCGCGCGACTTGAGGATCGTGATCAGCGTGGAAGACTTCTGGTAGCCGATGCGCAGCGGCTCCTGGGCTTGCGCGGCGAGGGCGAGGATGGGAAGGAGAATTGCGGCGAGGAGGCGGGTCATGATGCGGCGGCGGCCTTTGGGTAGTGTTCGGTGCCCACCATTTCCCCGAAGGGTCCGGTGAGCGAGATCTGCTTCGGCGCGGCCTTGCGTGCGCGCGGCAGGAGGGGAAAGAGCAGCTCCGCGACGCGGTACGACTCCTCGAGGTGCGGGTAGCCGGAGAGGATGAAGGTGTCGATGCCGAGCGCGGCGTACTCCTCCAACCGCTTCGCGACCGTGCGCGGGTCGCCCACCAGCGCGGTGCCGGCCCCGCCCCGAACGAGGCCGACACCTGCCCACAGGTTGGGCGCGATTTCCAGCTCGGCACGCGAACGTCCCTTGCCACCGTGAAGCTGTGCCATGCGCTGCTGGCCGTGCGAGTCCATGCGCGCGAAGTTCTTCTGCGCCTTGGCGACGATGTCGTCGTCAAGATGGCTGATCAGCTCGTCGGCCGCGGCCCAGGCCTCGTCCTCGGTCTCGCGCACGATCACGTGCAAGCGGAGACCAAATCGCAGCTTGCGTCCGAGGATGCGGGCTCGCTCGGTCACATCGGAGATCTTCTTCGCGACCTCGCCCACGGGTTCGCCCCAGGTGAGGTACACGTCCACTTGCTCCGCGGCCACGTCGTGCGCGGCCGGCGAGGAGCCTCCGAAATAGAGCGGCGGATAGGGCTTCTGCACCGGTGGGTAGAGGACCTTCGAGCCCTTCACGTGGATGTGCTTGCCCTTGTGATCGACGGTCTTGCCCTCGAGCGTGTCGCGCCACACGCGCAGGAATTCGCTCGTGATCTCGTAGCGCTCGTCGTGGCTCACGAAGACCCCGTCGCCGGCGAGCTCGTCGGGATCTCCACCGGTGACCACGTTCACCAGCAGCCGCCCGTTGGAGAGGCGGTCGAATGTCGCGGCCATGCGTGCGGACAGGCCGGGAGAAGAGATGCCCGGGCGGATTGCTACCAGGAAGCGCAGCTGCTTCGTGGCACCGATCAGGCTCGAGGCGACCACCCACGCGTCCTCGCACGAGCGGCCCGTCGGCAGCAGCACGCCGTCGTAGCCCAGCGTGTCCGCGGCGACGGCCACCTGCCTGAAGTAGTCGTAGTCGGTGGCGCGCGCACCCTTCGAGGTGCCGAGGTAGCGGCTGTCGCCGTGGGTCGGGATGAACCAGAAGACTTCCATGGCGGTGTCCCTAGCGCGACGCAACGGCGGACTTCGGCTTCCAGATCACGTCGCTCACCACGAGCTTCTTCGGGATCAGCTTGAGATCATGGAAGGTGTCGGCGATCTTCTGTTGCTCGAGGACCACCGAGTCGCTGAGCGGCGTCACGCCGTAGCTGAAGCGGCGGGCGGCGAGCTCGACGATCTCCACGTCGAGCGCGATGACCGGCGCCAGGAATTCGGCGACGGCCCGCGGGTTCGCCTTCGCCCACGCGTCGATCTTCGCCAGCTCCTCGATCACGATGTTCACGACGTCGGGGCGGCGCTCGGCGTAGGGACGCGACGCGAGATAGAACTGGTGGTTCCTGGCGACACCCGTTCCGTCGGCGAGGACGCGCGCACCGAGCTGCTTCTCGGCGGCGGCGAGGAACGGATCCCAGATCACCCACGCATCCACGGCGCCGCGCTCGAAAGCGGCACGGGCGTCGGCGGGCGGCAGGAACACGGGCTCGATGTCCTTGTACTGCAGGCCGTTGGCCTCCAGCACCTTCACCAGCAGGTAATGGACGTTCGAACCCTTGTTGAGCGCGACCTTCTTGCCCTTCAGGTCCTTCGGCGACTTGAGCGGCGAGCCCTTCGGGACGACGATCGCCTCGCCTTGCGGAGCCGGAGGCTCGTGGCCGAAGTACACGAGGTTGGCCCCCGCCGCCTGCGCGAAGATCGGCGGCGCCTCACCGACGGTGCCTACGTCGATGCTGCCGACGTTCAGGCCCTCCAGCAGCACGGGTCCCGCGGGGAATTCCGTCCACTTCACGTCGATGCCCAGCGGTGCCAGGCGTTGCTCGAGGCCGCCCTTGGCCTTGAGGATGATCAGTGTTCCGTACTTCTGGTAGCCCACGCGCACGACCTCGCGCGTTTGCGCGACGGCCTGCGGGGCGGTGAGCGCCAGTGTGGCGAAGAGGGGAAGGGCGAGGGCGAGGAGGCGGCGTCGATTCATGGTCTTGTTCTCAGGTGAGCGTGGCTTCGTGGAGGGTGTGCTGCACCGGCGCGGACTTGCGCACGGCTTCGGCGAGGCGATCCACGCCCTCGAGCAGCCGGAGCTCGAGCACGGGCTCGATCACCAGGCGTCCTTCGGCGGGATTCGTGAGCTGGCTGTCCAATCCGTACACGCTCGGCAGCACCGGATAGGCGCCGAGCGCGGCGAGCACGGGACGCAGGCCGTAGTCGAGGGCGAGCATGTGACCCGGGCTGGCGCCGGTCGCGAGCGGGAGCACGGCCTTGCCGCGCAGGCCATCGATCGGCAGGAGATCGAGGAACACCTTCAGCAGCCCGCTGAAGGAGGCCTTGTAGACGGGGGTCGCGATGACGACCGCGGCGGACTCGGCGATCGTGCGCAGCGCCTCCGACGTGCCGATGCCGGAGCGCGCCTGCAGCAGCTCCTCGGCGGGCAGGCGGCGCACGTGCACGGTGCGGGTGGCGATGCCGCGCGCGGCAAGGCGCTCGGCCGCGTGGCCCGCGAGCGCGGCGGAGCGCGATCCCTCGGACGGGCTTCCGGCAATGATGGCGATTCGGTTCGACATGCCGACAAGGTATCGGCGGGTTCACGCGAACGGAACGAATGTTTGCGCATTTGCAAACACGAAAAAAAACGCGTGCCGTTTCGGGCACGCGTCTCAACTGCTCGGAGGAGAATACCGGCGGGATCTCTCCCGCCGTGACGCCACGTTACGCGCTCACCGCTCCCGCGCGAACGAAGCTTTCCGCATTTGCAAATGCGCCCGCTGCTGCCGCGCGCTCGTCGGCCAGCAGGTCCTCGTCGGACGGGACGATGCCGTCCATGGCATCGGTGACGACGGATTGGTCCAGGTGCGGCGCCAGGAGCTCGATGAAGCGATAGGTGTAGCTGCGCAGGTAGGCGCCGCGGCGGACCGCGATGCGCGTGGTGTTGGCCGCGAAGAGGTGGCTCGCGTCGAGCGCGGCCAGTGCCGTGTCGCGTTGCGGATCGACCGCCATCGAGGCGACGATCCCCACGCCCAGCCCTTGCTCGACATACGTCTTGATCACGTCCGCATCAAGTGCGGTGAGCGTGAAGTCGGGAACGAGCCCCGCGCTCTCGAACGCCTCGTCGATGCGCGAGCGCCCCGTGTAGCCCGGGTCGTAAGTGACGAGGGGATAGCGTGCGATCTCCGCCAACGTGAGCGGGCCTGCCGAGGCGATCGGGTGGTCGCGTCGTGCGATGACGGCGTGGTGCCAGCGATAGGCGGGCAGGGCGGCGAGGCCCGTGCGGCTGGCCAGCGATTCGGTGGCGATGCCGATGTCCGCCTCGCCCGCTTCGAGCATCGCCACGATGTGCTCGGGCGCGCTCTGGTGCAGGCGCAACTTCACCTGCGGGTACTCACGGCGGAATTGCGCGATCACCGGCGGCAAGGCGTAGCGCGCCTGCGTATGCGTGGTCGCGACGAGCAGCCGCCCTTCGCCGATGGTGGAGAACTCGTGCCCGGCTCGCTTGAGGTTGTCCGCTTCGAGCAGCAGCCGCTCGACGATGCGCAGGATCTCGGTGCCGGGCGCGGTGAGGCCCACGAGGCGCTTGCCGCTGCGCTCGAAGATCTCCACGCCCAGTTCTTCCTCCAGCTCGCGGATCTGGCGGCTGACACCCGGCTGCGAGGTGAAGAGCGCGTTCGCGACTTCGGTCAGGCTGAAGTCGCGGCGGATCGCCTCGCGTACCGAGCGCAGCTGCTGGAAATTCACTTGTCGGGCTGCGGCGTGATGCGCAGGTACGGCTTCACCGCCTTGAAGCCCTTCGGGAATTTCTGCTTGATCAGCTCCGGGTCCTGCAGCGACGGGACGATGATCACGTCGTCGCCCTGCTTCCAGTTGGCGGGCGTCGCGACCGAGTGCTTGTCGGTGAGCTGCAGCGAATCGATCACGCGCAGCACCTCGTCGAAGTTGCGGCCGGTGCTGGCGGGGTAGGTGATGGTGAGGCGCACCTTCTTCTTCGGGTCGATCACGAAGAGCGAGCGCACGGTGAGCGTGTCGTTCGCGTTCGGGTGGATCATGTCGTAGAGGTTCGCGACCTTCTTGTCCGGGTCGGCGAGGATCGGGAAGTTCACCTTCGTGTTCTGCGTCTCGTTGATGTCGCCCACCCAGCCGTTGTGGGACTCGAGCGGATCGACGCTGACGGCGATGGCCTTCACGTTGCGCTTCTTGAACTCCTCCGCGAGCTTGGCGGTGGCGCCCAGCTCCGTGGTGCACACGGGCGTGAAGTCTTTCGGGTGCGAGAACAGGACGCCCCACGAATCGCCGAGCCATTCGTGGAACTTGATCTCGCCGGCGGTGGATTGCTGGGTGAAGTCGGGTGCGATGTCGCCGAGTCTGATGCTCATGGTTTCTCTCCTACCGGGTTAAGGCGAAAGGCGCTCTCCGCAGATAAACACAGATAAACGCCGATAAAAACGTCTTGGTATGGTCGCGCTTGCGATGAAAAGTTCGAAGGTGTTCATCGGCGTTTATCCGCGTTTATCTGCGGAGGAAGCCTTTCGCCTTTGACTTTGCCCTAGCTCTGCTCCCACGGAAGCCCGGCGGCGCGCCAGCCGTTGGCGCCGCGGCGCTGCGAGGCGTCGAGGCCACCCTCGAAGCCCTCCAGGATGTTGAAGGCTTGCTTGTACCCTGCTTGCGTGGCGAGCTCGGCGGCGCTGTGCGAGCGCACGCCGCTCCGGCAAAGGAAGAGCACGGGCTGGTCGGGCTTCACGTGCTCCGCCAGCTCGCGCAGGAAGTTCGGGTTGGGTTGCGAGTCGCCATAGCGCCGCCATTCGACCAGGGGCGTATCCGGAATGCGGCCGACGAGCTCATGCTCGGGGCGGGTTCGGACATCGACGATCCGCGCGGCCCCAGCCGCGTGCAGGCGCCAGGCTTCGGTAGGCGTGACTTCGCCGGCGTAGGTGAGGCCCTTGACGCGAGCGCGCTCGCCGGCCTGCTCGAGGATCGCGGCCACGCCGGCCGGAGCTTCGCGTTCGCTCACGATGCAAAACCGGGGTCAGAGTGAAGTTTCGGAGCGGTTCTCACCAGTAGTTCTCCTGGACGATGTGGCCCGGGTCGTTGCGCCGCGAGGGGCGGAAGCCGCGGGAGAGCAGCAGCTTACGCGTGTCCTCCACCATCTCCGGGTTGCCGCACACCATGAAGCGCGAGCGGTCGTGGTCCAGCTCGATGCCGAGGTTCTTCTCCAGCACGCCGCTGGCCAGCAGCTTCGTCACCCGGTCGGTGAAGGCGCCGGGCACGTCCTCGCGCGTCACGATGCGCGCGTACGAGAGCTTGTGCGCGAACTCGGCGTAGTACTCGCTCTTGTCGAAGCTGCGGATGAGATCTTCGTAGGCGAGCTCGGCCTGCGTGCGCACGCTCTGCACGAGCACGAGGTTCTCGTACTGCTCCCAGGTCGTGAAGTCGTGGAGGATCGACAGGAACGGTGCGAGTCCCGTGCCGGTGGCGAGCATCCACAGGTCGCGCCCGGCCTCGAAGCGGTCGGTCGTGAGGAAGCCGTAGCTCTTGCGCTCGACGAGGATCGGATCGCCCTCCTTCAGCTTGGAAAGCCGGCTGGTGAACTTGCCGCCCGGCACGACGACGGAGAAGAACTCCAGGTGCTCGTCGTAGTTCGCCGAGGCGATGGAATAGGCGCGCCAGATCATCTCGCCCGTTTCGGCATCCTGCACGCCGATGCGCGCGAACTGGCCCGGCACGAAGCGGTAGCCGCGGTCGCGCGTGGTGCGGAAGGAAAAGAGGCTCTCGGTCCACGGACGCACGTCCGTGATGGTCTCGATGGTGAACTTGTCGGTCGGTTGCATGGCGGTGTCGCGGAGGGAAGTCAGGCGGCCTTGGCGTCGTCGATGGGGAATACCCGGGCGCGGCGTGGGGCGATGTGCAGCGTATCGCCCGCATTCACGCCCAATGAAGAGAAGGTATCGGCGGAAAGCTCGACTTCAAGGGGTGTGTTGCCCGCGCTGGCGAGCAGCTCGAGGCGCACGCGCGGGCCCAGGCGCACGACGTGCTCGAGAACGGCTTCGACCGCGCCGGGATGCGAGGCGGCCACGACGTCGATCTCGTGCGGGCGGACATAGGCGATTCCGTTCTCGCCCACCAGCTCGTTCACGTGGCCGATGAACTGGTAGACGAACGGCGAGGCGGGCGTGTCGTACACCTCCGAAGGCGTCCCTACCTGCTCGATCTTCCCGTGGTTGAAGACCACGACGCGGTCGGCGACTTCCAGCGCTTCCTCCTGGTCGTGCGTCACGAACACGCTCGTGAGGTGGATCTCGTCGTGCAGGCGGCGCAGCCACCGGCGCAGCTCCTTCCGGACTTTCGCGTCCAGCGCCCCGAACGGCTCGTCCAGCAGCAGCACCTTGGGCTCGATGGCGAGCGCGCGGGCCAGTGCGATCCGCTGGCGCTGCCCGCCCGAGAGTTGGTGCGGATAGCGGTCGGCGAGCCAATCGAGCTGCACCAGCTCCAGCAGCGACTTCACCTTGCGGTGGATCTGCGCGTCGGTCGGGCGCTGCGCGCGCGGACGGACGCGCAGGCCGAAGGCCACGTTCTCGAAGATCGTCATGTGGCGGAAGAGCGCGTAGTGCTGGAACACGAAGCCCACGCCGCGGTCCTGCACGCGCTGGTCGGTGATGTCCTCGCCCTCGAAGTGCACCGAGCCGCGGTCGGGGCGCTCGAGGCCTGCGATCACCCGAAGCAGCGTCGTCTTCCCGGAGCCGGAAGGGCCGAGGAGGGCGACCAGCTCGCCGGGCTGGATGTCGAGCGTGACGTCGTTCAGGGCGCTGAAGGCGCCGAAATTCTTGGAGACGTTCTGGACTGCGATGCTCATGGTTTCTTCCTCGTTACGGTGCGGCGAGATTTCAAACGCCGGTTTTCAACACAGAGGACACAGAGGCTTCACAGAGGACACAGGGGAAAGCGAAACTTTGCATGCCGATTTTTAGGGGGAAGGAAGGGAAGGAAAAGCGAAGGGAGGGAAGGAAATCGTTGAATGAGATTGAAATGCCGTCGTCTCGAACCCGCGCGACGCATCCATTTCACTTTCAGGGCCTTCCTTCCCTTCCTTCGTTTTTCCTTCCCCTCCTTCCCTTTCCATCCAGCGTTTCCCCTGAGGCGTTCTACCCTTCAATCCGCTTTCCTCTGTGTCCTCTGTGAATCCTCTGTGTCCTCTGTGCTCTAAAACCCCCTTCACTCCATCACGCCCTTGCCTTGATCTCGACCCAGCTCTTCAGCGCCAGCGTAACCAGCGCGAGCAAGGCAAGTAGCGAAGCGCAGGCGAACGCCGCCGCGAACTGATACTCGTTGTAGAGAATCTCCACGTGCAGCGGCAGCGTGTTGGTGCTCCCGCGGATGTGGCCCGAGACGACCGACACGGCCCCGAACTCGCCCATCGCACGCGCGTTGCAGAGGATCACGCCGTAGAGCAGACCCCATTTCACGTTGGGCAGCGTGACCCGCCACAGCAATTGCCAACCGTTGGCACCCAGCAGCACGGCGGCTTCCTCTTCCTCGCGACCCTGGGCCTGCATGAGGGGAATCAGCTCGCGCGCGACGAACGGGAACGTGACGAACACCGTCGCGAGCACGATGCCGGGCACCGCGAAGATGATCTTCACGTCGTGGCCTTGCAGCCACGGGCCCAGCCAGCCCTGCAGGCCGAAGATCAGCACGTAGATCAGGCCCGAGACCACCGGCGAGACCGAGAAGGGCAGGTCGATCAGCGTGATGAGCGCACTCTTGCCGCGGAAGTCGAACTTCGCGATCGCCCAAGCGGCGGCGATGCCGAAGACCAGGTTCAGCGGCACGGCGATGGCCGCCGCGATGAACGTGAGGCGGATCGCGGCCCAGGCGTCGGGCTCGCTGATGGCCGCGAGGTAGACGCCCCAGCCTTTCTTCAGCGCCTCGAAGAAGACGGCGAAGAGGGGGATGAACAGGAACAATGTGAGGTAGAGCAGCGCCACGCCCACCAGTACGACAGGCACCCAGGCGATGGGTCGCGCGCGGCGCGTGCGCGCGGCCGGAACCGGGGAAGAGAGGACGGCGGCCATGTCAGCCCTTCCGCTCCGCGTGCCGGCGCGACCACCACTGCAGCCCGTTGATGGCGAGCAGCAGGATGAAGGAGGCGACGAGCATCACGACCGCGATCGCCGTGGCGCCCGCATAGTCGTACTGCTCGAGCTTGGTGATGATCATGAGCGGCGCGATCTCGGAGACCATCGGCATGTTGCCGGCGATGAAGATCACCGAGCCGTACTCGCCGACGGCTCGTGCGAACGCGAGCGCGAAGCCGGTGAGCAGTGCCGGCAGCACCGTGGGCAGCACCACGCGGAGGAAGGTCTGCAGCTTGCTGGCCCCGAGGGACTGCGCGGCCTCCTCGAGCTCGCGCTCCAGGTCTTCCAGCACGGGCTGTACGGTGCGAACCACGAACGGCAGGCCGATGAACGTGAGCGCCACCAGCACGCCCAGCGGCGTGAACGCCACCTTGATGCCAAACAGATCCATCAGCGGCTTGCCCAGCCAGCCGTTGGGCGCGTAGATCGTCGTGAGGGCGATACCTGCCACGGCAGTGGGCAGCGCGAAGGGCAGGTCCACCAACGCGTCGATGAACCGGCGCCCGGGAAACTTGTAGCGCACGAGCACCCACGCGACCAGCAGGCCGAACACCGCGTTGAGCGCGGCCGCGAGGAACGAGGTGCCGAACGACAGGCGCAGCGATGCCAGCACGCGGGGGTTCGTCACGTGCGTGACGAACTGGTCCCACGTGAGCGTGAACGTCTTCACGAACGCCGCCGAGAGCGGGATCAGCACGATCAGGCTCAGGTACAACAGCGTGAACCCCAGGGCGAGATTGAACCCCGGGAGCACGCTGTGGCGGCGCTGCAGGACGTTCACGCTATTTCTTCCCCGGCTGGTAGATCTGGTCGAACGTGCCGCCATCCTGGAAGTGCGCCTTCGAGGCCTTCTGCCAGCCGCCGAACGCCTGGTCGATGGTGAAGAGCGTCACCTTCGGGAAGTCCTTCGCATACTTCGCGGCGACCTTGGCGTTGGTCGGGCGGTAGTAGTGCTTCGCGGCGATCTCCTGGCCTTCCTCGGTGTAGAGGTACTGCAGGTAGGCCTCGGCGACTTTCCGCGTGCCGCGCTTGTCGACCACCTTGTCCACCACGGCCACCGGCGGCTCGGCGAGGATCGACAGCGGCGGGACGACGATCTGGAACTTGTCCGGCCCCAGCTCCTTGATCGACAGGAACGCCTCGTTCTCCCAGGAGATGAAGACGTCGCCGATGCCGCGCTCGACGAAGGTCACCGTGGAGCCGCGCGCGCCGGAATCCAGGACGGGCACGTTCTTGTAGAGCGCCGTGACGAATTCCTTCGCTTTGGCCTCGTCGCCATTGTTCTTGCGCTTCGCGAATTCCCACGCGGCGAGGTAGTTCCACTGCGCGCCACCCGAGGTCTTCGGGTTCGGCGTGATGACGGCCACACCCGGCTTCACCAGGTCATCCCAGTCCTTGATGCCCTTGGGGTTGCCCTTGCGCACGAGGAACACGATGGTCGAGGTGTACGGCGTGCTGTTTTGCGGCAGGCGTTTCTGCCAGTCGGCGGGCAGCAGCTTCGCTTTCTCCGAGATCGCGTCGATGTCGTAGGCGAGGGCGAGCGTCACGACGTCGGCCTCGAGGCCGTCGATCACGGAGCGGGCCTGCTTGCCCGAGCCGCCGTGCGACTGCTTCACGGTGACCTTCTCCTTGTTCTTCGCCTCGTACTGCGCGGCGAAGGCCTTGTTGAAGTCGGCGTAGAGCTCGCGGGTCGGGTCGTACGAGACGTTGAGCAACGTCGTGTCGGCGAGTGCCAACGTGGATGCGAGGAGTGCAACGGCGGCAAATGCGGTCTTGCGGATCATGGAAGCTCCGTTTGGGAAGTCGAAAAGGGCGCCGGTGCGAGCGGCGCGGGAATCAGGCGGACTTCGCCTGACATCGCTCGGTCACGGCGAGGCGGAGTTCCGCTTCGTGCTCCATGACGCTGAGCGACAGTTCCCGGAAGACTTCTCCAACGAGCAGGATCGCGGGCCCTTCGAAGGAAGGCGTGGGGCCGCTGCGCAAAGCTTGAAGCGTGGTGACGACGCGGCGCTCGCTCGGGAGCGACGCGTTTTCGATGAAGACGGCGGGGGTATCCGGCGTGCGGCCCGCGGCGATGAGGTCGGTGGCGACCGCATGGGCCTGCGTGGAGGCCATGTACAGCGCGATCGTGTCGGCGGCGGAAGCGACCGCGAGCCATTCGACGGGCGATTGGCCTTCGCCGGCACGGGGCGTCACGAACGCAACGTTGCGCGACAGGCCGCGGCGCGTGAGCGAGACGCCGAGCGAGGCGCTGGCGGCATGCGCGGCGGTGATGCCCGGAACGACGTCGCATTCGATCCCAGCGGCCGCGAGGGCATCCAGCTCTTCCTGCGCGCGCCCGAAGATCATCGGGTCGCCGCCCTTCAGGCGAACGACGACGGCATGCGACTTCGCGGCCTCGACCAGCGCGCGGTTGGTGAAGCGCTGCTCGGTGGAGGCCTTGCCATTGCGCTTGCCCACGTCCACGAGCCGCGCCTTCGTGGCGAGCTTCAGCGTGTCCGGATGGACCAGCGCGTCGTAGAAGACGATGTCGGCCTCGCCCAGCAGCCGCGCGGCGCGCAGCGTGAGGAGATCGGGCGCGCCCGGGCCGGCGCCGACGAGGTAGACCTTACCCACGCGGCAAGTCCTCGATGAGGCCGGCCGCCACGGTAGCGAGCGTCGCCTCGTCGATCAGCAGGAAGCTTCCCGTGGCGCGCACGTCGGCGTAGCGGTCGAGCGGCAGCGCACGGGCTGCCTTGATGCGCACGCGGCCGATGTCGTTGGCGGCGAGCGGCGTTTCACCCGGGACCGGATGCAGCGTGTGGATGTCGAGGCGATCCTCGATGGCGGCGATGCGCGCCTTCGTGACGGCCGTGCCGTGCTTCACGAGGTAGGTCCGGCGCGGATCGAGCGGCGTGGCCGAGAGCCAGGCCAGGCGGGCTCCGAACGCGTCGGTGACATAAGGGGCATCGCCCGCGTGCGTGATGAGGTCGCCGCGCGCGACATCCAGTTGCCGGTCGAGGATGAGCGAGATCGAGCGGCCGGCGCCGGCGGTTTCGAGCGTGCCGTCGAGCGTCACGATCTGCGCGACCTGTGCGGTGACGCCGGAGGGCCATACGCACACGCGGTCGCCCACGGCGACGGCCCCGTTCTCGACACGGCCGAAGTAGCCGCGGCTGTCGGCACGCTCGCCGTAGCGCGAGCGCGACACGAGCTGCACCGGGTAGCGGAAAGGACCCAGCGCGGCGCGAGCGGTGCTGGCGGTCTCGAGCAGCTCGAGGAGCGTCGGGCCCGTATACCAGCCCATGCGCGTTCCGCGGTCCACGACCATGTCGCCTTCGAGCGCCGAGACCGGGATGGTGGTCACGCCCTCGAAGCCGAGGCTGTGGGTGAGCGCGGCGAACTCGTCTCGCACGCGCTCGAAGACGGCGCGGTCGAATCCGACGAGATCCATCTTGTTCACGGCGAGCGTCACGTGCGGAATGCGCAGCAGGCTCACGAGCGCGGCATGGCGGCGCGTCTGGGCGACGACGCCGTGGCGCGCATCGACCAGCAGGATGGCGAGGTCGGCCTGGCTGGCGCCGGTCACCATGTTGCGCGTGTACTGCTCGTGGCCCGGCGTGTCGGCGAGGATGAAGCGCCGGCGCGGCGTGGCGAAATAGCGGTAGGCGACGTCGATCGTGATGCCCTGCTCGCGCTCGGCGGTAAGGCCGTCGGTGAGCAGTGCGAGATCCAGGCCTTCACCCCCGCGGCGCGACGTGTCGCGCGCGACGGCGGCGAGCTGGTCGGCCAGGATCGCCTTCGTGTCGTACAGCAGGCGGCCGATCAGCGTGCTCTTGCCGTCGTCGACCGAGCCCGAGGTCGCGACGCGCAGCGTGTCGGCGGCCGGCAGGCGCGTGAGGGTCGCGGTCATCAGAAGTAGCCTTCCTTCTTGCGCAGCTCCATGGACGCTTCCGAGGTCTGGTCGTCCATGCGTGTGGCGCCGCGCTCCGTGACGGTCGTGACGGCCGTCTCGGCGATGATCGCGTCGACGTTCGCCGCGTCCGAGAGCACGGGGCAGGTGCAGGTGATGTCGCCCACGGTGCGGAAGCGGACGCTGCGCTGCACGGCGAGCTCGCCCGCGCGCGGTGGTGTCAGCGCCGTCACCGGGGCCAGCAGGCCGTTCCTCTCGACCACGAGGCGCTCGTGCGCGAAATAGATCGACGGGACGGCGAGGTTCTCGCGGCGGATGTACTGCCACACGTCGAGCTCGGTCCAGTTGGAGATCGGGAAGACGCGCAGGTGCTCGCCACTCGCCACGCGAGCGTTGTAGAGGTTCCAGAGCTCGGGGCGCTGGTTGCGCGGATCCCACTGTCCGAATTCGTTCCGGTGGGAGATCACGCGCTCCTTCGCGCGGGCCTTCTCCTCGTCGCGCCGGGCGCCGCCGAAGAGGGCGTCGAACTGGAATTCCTGGATCGCGTCGAGCAGCGTCACCGACTGGTGGACGTTACGGCTCTCGTCGGGGCGGCGCAGCACCACGCGGCCGGTGCGGATGGAGTCCGCCACGGAGCGCACCACGAGCTTCTCGTCGAGCTCGGCCGCGCGCTTGTCGCGGAACGCGATCACTTCGTCGAAGTTGTGCTCGGTGTCGATGTGCAGCAACGGGAACGGGAAGCGGTCGGGGCGGAAGGCCTTCTCGGCCAGCCGCAGCATGACGATGGAATCCTTGCCGCCCGAGAAGAGCAGGGCCGGATTGCGCGCCTCGGCCACCACCTCGCGCAGGATGTGGATGGACTCGGACTCGAGCGCGTCGAGGTGAGAGAGAACGCTCATGGGGAGCTCGAGACGGGGTCAGACCCCAATTTCTGGAAATTGGGGTCTGACCCCTTGAATACGTTCACGGCAGTGATGGGGATGACGTGCAGCCCGCATTCCTTCTTCGCGTCTTCCTGCTCCCACCACCAGCGCCCGGCGCGCGGATGCTCGCCCTTGCGGATGGCCCGCGTGCACGGCTCGCAGCCGATCGACGGATAGCCCTTGTCGTGCAGCTTGTTGTACGGAACGCGGTTGTCGCGCAGGTAGACCCACACCTCGGACTCGCTCCAGTCGGCGAGCGGGTTGAACTTCCAGAGGTCGAAGGTGGCGTCGAGCGCGGACTCGACGACGGTGGCGCGCGACTCGGCCTGCTCGCGGCGCAGGCCCGTGACCCAGCCGCGCTTGCCGGCCAGCGCCCGGCGAAGCGGCTCCACCTTGCGGACGTTGCAGCAGGCCTTGCGCTGCTCGACGCCGTCGTAGAAGCCGTCGATGCCGTGCTCGGCCACATAGGCTTCAACGCTGTCGGGCCAGGGCGAGTACACCTCGATCGGCAGCGCGTAGTCGTGGCGCACCTTGTCCATCAGCGCGTGTGTCTCGCGTGGGAGACGTCCGGTGTCGAGCGTGAAGACCTCGATCGCGAGCCCGTCGCGGGCGATGAGGTCCAGCAGGACCATGTCCTCGGCGCCGAACGAGCAGGAGAGCGTGGCGGCGGAGTAGTTTTTCTCGATGCCGGCGAGGAGCTTCTTCGCGCGCTCGATGCGGTCGGGAAGGCTCATCGGACGGTCCCTGCGGTTTCGCGGCGGCGGAAGAGCGGCGCGGGCTGGTTGACGGAGCCCTGGTAGACCTCGCGGAAATCCTTCAGCGACTGCACGGCCGAAGTGAGGCCCTCGCGCTCGCGCAGCGCAAAGGCGTCGAAGCCGACGCGGGCGAGGTAGAAAAGCTGGTCGCGGCCCAGGTCACCGAACGCACGCAGCTCGCCGCGGTAACCGGCGCGGCGCAGCAACACGGCTGTGGAATAGCCACGGCCATCGGTGAACTTCGGGAATCGGACCGCCACCAGCGAGAGGACGTCGAGCGAATCGCGGATCGCGTCGGGCTCGTCGACCGGCGCCAGCCAGACACCCAGCGGCGTGCGGCGGTGGAGCAGCTCGTCGCGGCGCGCGGTCCACGTGGCCAGGGGAACCACGATCGGGCCTTCCGGGAGCGCGGAGGCCGGGTCGTGGCCTTCCTCGAGGCCCACGAACGTCCAGGGATCGGATTCGATGCTGCCGTGGCGGATGACTTCAGGCATGGGCGACCTCGCGCTTGGCGTAGACGCGTTCCTTGAACGGGGCGATGCCGAGGCGCTTCACCGTGTCGATGAAGCGTTCTTCCTCGGTGCGCGTGTCGATGTACGTGTCGATCAGCGTGTCGATCACGTCGGGCATCTCGGCGGCCGCGAACGACGGGCCGATCACGTGGCCGATCGTGGCGTCCACGCCCTGGTCGCCGCCGATCGAGACCTGGTACCACTCGGCCCCGTTCTTGTCGACGCCGAGGATGCCGATGTGGCCTACGTGATGGTGGCCGCAGGAGTTCATGCAGCCGGAGATGTTGAGGTCCAGCTCGCCGATGTCATGGAGGTAATCGAGGTCATCGAAGCGGCGCTGGATCGCCTCGGCGATCGGGATCGACTTCGCGTTGGCGAGCGAGCAGAAGTCGCCGCCCGGGCAGCAGATGATGTTGGTGAGCAGGCCCACGTTCGGCGTGGCGAGGCCCTGGGACTTCGCTTCGAGCCACAGCGCGAAGAGATCGCGCTTCCGCACGTCGGCGAGGATCAGGTTCTGCTCGTGCGAGATGCGCAGCTCGCCGAAGCTGTAGCGATCGGCGAGGCCGGCCACGAATTCCATCTGCTCGGCGGTCGCATCCCCCGGGGGCACGCCCGGCTTCTTGAGCGAGAGCGTGACGGCGGCGTAGCCATCGACGCGGTGCGCATGGACGTTGCGCTCGGTCCACTTGGTGAACGCCCGGCTGTCGGCAAGGGCTTCGACGTAGCGCGGCTCGAGGGCCGGGAGCTTCTGGTAGGCCGGAGCGCCGAAAAACGCCGCCACGCGCGCGTACTCCGCGTCGGTGACGATCGCGGGCGAGCCTTCGGCGAACTCGGCCCACTCCGCCTCCACCTGGCGCGTGAACTCCTCCACGCCGAGCGCCTTCACGAGGATCTTGATGCGGGCCTTGTACATGTTGTCGCGGCGGCCGTGGCGGTTGTACACGCGCAGGATCGCCTCGCAATAAGTCAGCATGTGTTGCCACGGCAGGAACTCGCGCACCACGTGGCCGACGATCGGCGTGCGGCCCATGCCGCCGCCCACGATCACGCGCAGGCCCAGCTCGCCCTTCGCGTTGCGTTGCGCATGCAGGCCGATGTCGTGCAGCAGCGTGGCGGCGCGGTCCTGGTCGGCGCCGTTCACGGCGATCTTGAACTTGCGCGGCAGGTAGGCGAACTCGGGGTGGAACGTGGACCACTGGCGCAGGATCTCGGAGAGCGCTCGCGGATCGACGTGCTCGTCGGGTGCCACGCCGGCGAAGTGGTCGGAGGTGATGTTGCGGATGCAGTTGCCCGAGGTCTGGTGGGCGTGCATCTCGACCGAGGCCAGGTCGGCGAGGATGTCGGGGACTTCCTCCAGCTTCGGCCAGTTGTACTGGATGTTCTGGCGCGTCGTGAAGTGGCCGTAGCCGCGGTCGTACTTGCGCGCGATGTGCGCAAGCATGCGCAGCTGGTTGGAGGAGAGCAGGCCGTACGGCACGGCGACCCGCAGCATCGGCGCGTGGCGCTGGATGTAGAGGCCGTTCTGCAGGCGCAGCGGCCGGAACTCGTCTTCGGTCAGCTCGCCGGCGAGGAAGCGGCGCGTCTGGTCGCGGAACTGCGCGACGCGGTCGGCGACGATGGTCTGGTCGTAGGTGTCGTAGCGGTACATGCCAGCGATTCTGGACAGTCCTTATATGCCTGAAAAATACTTTGTTGTGATATTCTTATAACCAACAGGTATATACAGGCCAAGCCCATGAATCTGCAGCAATTTCGCTACGTCTCGGAGGTCGCCCGGCGCGGCCTCAATATCTCGGAGGCGGCCGCGGCGCTCCACACGTCCCAGCCCGGCGTGTCCCGCCAGCTTCGGGAGCTGGAGCGCGAGTTGGGGTCGGAAATCTTCGTGCGCCAGGGCAAGCGGCTCACCGCCGTTACCGACGCCGGGCGCGAGATCGTCGCCGGGATCGACCGGATCCTCGCGGAGATCGGGAATCTCAAGTCCGTGGGCCAGGAATATGCGGACTCGGCCAAGGGCAGCCTCGCGGTAGCCGTGACGCACACCCAGGCCCGCTATGCGCTGCCGCCCGTGGTGACGGAGTTCAAGAAGCACTTCCCGCACGTGCGGCTGAAGCTGCTGCAGGGCAACCCGCACCAGCTCGCGCGCCACGTGCTCGATGGCGACGCGGACTTCGCGATCGCGACCGAGGCGCTGATGGAGTATCCCCAGCTGATCACGCTGCCGGCCTACCAGTGGCATCACTGCGTCGTGGTGCCCGCGTCCCATCCGCTCGCGAAGATGAAGCGCATCACGCTGGAGGCGATCGCGGAGCATCCCATCGTCACCTACGATCCGACCTTCGCGGGGCGCACCGCCATCGACCGCGTATTCCTCGCCCGCGGCCTCACGCCCGACATCGTGCTCACGGCGCTGGACTCGGACGTGATCAAGTCGTACGTCACGCTCGGTCTCGGCGTGGGCATCATCTCGGAGAAGGCGTTTCGCCCCGGCAAGGACGAGGGGCTGGTCGCGCTCGACGCCGCGCACCTCTTTCCCACGCAGACGACGCGCATCGCCTTCAAGCGCGGCGCCTACCTGCGGGGCTACATGGTGGAATTCCTGCGGCTCTTCGCGCCGCGCTTCCGCATCGAGGACCTGAAGCAGCTCGAGGCCGCTCCGCGCGAGAGCTTCGAGATCTAGCTCAGCACTGCGCCCACTGGGCGCTGTACGTGGCGAGCTCCTTTACCGTCGCCGTGCGGTCGACCTCGCTGCGCACGCGGTTGCCCATCTCGAGCTGCAGGCGGAACTCGAATTTCTTGAAGAACTCGGTGAACATCTCGCCGCCGAACGTGCCGACCGCGAACACCTCGTCGGCTTTCGCGTCGTGCTCGAGGAGGATGGTGGCGAGCGGCTGCGGCGCGGGGCCGGAGACCACGCGGGCACCGGCAGCGGGATCGTAGACGCTGCGGTCCGAGCAGCACGTGATGACCTTGCCCGGACCGGCCACCGGGCTGGGCGCATCGCGATAGCCGATGAAGCTCACCTGGCGCGTGGGGTACGTGAGCTTGTGCGCGCAGATCGCGGAATAGGCGACGACCGCCTTGCCGGGTCCGATGCCGCCTTCCCAGCGATACGTCGACCCCGACTCGGTGCGCAACTCGACGCCGCCGGGTGCGGGCTTGTCGAGGCGGATCAGGAAGCAGGGCGTGGAGGCGAACGGATAGTCGAAGACGTAGGTGACACCGGTCTTCAGCGCGGCCACGCGAAGCGGCTGCCCTCGCTCGTCGACGAGCTTCGCGCGCCGATAGTTGCGCGCGGTGAGCGTTGCGGCATGGCCAGCGCCCGGGAGGGAAAGCGCGGCCGCGGAGGCGGTGCAGAGTCCTACAAAGTCGCGGCGTTCCATGCCGCCAAGACTAAATGAAAGCGCGGGCGCTGGCGACGAGGAAGCACAGGGTCGCGAGGGCGATGCCGATGAGCGGAATGCGGAACCAGTAGCGCACCGCGAGCGCGAGGAAGGCGAGGCCCGTGGCGCCGGCGATCAGCAGCAGCGGCTTCGATGCGGCCAGGACTTCGGGATGCTGGACCGCGAGCGTGAGGTACACCGCGCCGAACACCATCGCGCCCAGGCTGTGGCTCGCGTTGAAGCCGACCCAGGCCTTCCACATCGTCGTGGCGCGGGTGATGCGCGGCGACGTGGCTTGCATCGCGTCCTTCACGGCCGCATCGCGCGGGTCGAACTTCGGCGTGAAGAAGGTGTAGAGCAGGTGCAGCGTGCCCAGCGCGGCGAAGATGCCCGCGCCGAGTGCGACCAGTGCCACGATGCTCATGCGGCCTCCTGGAGGGTGGGGCGACGCACGCGATACCACGCGGCGTAGAGCGCGGGGAGGAACACCAGCGTGATCACGGTGGCCACGACCAGGCCGCCCATGATCGCCACGGCCATCGGGCCGTAGAACGCGCTTCGGGTGAGCGGGATCATCGCGAGCACCGCGGCGGCGGCGGTGAGCACGATGGGACGCAGGCGTCTCACCGTGGCATCCGTGATCGCCTCGTATGGGTCGCTGCCGTTGCGGATGTCCTGCTCGATCTGGTCCACGAGGATCACGGAGTTGCGCATGATCATTCCCGCGAGCGCGATCGTGCCGAGCATCGCGACGAAGCCGAACGGCACGTTGAAGACCAGCAGCGCGGCGACCACGCCGATCAGCCCCAGCGGCGCGGTGAGCAGGACCATCGTGAGGCGCGAGAAGCTCTGCAGCTGCAGCATGAGCGCCGTGATCATCACGAGGATCATCACCGGAGCGACGATGGCGATCGACTTCTGGCCCTTGCCCGCGTCCTCGACGGCGCCGCCCGTGTCGATGCGGTAGCCGAAGGGCAGCTTCGAGCGGATCGCTTCCAGCTTCTCGTTCACCTGCGCGCTCACGACCGGCGCCTGGATGCCGTCCTTCAGGTCCGAGCGCACCGTGATCACCGGCAGGCGGTCGCGCCGCCAGTAGATGCCCTGCTCGAAGCCGTACGTGAGGTTGGCGATCTGCGCCAGCGGCACCGTGCGGCCGCGGCCGATCGGTACCGCGAGATCCTTCAGCAGGCTCATGTACACGCGCTCCTCGCGGGCGCCGCGCACCACCACGTCCACCTGCTTGTCGGCCTCGCGGTAGGTCGTGATCGCGGAGCCGGAGAGCACCGTGCTCAGGAACGCCGACAGCTCCTGCGTCGAGATGCCGAGCACGCGGGCGCGGTTCTGGTCGATGGTGAGGCGGATCACCTTCGAGGGCTCGTCCCAGTCGAAGTTGACGTCGCGGGTCCACGCGTTGTCGCGCATCACCTGCGAGACCTGGTTGGCGATGCCGCGGATCACTTCCTTGTCCTCGCCGATCACGCGGAACTGGACCGGGAAGCCCACGGGCGGGCCGTTTTCGAGGCGGTTCACGCGGCCGCGCACCTCGGGGAAGTCCTCGTCGAAGGCCTTGAGCAGCCGGGCGCGGACCCACTCGCGCGATTCGTTGTTCTTCGTGTTGACGATGAACTGGCCGAAGTTCGCGTTGACGAGCTGCTGGTCGAACGGCAGGTAGAAGCGCGGCGACCCGCTGCCCACGTAGGAGACGAAGTTCTCGATGTTGTCGCGCAGCAGCGGCTCGCCCATCAGCAGCGCTTCCATCTTCTTCACCTGCGCCTGGGTCGCGTCGATCGAAGCACCTTCCTGCAGCCGCAGGTCCACGATCAGCTCGGGGCGGCTCGCCGCGGGGAAGAACTGCTGCTGCACGAACTTGAAGCCGAAGATGGAAAGCAGGAAGACGCCGGCGGTCGCCGCGATCACTACGCGGCGGTGATCGACGCTCCACTCGACGACGCGGCGGAAGCGCTGGTAGAAGGGCTTGCGGTAGACCGCGCCCTCGTCCAGGTGCACGCCCGCCTTGCGGAAGTCCGGCAGCAGCTTGTAGCCGAGGTAGGGGACGAAGAGCACCGAGACGACCCACGACACCAGCAGGGCGGTGGTAGTCACGGCGAAGATCGAGAACGTGTATTCGCCCGTGGAGGAGCGCGCGAGCCCGATCGGCAAGAAGCCCGCGGCGGTGACGATGGTGCCGGTGAGCATGGGCATCGCGGTCGAGGTGTACGCGAAGGAGGCGGCCTTCGCCCGCTCCCAGCCTTGTTCCATCTTCACGACCATCATCTCTACCGAGATGATCGCGTCGTCGACCAGGAGGCCCAGCGAGATGATGAGGGCGCCGAGCGAGATCTTGTGCAGGTCCACGCCGGCCTGGTACATGAAGGCGAACGTGACGAAGAGCGTGAGAGGGATCGAAAGGGCCACGATGAGCCCGGTACGTAGCCCCAGCGAGACGAAGCTCACGATCAGCACGATGGTCACGGCCTCGGCGAGCGCGCGCGTGAACTCGCCCACCGAGCGCTTCACCGTGGCCGGCTGGTCGTTCACGCGGTCCAGCTCCAGGCCCACGGGGAGCTGGCCCTCGATGCGCTCGGTCTCGGCATCCAGCGCCTTGCCGAGCGCGATGATGTCGCCGCGCGGCACCATCGAGACCGCGATGCCCAGCGCGTCGCGGCCCATGTAGCGCATGCGGGGCTGCGCGGGATCGGCGAAGCCGCGCGTGACGTTCGCGATGTCGCCCAGGCGAAAGAGGCGGCCGTTGGCGCGGATCGCGATCTGCTTCACGCTCTCCACGGAGTCGAGCGCTCCGGTGGCGCGGATGTAGATGCGGTCGGTCGGGGTCTCGAAGCTTCCCGTCGCGGACACGGCGTTCTGCTGCTGCAGCGCCGCGAACACGAGCGCGGGCTCGATGCCGAACGTGGCGAGCTTCGCGTTGGCGAGCTCGACGTAGATCTTCTCGTCCTGCTCGCCGATCAGGTCCACCTTCGCGACATCCTTCACCCGCAGGAGCTGGTTGCGGATGCGATCGGCCGTCTCCTTCAGCTGCGCATAGGTGAAGCCGTCGCCGGTGAGCGCGTAGATGTTGCCGAAGGTGTCGCCGAACTCGTCGTTGAAGAACGGGCCGATCACGCCCTGCGGAAGGGTGAGGCGGATGTCGCCGACTTTTTTGCGGACCTGGTACCAGGTGTCCTTGATCTCCTCGGGACGCGAGTTGTCCTTCACGAAGACGAACACGACGGATTCGCCGGGCTTCGAGTAGCTGCGCAGGAAGTCGAGGCGCGGCGTCTCCTGCAGCTTCCGCTCGATCTTGTCGGTGAGCTGGCGCTCGACCTCCTCGGCCGAGGCGCCGGGCCACATCGTGCGCACCACCATCAGCTTGAAGGTGAAGTCCGGATCCTCCGCCTGGCCCAGGCGCAGGTACGAGCCGATGCCGATCGCCGCGAGCACGATCATGAAGAAGAGCACCAGCGTCTGGTGCTCGAGGGCCCACTCGGAGAGGTTGAAGCGCTGTCTCATCGCGCCCTAGCGCCCGTCGGCGACGGCGGCGGGCTTGCCGGACTCGGCGACGCGCACCACTTGCCCCGCGCGCAGCTTGTGCACGCCCGCGGTGACGACGACCTCGCCCGGTGCGAGGCCCTCGAGCACGGTGGCGCCATCCTCGCGGAAGGCCCCCAGCTTCACGCGGCGCAGCTGTACGGCGCTGGTCTTCGGATCGACGATCCAGACGGCGGGCGCGTCGCGGTCGCCGGCGATGGCACCGAGCGGCAGCAACGTGAGGCCCGCATCGACGGTCGGCGCGAAGAGCACGTTGGCCGTCATGCCGATGTATGCGGTGGGCGGCGGATCGATCGCGGCGACTTTCACGGTGTACGTGCGCGTCACGGCATCGGCGCCGCCCGCAACCTCGCGGATGCGCCCGCGGAACACCTTCTGCGGGTCGGCCCACAGCGAGATGCCGACGTCCTCGCCGACGCGGAAGCGCGCGAGCTGGCCCTCGGGTGCGTTCAGCACCACGTCCTTCTCGCCGGCGTGCGCGAGCTTGAGCACGGCCTGTCCCGCGGTGACCACTTGTCCCGGCTCGGCCATCGCCACCAGCACGACGCCATCGGCATCCGCGGTGAGCGTCGTGTAGCCGGCCTGGTTCGTGGAGATCGCCGCCTGCGACTTCATCTGGTCGTGCTTCGCCTGGGCCGCGTTGTAGATGTTCTTCTTCGCGTCGTACGCGCTCTGGCTGATGAACTTCTTGTCGAGCAGGTCGGCGCTGCGGTCGAGCTCGGACTTGGCGAGCGCGAGGTCGCTCTCGGAGGAGGCGGTCTGCGCGCGCGCGGCATCGGCGGCGAGCTTGGCGTCCTCGGGATCGAGGCGCGCGAGCACCTGGCCCTTCTTCACGCGGGCCCCCGCGTCGACCTCGCGCTTGAGGATCTTGCCGGCGATGCGGAAGCCGAGGTCGGTCTCGTAGCGCGCGCGCACCTCGCCCGAATACACGTCGCGCGCTGCCGCGGCGCCGGCCGCGACCTTCTGCGTGAGCACCGGACGGACGGCTTCGGTCGGGGTCTTGCTGCCGCCGCACGCGGCGAGCACCGCCGCGAGCGCGGCGAGCGAAAGGACGTGCTTCATCGCGATTTCCTTTTCGGCGTGGCCGGAACGCTGCCCGCGGTCATGCCCGACCACAGGGCGCGCAGCGCCGCCTCGATGTCGCGCTCGTAGTCGCGCTTGATGAGCTTCAGCTCCGGACGATTCATCGCCGCGCCGAACCGCTCGTTGGGATGCAGGAGCTGCCACAGCCCGACGATCAGGCCGTAGCTGTGCAGGAAGACCACGATGCCCTGGCCCGGGGAGAGCGCGGGGAAGTGCCGCTCGAGCGCGGTACCCGCGGCGGCGAGGGTCTGCGCGACGCGGATCTTGAACTCCAGGGCCGTCTCGAGCGGGATCTCGCGGTCCATCAACCCGAAGCAGCGGCTGGTGAGGGCGAGGCAGCCGGGCGCGCGGATGAAGTGCTTGCGCGTCACCTCGAATACGGCATCGAAGTCGATCTCGCCCGGTCCGTCCAGCAGGCGCATCACCTCGGCGAAGAAGCGCGCGACGTGGCGCTCATGGAGCGCCAGAAGCATCTCTTCTTTGCTGGGGAAGTACAGGTAGACCGTGCCCTTGGCGAGCCCGGCCGCCGCGGCGACCTCGGCGACGTTGGCGACGCGGGTGGGGTGCTCGTTGAACAGCGCTTCGGCCGCGTCGAGGATGGCGTTACGCCGCTCCTCCTTGTCCGCCTCCGCGACGGCGCGTTGCTTGACGGCCATAAATGACTCCGGGTCAGTTGACGGCCAGAATAAATGACCCGCGGTCACTGGTCAAGTGTGATTTTCAGCATTGGGGAACAGCGACTTAGCTGTGATAATGCAAACATCTAAGGGAGGAGGGTGGCCGTATAGCCCTCATACGAAAAGAAGAGGTAAGCGCACATGAAGCGATTCGGTGAAGCCGAAGATCCTCGGCGCCGTTGGCTGATCCAGGCCCTGGCGATGGGTGCTTTTTCGGGGGCGGGAATCGAGGCCCTCGCGCAAGTCCTGGGCAGTGCGCCTTCCAAGCTGCCCGCCGGCAAGTCCGTCTACCGCGTGAACGGCACGGTCCTCATCAACGGCCAGGCCGCCACCACGGAGTCGAAGATCGGCGCCGGCTCGACCATCCAGACGGGCAAGAACAGCGAAGTCGTCTACGCGGTGGGCGAGAGCGCCTTCATCCTGCGCGCGGACAGCAACGTGCTGGTGGAAGCTCCGCCCGCCGATTCCCTGGTGGTCACGGGCATCAAGCTCCTTACCGGCAAGCTGCTCTCGGTGTTCCCGAGCCGCCGCCCGGTGTCGCTCACGACGCGCATCGCCTCCATCGGCATCCGCGGCACGGGCGTCTACATGGAAGCCGAACCCGACCAGACCTATTTCTGCACCTGCTACGGCGTGGCCGACGTCTCTGCCCTCAACGATCCGGAGAGCAAGGAAACGGTGGCCGCCAAGCACCACGACCGTCCGCTCTACATCCTCGCGAACGAGCAGAAGGGCAAGAACATCCGTCCCGCGCCGTTCGTGAACCACACGGACCAGGAGCTGGCGCTGATCGAGACGCTGGTGGGGCGACAGCCGCCTTTCGTCTTCCCGAAGAGCGACTACATGGGGCCGCGGCGCGGGTACTAGTCTCGCTCGCGCAAGAAGAAAGCCCGCTTCGGCGGGCTTTTTTTTCGCTCTTGTTTCTTGTTAGACCCCAACCCCCTAAGCTTTTCACCACGGAGGCACGGAGAACACGGAGGGCCACGGAGGAATCTTGAAATCGCAGTTGCGGTCACCGTGTAGCGATCAGGATCGCGTTACTTGAGATTCATTCACGTGTTTCTCCGTGGCCCTCCGTGTTCTCCGTGCCTCCGTGGTGAAAAGCTCTAGGGGTTTGAGGTCCAGGTCCGGGCGCCAGCCCGCAAAGAAAAAGCCCGCCGAAGCGGGCTTCTCCCGGGTCGCGCAGCGCCTACTGGTAAGGCGCGCCGTTCGCGATCCAGTTATAGAACGTCTCGTACCGCGCCCGCGCCCCGCTGCCGGCTTCGGCGTCCACCGCGAAGCCGGGCTGGAGCAGCCCGCCGTGGTGGTTGCCCGAGGGCTTGCGCAGCAGCGCGCTCGCGCTGGGCTCGGTGAAGTTCACGCGGCTGCGGACCTCGGCGTAGAACCAGAGGTCGTCGGTCGCGTCGCCCACGATGCCGTCGTCGTTGCGGTCGATGTTCGAGTAGAAGAGCGGCGGCCGCGGCAGCTGCCCATCGGGGGCGTGGCAGTTGGTGCACCCCGCCGTCTGCAGGATCTCCTTGATGTGCGAGAACCGGATGTTGGCCGGCGCGACGGGAAGGCCTTCCTGCACGACGATCGTTTGCTGGGCCGGGGCGCTGGTGAGGTTGTTGCCCGTGATCACCAGGCGCACGACATAGGTGCCGGGTGCCGCCGCCGTGAACGTGGGCGAGGCCGTCGTCGGGTTGGCGAGCGTCGCGTTGCCCGACACGACCGACCATTGATAGGTGCTCGCGAAGACGCTGTCGCTGGAGATGAGCGTCGTCGAGCCGGGCGCGACCACGCGCGTGGGTCCCAGGCGCGCGATCGGGCGGCCGGGCAGCAGCGGCGCACCGGCCGCGTCGCGCGACGCATGGCCCTGGGCGGCGAGGAACGTGGCCACGGAATTCGGGCCGGGAGCGCCTGCGACGTAGAACGCGTCGTAGACGATCTTCGCGAGCGGCATGTTGCCGCGCTCCTGCACGTGGACCTTCACGCGGTCGTTGAACGCGCGGAATTTCTCGTACGAGTCGAAGTCGAGGTCCGAGTTGCCGCCGCTGCCGCGCATGATGTGGCAGGTGCGGCAGGAGGGCTTGACCACGTTCTCGTAGAGCGTGGACTGGCCCGCGGTGACCCAGCCCGTGGGCACGTATTCGTCCTTGAACGTCGCGTCGGGCAGGCCGTCGCCGCCGTAGTAGGCCTTGATGAGCGAGGCCGCGGTGCCCTGCCATTCGCTCGGGCTGGCCGGGCGGCGGCACTGGTCTTCCGGCGCCGTGGAAGCCGTGGGCAGCGGATACGTGCACAGGATCCACTTGTTGATGATCTTGATCGCCGCTTCCTGCTCGGAGCGCGTGAAGCCCGCACGGTCGCTGAAGCCGAACACATCGGGTTCGAACGGATGCATGTGGCCTTCGACGTCGCCACGGCTCTTCGATTCGGAGAAGCGCACGAGGTTGAAGCGCGGCTTGCCGGTGGCATCCGGCGGCGTGAGCGCGTCGCCGCGGCCGCCGTGGCAGGTGATGCAGGGGCCGGGCATGGCCTTGGTGCCGCGGCCATCGAGGTCGACCTGCGTGGCGCGGATGCCCGTGGTGGAGCTGAAGTTGTACCACTTGGCGAAGGCGACGCCGCCGTTGGGACCGGGGCTGAACTCGATCGCGTTCACGCCGATGAAGCGGCTCGGGTCGCGCACGATCGCCGCCTCGAGGTTCAGGTTCGAGTACGCGTAGTCCGCGCCGGTGCGCACGAGGTAGTTCTCGACGTAGAAGGCGAGCGTGCCGTCCGGGTTGCGGCGCGCATTCATGCGCCGGCCGTAGCCCAGGTCGCGCTGGTCGCCGAAGACGACCGTGATCTCCTGCCCCGTGCCGGTCTCGAAGCCGTTCTTCACCTTCCACTTGGCGAGCGTGTCGCGCTCGTTGTTGGGATCGATCGCGCGGTAGTAGGCGTTGGCATAGTCGTCCACCGTGGTCTGGACCACGCCGGAGTCCTGCACCTGCGGGTTCGGGAACATCAGGAACTTGTCGGGACCCGACACCGGCGCCACGGGGGGCGGGGTGAACTGGGTCGGCGTGTCGCCCGGGCTGCCGCCGCCGCCGCACGAGGCGACGAGCACTGCGGCGAGGAGCGCCGCGGCGCGAGCGGGAAGGTGTCTTGCGGTCATGCGGTCATCCCCTAGAAGCGGAGCAGGTACACGATGGAATACTGGTTATCGATGTATTTCAGCGGGCCGCCGGCGTCGAAGCTGGGCTTGTGCGACGGATCGGTCTGCACGCGGCGATACGAGAAGTCGAGCGAGTCGCGCGGGCCCAGCGGCCGGTTGTAGCCGACGGTGCCGAGCACGGTGCGCGCATCGAGGCGGTAGGCCACGAGCTGGTTCTCGAACGCGTCGTCGATCACGAACACGTCGGCGATCGCGGCGTTGGTGAGCGAAGGCAGGCCCGAGGCGAAGGTGTCGCCCTTGCGGTATTCGCCCGACACGTACACCAGCCCGTTGCGGCCCAGCGAGTAGTCGAGGTTCGCCTTGGCCACCCAGTCGCGAAGCTGGAACACCTCGCTCTTGCCCTCGCGGCGGTTGCCGCCGGCTTCGGCGAAGAGGTCGATCTTGTCGGTGATCGAGCGCCGCGCGTTCACGCCGAGGAAGTAGCGCCCGCCGGTACGCAGGCTCGACTCGTACTGGTCGTAGATCGCGCTGCCCTTGATGGCGAAGGTCGTGGCGTCGAAGGCGCCCGAGGTGCGGTACTGGACCTCGCCCGACGCGCCGCCGGAGAAGCGGCCCAGGCCGGCCCAGCGGCGGAACTTCTCGCCGGTGACGAGCGGCGTGGCGACCAGGCGGAAGTTGGTGCCGATCGGGACCACGTATTCCTGGCCGACGCCGAGGCTGAAGAGGCTGTCGGAGCGCTTCTCGCTGTCGAGGCGGCCGCGGCTCACGTTGTCGTCGTAGCTCGCGCCGAAATCGACGGAGATGGGGCGCGCCAGGGACGAGGACGTGAAGCGGAACGGCGGCAGGTCCTTGAAGTCCAGATCCTGCACGGCGACCAGGCGCACCGACTGTACGTTCTTCGAGCCGGAGTTGCGCTCGACCGTGTAGTCGAACCCGAGCTTGAGGCCGCCGGAGACGAGGAAGTCGGAGCCGATGCCGAGCAGCACCGAGTTGCGGCTGGTGCCCTTGCTCGAGACCGAGTACTCCGGTCCCCCGAAGAGGTCGGCGTAGTTGAGCACCGTGGTCTTGTCGTCCTGGAACTCGCGGCGATACTCGACGCGCAGGCGCGGGATGACGCGGCCGTAGTCCATCTCGTGCTGCGACTCGGCTCGCAGGCCGACGGCGCCCGCGGAGTTCTTCTGCGTCTGGCCGTTGAAGACGAGGTTGTACTGGTCGGCGCCCGTTTCGGTCGCGGTCTTGAACTTGTCCTGCGCGAAGTCCAGGCGGCCGTACGGCGAGACGAGGATGCCGTCCTGGCGCCATTCGTAGCCGCCGGCGAGGGAGCCGAACACCTGGTCCACCTTGCGCGTGGCGGTCGCGAACTGGCCGAGCTCGGTCACGTAGCGCTGGCTGTCCATGTCGATCGTG
The DNA here is from genome assembly GCF_013003965.1 of Usitatibacter rugosus. Classification (NCBI taxonomy): domain Bacteria; kingdom Pseudomonadati; phylum Pseudomonadota; class Betaproteobacteria; order Nitrosomonadales; family Usitatibacteraceae; genus Usitatibacter; species Usitatibacter rugosus. The sequence goes on along the minus strand of NZ_CP053069.1, from coordinate 2,879,516 downwards.
CCCAGGCCCACCATCATGTCGAGGTAGGTCCGCGCCGAGGGCTGGAAGCTGCCGTAGAGGGCGAACGACGAGCCGCGCGACTTGTTGTTGGTGCCGTTGCTGCCCACGCCGGTGCGATCGCGCGCGTAGCCGCCGCCCAGGCCGACCACGAGGTTGTCGGCGAGGCGCTTGTCGATGCCCGCGCTCATGCCGTCGGTGCTGAAGCGCGAGCCGCTGCGGCCGCCTTCGCTGTCCAGCTCGCCGAAGGTCGCGAGGCCCGCGATCCAGACGCTCAGGCCGCTGCGGATCTCGGTGGCGCCGTTGAGCCCGACGGTCTGCGAGGCGGCGAGGCTGATGAGCGAGCTCACGAGCGGGCTCATGCCCGGAATCGTCGCGCCGGCGCTCGGCGAAGCACTGCCGTCCGCGCTCGGGACGAGCGAGGTGGGTGCGCCCGCGGGAGCCGGAGCGCTGCTGGTGGGGGCGGTCGCGCCGCCGGCCGGAGCCGCTTCGGGCTTCACCGGCTTCTCGGGGAAGGCCGAGTCCGGGCCGCGGTGGAGGGTTTCCATGCGGCGCTGGAAGTTCGACACCTGCGCGCGCGTGAATCGCGAGGGCACCTGGGACTGCGCATCGACGAGTCCGCGGACATCCGGATCGTCGCGCGGGTCGGGGCGGCCCGTGACCGTGATGCTGATCGTGGCCGGCGTCGACGAGCCGAGGTTGCCGAACGCGACGTACTGGAACGAGTCGCTGCCGAAGAAGTTGTGGTTCGGCGTGTACGTGAACGTGGTGCCGTTCACTTCGATCGTGCCGTGGGCGGGCTTGCGCGTGACGGTGACGCCCGTGACGCCGGAACCGGAGATGAGCGACGCCGTGTCGATCGAGCGCGACGAGTTCAGGTCGACGACCAGGGAGGCCGGGTTGGCCACCGGCCTCAGGGACCCGACGGTGATCGTGACGGTTGCCGGAGGCGAGGTGCCGGCGCCGTTGCGCGCGACGAACGTGAACTGGTCCGGGCCGAAGTAGCCAGGCGCGGGGGTGTAGGTGGCGATGTTGCCCGACACGGTGAGGCTGCCGTGCTCCGGCGCGACCGTGATCGTGTATCCGGTGGTGATGCCGGTCACGAAGCGCGTGAGGTCGATCTGCGTCGGCGTGTTGAACGACGTGGTGACCATGCCGCCCGTCGTCTGGGCGATCTGCGGGTTCACCGTGATGCGCACGGTGCCGGCGCGCGAGGGGCCGCCGGTGCCGGTCACCATGTAGGTGAAGGTGTCGGAACCGGTGAAGTTCGCATTCGGACGGTAGCTGATCACGCTGCCGCGAACGATGAGCTCGCCATTCGCGGGGACCTGCGGGAAGTTGATCGTCCCGCTGTACGTGCCGGTGATGCGCGAGGCGAGGTCGACGTCGACCAGCGTGTTGAACGGCACGGTGATCGTGACATCCGGCGTGATCGGCGCGTTGCTGTAGAAGACGCGGATGCGCGCCGGGGCCGACGTGCCGCCGGGGCCGACCGCCTGGTAGAAGAACGTGTCCGACACCACGAAGTTGGCGCCCGGCGCGTAGGTGATCACCGTGGGCGAAGTCACGCTGGCAGTGCCGCTCGTGGCCTGGGTGCTGATCGTGAGGCTCGAGACGACGCTCGTAATCAGTGCCGAGACGTCGATCGGCGTCGGCAGCGTCGCCGAGACGTTCACGTCGATGGCGGTCGCGGTGGGGGCCGCCGGCGGCTGCACCGTGAGGGTCACGGTCGCGAACGCCGACTGGCCGGTGGCGTTGGTGGCGCGGTATTGGAAGCTTGCCGCGCCGATGTATCCGGCGGTCGGCGTGAACGTGACGACGGTGCCGACGACACCGACGGTGCCGTTCGTGGCGTTCTGCGTCGTCACGGTGGTCGGCACGAGGATCGTGGACGGCGCGATCAACGTCGCGACGTCGATGGGCGTGGCGGTGTTGTACGCCACGTTGGCCGTCGTGGCGGCGGCCGTCGGAGCCGGGGGATTGACGGGGACCGAGATGGTGCCCAGCGTGGGCGAAGGACCGCCCGAGCCGGTGGCCGTGAACTGGAAGGTGCCCGTGCCGAAGAAGCCAGCGGTCGGCGTGAAGCGGATCACGTTGCCGGCCTGGAAGACGGCCGTGCCGTTGGTCGCCGCTCCGGCGACCGCGACGCTCGTGAAGGAGCCGGCGATGAACGACGAGACATCCACGTCGATGAACGTGTTGAACGGCGTCGCCGCCGATGTGCCGTTGCCCGCGACCGGGGCATCGGTGGGATTGAGCGTGATGGTGCGGATGGTCGAGGCGGCAGTGCTTCCCGTCGGGCCGAGGACCTGGTAGGTGAACGACGTCGTGCCGGAGAAGCCGCTCGCCGTGTACTGGAACGTGGTGGCGTCCAGGACTGTCACGGTGCCTTCGCCCGGAGGCGGCTGGGTCACGATCGAAAGGGGCGACGTGCGCGTGAAGCCCGCGTACTGGGCCAGGGCACTGATGTTGCTCACGCTGCCGGCGGATGCGGGGATCGCGGGTGCGGTGAAGGAGTTGGCCGTGGGATTCGCCGGCTGGCTCACGGTGATCGTCACCGTTGCCGAATCGGAGAGGCCACAGGCGGTCGGGCCCGTCGCGGTATACGTCGCGCTGACGGTGCCCGAGTAAGTGTTGCCGGTGGCGGTGTAGCGCACCGAGCTGGTTCCGGTTGTGACGAGCGTGCCGACGCCGGTCACGGCGCCCAGCGAGATGCCCGTCGGCGTGCCGCCGCCGCCGACTGCGATGGAACCTCCGATGTTGAAGGTCTGCTGCGAAGTGGAATAAGCAATCGGCCCGATGTTCGCCGCGTTGGCCGAGAACGAGGGAGCGGTGACGGTGATGTTGACCCGGCGATTCGACGTATCCGCGCGTCCCGTGCCCTGGATGTCGAAGGCATCGGAGGCGCATGTGTTGTCGGAAGCCCGGTGCGAGTAGTTGATGTTGAAGCTGCTGGGCGTGCCCGTGGTGAGGGTGCCATGCGAGGGCGCGAGGGTTCCGGCCTTGGTCGTGAGGATGACGGCGCCCCCCGGGGCGCCGCCGTCGTTGACCAGGTTGTCGATGAGGATGGCGTTGGTGGTGTCTCCAAAGGCCACCGACCGCGACTGGACGAACGGTCCCAGCACCTCGGGGTGCTGGAAGTAGGTGTTGAGCTCGGTGGCGATCGCGCCCACGGCCGCGAGCTGGCCCGCGGAGAGGCCCATTCCATGTCCCGTGGGCGTCGCGTCGTTCGCCCGGACGATGACCGTTGAGGCGCCTGCCGCATTGACGCGGGCGCCGTTCAGTCCGTGGCAGTTGGCGCAGAGCTGGGCGTCCCAGTTCGGCGTGGCGGGGGGCACGGCGGCGGCGGGGAGGGCAGCGCCCAGGGCCAGCGCGAAGGCGAAGCCCGGGGTGACGAGCCGGAGGAGCCGACCGAGATGGACGGCGGGGGTGCGCGGGGCCTTCTGCATGTTCTTGTGCCCTCCCAAGGGCCTGTATTTCTTATTGATTCGACTGCGTTTTTAGCTGATTCGACTGTGTTTTTACCCCACCCCTGCATGCATTACAAGGAGAAAAATCACTGTTTCCGGGGAAGGATCAGGCAGGTAGTCGTTCCATGGGCCAAAAGACGCCCTTCCGAGTCGGTCAGGCGGGCCTCCGAGGTGGCTACCCGGCGGCCGGCATGGACCACGTTGCCCTCGGCCCGCACGGCCATGCCCGGGGTGATCGGGCGGACGTAGTTCACCTTGATCTCGAGGGTCGTGAAGTTGGAATCGGCGTCGAGCGAGGAGAGCACCGAGAGGGCGAGCGCGCTGTCGAGGATGGTGGCCGCATAGCCACCGTGGACCGTGCCGATGAGGTTGAGGACGTTCTCGCCCGGATCCCCGCTGAAGACGATCCGTCCCTTCGACACCTCGACCATCCGGAAGCCCACGTGGTCGCCGATCGGCACGTTGCCGTACTCGCCGGAGACGATCTTCTGCAGGTATTCGAGGCCGGTGCCCGTGCGGTCCAGCGCGGACACGGCCTTCAAACGACGCCCTCCAGCAGCTGGACGTCGACGGTCGATCCGGCTTCGACGTTGCCCACGTCGTCGCCGAGGATGATGAAACAGTTGGCATCGCTCATCGATTTCAGGATTCCGGAGCCCTGCTCGCCCGTGGGTCGCACCGTCCAGCTGCCGTCGGCGCCACGCGTGAGGATGCCCCGCTGGAATTCAGTACGTCCGGGAGCCTTCTTCAGTTTCAACGTGCACACGGCCTTGAAGGACGGCACGGGATCGACCGGGTTCGCGCCCATGAGGATCAGCATTGCCTCGCGCACGAACTGGTAGAAAGTGGCCATCACCGAGACGGGGTTGCCGGGCAGGCCGAAGAAGTGCGCGCTGCCGATCTTTCCGTAGGCGAGCGGGCGGCCCGGCTTCATCGCGATCTTCCAGAAGACGACCTCGCCCAGCTTGGCGAGCATGGCCTTCACGAAGTCCGCCTCGCCCACCGAGACGCCGCCGCTGGTGATCACGACGTCGGCGCTCGCGGCCGCTTCCTGGAACGCGCGCTCGATCAACGCGGGGTCGTCGCGGACGACGCCGAGATCCAGCACCTCGCAGCCCAGGCGCGTGAGCATTCCGTAGAGCGTGTAGCGGTTGGAGTCGTAGATCTCGCCTTCGCCGAGCGTCGTGCCGATGCCCTTCAGCTCGTCGCCGGTCGAGAAGAACGCGACGCGCAGCTTCCGGTAGACGGCGATCTCGCCGATGCCGAGGGAGGCGATGAGCCCCAGCTCCGACGGGCGGATCACGCGGCCCTTCGCGAGCGCCACCGAGCCGCGCTTGAGATCCTCGCCGGCCTCGCGCACGTTCTGCCCGGTCTTCTGGCCCGCGGCCATCGCGACCTTCGTGCCTTCGGCTTTCGCGCGCTCCTGCATCACGACCGTATCCGCGCCCTCGGGCACGACGCCGCCCGTCATGATGCGCACGCATTGTCCGGCGCCGAGCGTGCCTTTGAAGGGACGGCCCGCGAACGAGGCTCCGATCTCGGTCAGCGTGGTATCGCCCGTGGCCGCGAGGTCCGCGCCGCGCACCGCCCAGCCGTCCATCGCGGAGTTGCGATGCGAGGGCACGTCGACAGGCGAGATCACCTCCTCGGCGAGCACGCGGCCCAGCGCGTCGCGGATCGGCACGCGCACGGTGGCGCGCACGGGCTCGAGGAACCGGAAGATGAACTCGCGCGCCTTCGCGACGGGCATCGAGTTGGGGTCGTAGTCGTCGGCGCAGGAAGCCTGGGCAATCGTGAGCGTGGCCATGTCAGCGGGAATCCAGAGGCAGGGTGTTCAGACGTTCGATTTTACCGTCCGCACGCCACGAAAGCAGCGTCACTTCGCGGAGCACGCTGCTGAACTCGCCGTGGAATTCGGCCTCGGCCTCCGCGAGCGCCGCCTCGTAGCGCTCCGGCTCGGGCTGGCGGGCGATCGTGATGTGGGGCTCGTAGGGGATGTCCTTGCGAAGATGCGGGCGGATCGAGCGCGTATAGAGGGTGTCGTGGAATTGCATGACCGCGGCGGCGCCGCGCGTGGCCATCAGCATCACGAACTCGTTGCCGACCCCGCGCACGGGCCGGAACGTGACCGCGATCGGCGGCCAACCGGAGGCGACCTTGCGCACGTGCGTCTCCACTTGCAAGGCCGTGAGCGCGGTGGGGAAGGGGAAGACGAGCGTGAGATGCGCGGCGATCGTCGTGGCCTGCGGGTCGTGGCGCCGCCGATACGACTCGATGCTCTCCAGGTCTTCGAATGCGGGAAACCACGCGACCGCGAAGCGGGGCAGCGGCGGCCGGGGCGCACGCAGCGCTCGGCCCAACGCTAGCCCTTGGGAGGCTCGAGGCTCGAGAGCTCTTCGCGCGTGTTGATGTTGAGGAAGGCGTCGGGCTCGTCGTCGAACGCGACCTCGATGAAGCGGATGCTCGCGTACCAGCGGTCGATCTTGCGCTGGCCCGAGGCGAGGAATGCGGTGAGCGACGCGTGGACCTCCCGGCGCATGAGGCAGAAGACGGGATGGGCCTGGTCGCCGGTCTTCGCGACGGCGAGCTCGGCATTGCGCCCCTCGAGGGCGCCCCGCAGGCGCTCGACGAGATCGCGCGGCAGGAAAGGCGAATCGCACGGCACGGTGACGACGAGGGAGCCCTTCGCGTGGGCGAGGCCGCGTTCGAACCCCGCGAGCGGACCGGCGAAGCCGGGGATCTCGTCGGCAATCACGCGGTGCCCGAAGCGCTCGTAGGCCTCCGGGTTGCGGTTCGCGTTGACGAGCACTTCGTCGACCTGGGGAACGAGGCGCTCCAGCACGTGCTCGACCATCGGCTTGCCGCGAAACGGCTGCAGCCCCTTGTCGACGCCGCCCATGCGGCTGCCCTGGCCGCCGGCGAGGACGAGGCCCGTGACCTCAACCATGCGCGAGAGCGGCCTTCTTCACGAAGCGATGCTCCCCGGTGAAAAGCAGGTAATGCTTGTTCACCGCGCGCCCGATCATGGTGATGCCGACCTTCTCCGCGATCTCGTGGCCCATCTTCGTGAGGCCCGAGCGCGAGACGAGGAAGGGAATGCCCATCTGGGCTGCCTTGATCACCATCTCGGAAGTGAGGCGGCCGGTCGTATAAAACACCTTGTCCTCGCCGGTCACGCCCTCCAGCCACATCCATCCCGCGATCGCGTCGACGGCGTTGTGGCGGCCGACGTCTTCGACGAACGTGAGGATCTCGCTACCCTTCGCGAGCGCACAGCCGTGCACGGCGCCCGCTTGCTTGTAGATGGATTCGTGCAGGCGCACGGCGTTCAGCAACGCGAAGAGTGTTTCCTCCTCGAGCTTCACGTCGTCCGTGAGCTTGATCGAGTCGATGTCTTCCATCAGGTCGCCGAACACGGTGCCCTGGCCGCAGCCGGTGGTCGCGGTGCGCTTCTCGGTGCGGGCATCGAGGTCTTCGAGGCCGTTCCTGGTGGTGATGGCCACCGCGTTCACTTCCCAGTCGACGTTGACGGCGACGATCTCCTCGATCGACTTCACGAGCCGCTGGTTGCGCAGGAACCCGAGCGCCAGCGCCTCGGGGGCCGCGCCCAGGGTCATCATCGTGATGACTTCCTTCTTGTCGACGTAGAGCGTGAGGGGATGCTCGCCGGCGATGGGCGTCGGGACGATGGCGCCGGTCTCGTCACGCGCGTCGACCGTGTACGTGGCGGGGCGGGCCGCGTGCGAAAGCTGCGGTTTGTAGGCCATCTAGCCGCCGATGTACGACATCTCGACCTTGCGGGCCTTCGCCGTTTCCTCGGTGCGGACCTGCGAGTAGCGGTCCTCGCGCCGCTGCCACACCGCGGCGACCGCCTCCGAGATGGCGGCATCGCTCGCACCGCCGCGCAGCAGCGTCTTCAGGTCGAAGCCCTTCTGCGCGAAGAGGCAGGTGTAGAGCGCGCCGTCGGTGGAGAGCCGGGCGCGCGTGCAGGTCGAACAGAAAGCCTCGGTGACCGAGGAGATCACGCCGATCTCGCCCTGGCCATCCTTGTAGCGCCAGCGCTCGGCGACCTCGCCGGTGTAGTTCGCATCCACCGGCTCCAGCGGGAACACGGCATGGATGCGGCGGATCACCTCGGAGGAGGGAATGACGTCATCCATCCGCCAGTGATTCGTGGAGCCCACGTCCATGAACTCGATGAAGCGAACGATGTGGCCCGTGCCGCGAAAACGGCGCGCCATGTCCACGATCTCGGGATCGTTCACGCCACGCTTCACCACCATGTTCACCTTGATCGGCCCGAGTCCGGCGCTCGCGGCGACGTCGATCGCCTCGAGCACGCGGGCGACGGGAAAGTCCACGTCGTTCATCTTCCGGAAGGTCGCCTCGTCCAGCGAATCGAGGCTCACGGTGACACGCTTCAATCCCGCGGCCTTCAGCGCAGCGGCCTTGGCCTTCAACGCCGAGCCGTTGGTGGTGAGCGTGAGGTCGACGTCGGGGAAGGCCTCCGAGAGCATTCCCACGAGCTTCTCGATGCCGTGGCGCAGCAGCGGCTCGCCACCCGTGAGGCGGATCTTCTCCATGCCATGGCCGCGGAAGATGCGCGCCAACCGCACGATCTCCTCGAACGTGAGCAGCTCTCCCTGGGGAAGGAAGGCGTAGTTCGCGTCGAACACTTCCTTCGGCATGCAGTAGACGCAGCGGAAGTTGCAGCGGTCCGTGACCGAGATGCGCAGGTCGTGCAGCGGCCGCGCGAGCGTGTCGGCGAGGCGGCCAGGGGTGACGGGCGCGCTGAGCGGCGGCGCGCTGGCATGGCGGGCCACTTGCACGAGCGGGATGACGGTTTTCGACATGGCCTTGAATTATAGTGTCCCGATGATCGATCGCCCGTCGGTGAAGGTTTCGGTGATCCTCGAGCGCATCGCCGTCGAGAGCCGCTGGGAGGACCACCAATGGCGCATTGCCGGCGTCGTTCCCGACGTGGGCGGCGAGCCCCGCGACATCGTGATGCACGAGTCGTTGCGCCAGCGCATCTTCCCGGGCTTCGAGCTCGTCCTCTACAAAGATGAGGCCGAAGGCTACTTTCTCAACTCGGGAAGCGACGATCCCAGCGTTTTCATCTCCCTTCGCAAGGACGAGGCGACCGGCGAGCCCTATCCCTTCATGGCGACCCTCTCGTACAACGAGGCGGCGCGCCGCATGGACGGTGGCGAGCAGGTGGAGCGCACGAGCGCGTGGCCGGATCTCGCGGCCTGGCTCTCGGAGTACGTCGCGGCCAACTACAAGCCGGAACCCAAGCGGCGGCAGAAGCCGCGCTCCTTCAAGGGCAAGGAGGGGCGGTTGCGGGGCACGAACGAATGACGGACGAGCCCTTCCTTTCACGCTGGTCGCGGCGCAAGAAGGAATCGCGCAGCGGCGCGGAGCCCCCGCCGCCCGCCGCGCCCGCGCCTGCGGAGGCCGTCGTTACCGCCCCGCCCGCGGCCGCGGCCGAACCGCTGCCTCCGGTCGAATCGCTCACGCCCGAATCCGACTTCACCGGCTTCATGAAGCCCGAGGTCGACGAGGGGCTGAAGCGCAGGGCCCTCAAGACGCTGTTCCAGGACCCCCATTTCAACGTGATGGACGGGCTCGATGTCTACATCGACGACTACTCGAAACCCGACCCGCTGCCTGAAGGCTGGCTTGCAAAGATGAATCAGGTGGCCCGCCTGGGCGACTACCAGGAGCCCAAGCCGGAGGCTGCGGGAGAGCGCGACCCAGATCCCACTTCCACACCTGCAGCAGAGCTCGAAAAACCCGAAAAACCCTCTCCCGAACAGGGGCTTGAGGGTGACTCCGGGGGATATGAATCCGATACCCGGAGTGCCGGAACCCCACCACCCCCGGTGAGCCAATAACAGCCCTGCGCACTCTCCTAGTGCGCGTTTCTTTGGGTGTAAACTCGGCTTCATAGGAAGTCACAAACAGAGGAGCGGGTTCCCACGCGGCAGGCAGCCGCGCAGGCAAACCCTGTAACCACGAACATGGCGTCGACGGGGATCGCACTCGACGACCGGCTTTCCCTCGAGAGCCGGGGTTGGACGATTGACCCCGATTCCGGAGAGGTCAAGCGCCACGCGCTGGCCTCCCTCGCGAACCTCGAACCGCCCGCCGCCATCGCCAGCGTCACCTACGTCTCGCACGGCAACGTCCTCATCGTTGCCGGCCGCGACAGCGCGCGCGCCCGTCTTTGCGCCGCGAGCGTCGCATCCGATCTTCACGTCACGCTGCTCGACGCCGGCCCGGCCCGCGTCGATGACGCCTATGCGGTCTGGGGGGGCAGCGTCGAGTCGCTGGCGGGCTACCTGGGCGAGTTCGTCGCCACGTTCTCCAAGCTTGATCCCGGCATGGCCGCGCGCGGCACGCATGCGAAGTTCGACCTCGTCCTCGATTTCTCGGTGCCGCCTCTCTTCGGGATGCACCAGCCGCCGCAGGGCTACTACCGCGCGCCCGCCGATGCTGGCGCCCTCGAGGCCGTATTGCAGGAGCTGCGCGAAGCCGTCGGCGAGTTCGAGAAGCCGCGCTACTTCGCCTACCGCGAGAGCCTCTGCGCGCACGAGCGTTCCAGCATCACCGGGTGCAACGCGTGCATCGAGGTGTGCTCCACCTCCGCGATCGCGGCGGACGGCGACAAGGTCAAGGTCGATCCGCACCTGTGCATGGGATGCGGCGCCTGCTCGACGGTGTGCCCGTCGGGTGCGATGGGCTACCAGTACCCGCGTCCCGCGGACCGCGGAGCGCAGCTGAAGTCGGTGCTCTCCGCGTATCGCCATGCCGGCGGCAAGGACGCGTGCATCCTCTTCCACAACGGCACCGATGGCCGCGAGGCACTGCAGCAGAGCGCCTCGACGGGCGAGGGGCTTCCGGCGAATGTGATTCCGCTGGAAACCTGGCATGTGGCCGCCATCGGTCCGGACCTGTTGCTGGGCGCCATCGCATTCGGCGCGAGCCGCGTCGCGGTGCTGTGCGCCGGCTCGGAAACGCCCGAATACGTGCGCGCGCTCGAGGAGCAGATGGCGTTCGCGCAGACGGTCCTCTCGGCCCTCGGGTATGCGGGAACGCACTTCGCGGTCGTCGAGTCGCCGGCGCTCGCAGCCGGGGCAGCCAATACGGCCGTGAGCGTTCCGGCCACTTATATGATGTCGAACGACAAGCGCACGGCGATCGAATTCGCCGTGGAGCATCTTGTCCGCCATGCACCGCAGCCGCAGCAGGAGATCGCGCTCGCCCCGGGCGCGGCCTACGGCGAGGTGCTCGTCGATGCGAAGAAATGCACGCTGTGCCTGGCCTGCGCGGGCGCGTGCCCGGCCTCGGCCCTCATGGATGGCGGCGACCAGCCGATGCTTCGCTTCCTGGAGCGCAACTGCGTCCAGTGCGGCCTGTGCGAGAAGACGTGCCCGGAAGACGCGATCACGCTCAACCCCCGGCTGCTGCTCACGCCCGCGGTGCGCGAGGTGCGAGTCCTCAACGAGACGCGTCCGTTCCACTGCGTGCTGTGCGCCAAGCCCTTCGGTACCGAGCGGATGGTCTCCACGATGATCGGACGGCTCGCAGGGCATTCGATGTTCGCCACCGAGGAGGCCCGCCGCCGGCTGCAGATGTGCGCCGACTGCCGCGTGGTCGACATGATGTCCAACAAGCAGGAAGCGTCGGTGCTGAAGCTATGACCGTTGCCGCCCCCGCCCGCGTCCAGATGCATCGCAGCCTCGCGCCCGAGGACCAGGCGCGCGCCGATTTCTACGCGCTCCTCGCACGCCTGCTGCGCGGCTCGCCGGACAACGAGTTGCTGGCTTCCATCGCCGCCGCGGGCGAATTCCCCGCGGAGGGTGATCCGGCCCTCGCTCGCGCGTGGAACGTGCTCGTCTCCGCCGCCTCGGTGATGGATGCCGACGCGGGGTCCGACGAGTACCACAAGGTTTTCGAAGGCGTGGGCGCGGCGGAGGTTTCCATCTACTCCGCGTTCTACATCGGCGCGTCCGCCGTGGACCATCCGCGCGTGAAGCTCCTGGGCGACCTCGCCGACCTCGGCCTCGCGCGCCGCGAAACGGTGACGGAGCCCGATGACCACTGGGCCGCGCTCCTCGACGTGATGCGCGTGTTGATCGCCGGTGGAGCGGGGCGCAGTGCCGCCACCGTCGCGGAGCAGCGCCGCTTCTACCAGGCGCACGTGGAGCCCGGGCTCGCCGCCTTCTGCAAGGCGACGCTGGCCGCCCCGAGCGCCAACTTCTACCGCAAGGTCGCGGACCTCGGACTCGCGTTCGAGGCCCTCGAGACCGAAGCATTCCGTCTGGATTGAATTCGCGAAGTCAAACAGGAGGCGTGACATGAAAAGCGCAAAACCGAACACCCGCAGGAACTTCCTGCTCGCAGCGGGCCTGGGCACCGCCGGCGCAGCCGCGGCCGTGGCGACCGCCACGCGCGGGGTGAAGGGCGCGAAGGAGGCGGCTTCGCCCGACACTTCTTCCGGCTATCGCGACTCCGAGCACATCCGCAAGTACTACGAGACCACGAAGGTCTAGGAGACGGCCATGCTACTCACGAGAAAATCCGAAGGCCGCGCCGAAGCCCGCAACCCGCTCTCGCGCGCCATGTCCTCGCTCGCCGCGAAGACCGTCGACCGCCGCGCCTTCCTGAAGGGCTCGGGCATCGCGGCCGGCACCGCCGCGTTCGCGAGCCAGCTGCCGCTCAACTTCATCGGCGAGGCCCAGGCGCAGGCGCCCAAGGCCGGCAAGACGGAGGTGAAGCGAAGCGTCTGCACCCACTGCTCGGTCGGCTGCTCGATCGACGCCGTGGTGCAGGACGGCGTGTGGGTCCGCCAGGAGCCCGTGTTCGATTCGCCGCTCAACCTGGGCGCGCACTGCGCCAAGGGCGCCTCGGTGCGCGAGCACGGCATGGTCGAGCACTCGCACCGCCTCAAGTACCCGATGAAGCTGGAGGGCGGCAAGTACAAGCGCATCTCCTGGGACCAGGCCATCAACGAGATCGGCGACAAGCTGCTCAAGATCCGCAAGGAGAGCGGCCCCGACGCGACGTTCTGGATCGGCTCGTCCAAGCACAACAACGAGCAGTCCTATCTCTTCCGCAAGTTCGTCTCCATGTTCGGCACCAACAACATGGACCACCAGGCGCGCATCTGCCACTCGACCACGGTCGCGGGCGTGGCGAACACCTGGGGCTACGGGGCGATGACGAACTCGTACAACGACCTGCAGAACACCAAGTGCATGTTCTTCATCGGCTCCAACGCCGCCGAGGCGCACCCGGTGTCGATGCTGCACGCGCTCCATGCCAAGGAGACGGGCGCCAAGATGATCGTGGCCGACCCGCGCTTCACGCGCACCGCGGCCAAGGCGGACCAGTACATCCGCTTCCGCTCCGGGGCCGACGTGGCGCTGCTCTTCGGCATGCTGTACCACATCTTCAACAACGGCTGGGAAGACCAGAAGTACATCAACGACCGCGTCTACGGCATGGACAAGGTCCGCGAAGACGTCATGAAGAAGTGGACGCCGGACAAGGTCACCGACGTGACCGGCGTGTCGGAAGCCGACGTGTACAAGGCCGCCGAGACGATGGCGAAGAACAAGCCCTCCACGATCATCTGGTGCATGGGCCAGACCCAGCACTCGATCGGCAACGCCTTCGTGCGCGCTTCCTGCATCCTGCAGCTCGCCCTCGGCAACATCGGCATCGCGGGCGGCGGCGCCAACATCTATCGCGGCCACGACAACGTGCAGGGCGCGACCGACATCGGCCCCAACCCCGATTCGCTGCCGGGCTACTACGGCATCGCCGCCGGCGCCTGGAAGCACTGGTGCCGCGTCTGGGGCGTGGACTACGAGTGGATGAAGAGCCAGTTCCAGAACGTGGCGATGATGGAGAAGCCGGGCATGACCGTCTCGCGCTGGATCGACGGCGTGCTCGAGAAGAACGAGCTCATCGACCAGGACAGCAACCTGAGGGCGATCGTCTACTGGGGCCACGCGCCCAACTCGCAGACGCGCGGCCTCGAGATGAAGCAGGCGATGGAGAAGGTCGACATGATGGTCATCATCGACCCGTACCCCACCGCCGCCGCGGCGATGCCGGATCGGCAAGACGGCGTCTACCTGCTGCCGGCCGCGACGCAGTTCGAAACTTCGGGCTCGGTCACGGCCTCCAACCGCTCCCTCCAGTGGCGCGAGAAGATCATCGAGCCGCTGTTCGAGTCGAAGCCCGACCACACGATCATGTACGCCTTCGCCAAGAAGTTCGGCTTCGCGGACCAGTTCGTGAAGAACGTGAAGCTGGTGAAGGACAAGACCGGCTGGGACGAGCCGCTGATCGAGGACGTCACGCGCGAGTTCAACAAGGGCTCGTGGACCATCGGCTACACCGGCCAGTCGCCGGAGCGGCTGAAGGCCCACATGCGCTTGATGGGCCACTTCGACGTGAAGACGCTTCGCGCCACCGAGTCGGTGATCGACAAGGAAACCGGCTACGACATCAAGGGCGACTACTTCGGCCTGCCGTGGCCCTGCTACGGAACGCCGGAGCTGAAGCACCCGGGCTCGCCGGTGCTCTATCGCACCGACCTCAAGATGATGGACGGCGGCGGCTGCTTCCGCGCCAACTTCGGCGTCAGCAAGGACGGCGTGAACCTCCTCGCGGAGGACGGCTCGCACTCGAAGGATTCCGACATCACGACGGGCTTCCCCGAGTTCGACCACGTTCTCATGAAGAAGCTCGGCTGGTGGAGCGAGCTCACGCCCGAGGAGGCGAAGGAAGCCGAGGGCAAGAACTGGAAGACCGACCTTTCCGGCGGCATCCAGCGCGTCTGCATGGTCAACCACAACGTGCACTTCTGGGGCAACGCCAAGGCGCGCGCCGTGGTGTGGAATTTCCCGGATGCCATTCCGCAGCACCGCGAGCCGCTCTACAGCCCGCGGGCCGACCTCGTGGCGAAGTACCCGACCCACGACGACAAGAAGGCCTTCTGGCGCCTGCCGACGCTCTTCAAGACGGTGCAGCAGAAGGCCGTCGCGGACAAGGTGCACGAGAAGTACCCGATCATCCTCACCTCGGGCCGCCTCGTCGAATACGAAGGCGGCGGCGACGAGACGCGCTCCAACCCGTGGCTGGCCGAGCTGCAGCAGGAGAACTTCGTCGAGATCAACACGAAGGACGCCGAATCGCGCGGCATCAAGTACTGGGACTTCGCGTGGGTCTCCACGCCCTCGGGCGCCAAGATCAAGGTGCGGGCGCTCGTCACCGAGCGCGTCGGCCCGGGCACGAGCTTCATCCCGTTCCACTTCGCCGGCTGGTGGCAGGGCAAGGACCTGGTCGGGAAGTATCCGGACGGCTCCGCGCCGATCGTGCGCGGCGAAGCGGTGAACACGGCAACCACGTACGGCTACGACTCGGTCACGATGATGCAGGAGACCAAGACCACGCTGTGCAACATCGAGCGGGCCTGAGGAGAAGACCATGGCACGAATGAAATTCATCTGTGACGCCGAGCGCTGCATCGAGTGCAATGGCTGCGTGACCGCCTGCAAGAGCGAGCACGAGGTGCCCTGGGGCGTGAACCGCCGCAGGCTCGTGACCGTGAACGACGGTGTTCCCGGCGAGCGCTCCATCTCGGTCGCGTGCATGCACTGCTCGGACGCGCCCTGCATGGCGGTCTGCCCCGTCGATTGCTTCTACAAGACCGACGAGGGCGTGGTCCTCCACGACAAGGATCTTTGCATCGGCTGCGGCTACTGCTTCTACGCCTGCCCGTTCGGAGCCCCGCAGTTCCCGCAGGCGGGCGCCTTCGGCCTGCGCGGCAAGATGGACAAGTGCACCTACTGCGCCGGCGGCCCCGAGGAGAACCACTCCGCGGAGGAGTTCCGCAAGTACGGCCGCAACCGCCTCGCCGAGGGCAAGCTCCCCGCCTGCGCGGAGATGTGCTCGACCAAGGCGCTGCTGGCCGGCGACGCGCCGGT
The DNA here is from genome assembly GCF_013003965.1 of Usitatibacter rugosus. Taxonomy (NCBI): domain Bacteria; kingdom Pseudomonadati; phylum Pseudomonadota; class Betaproteobacteria; order Nitrosomonadales; family Usitatibacteraceae; genus Usitatibacter; species Usitatibacter rugosus. The sequence continues at coordinate 2,864,044 of NZ_CP053069.1, read as the reverse complement.
GATCACCGCCATCTACAAGACGCGCGTCACGACCCGCGGCAAGGGCGAGGAAATCTGGGGATGGGCCATGGCCTACGGCGGGAGCGACAAGCTCTCCGACCAGAAGGTCGCGGACTCGCCGGCACCGGGAGGCAAGGCATGAGGAAACACGCCAGCCTCGCGGCCGTCGCCGCCGCAGCACTGCTCGCCGCGTGCAGCGAGCCCTCGCAGGACCCGGCGCGCAGCTACGCGGGCAAGGAAGACGCGAAGGCCTATGCGGGAGACGCATTCCGCGGCGACAAGGCGAAGTGGGAAGCCGCGCTCGCCGCGCGCAACGGGTTCCAGAACGATTACGCGCCTTCCCGCGCCGCCGGGAAGAAGCCGTGACGAACTCTCGAGGAGGCGTATTCATGAAGGCAAGCCAAGCCAAGCTGGGCGCGCTGCTGCTGGGCGCGTTCCTGTACCTCCCGCTGGGCGTGGGCGCCCAGCAGCCCCCTGCAGCGCCCGCGGCATCGCCGCCCGCAGCATCGCCGGCGCCCGCGGCGCCCGATGCGGCCAAGCCGGCCGTCGAGGCCGCGAAGCCCGCGCCCGTCGCGCCGACGCCGGCCGCAGGCTCCACCGCGGTGCCGGGATGGAACAATCCGCCGCAGGACTGGGACCGCGTGGACCGCAAGCCCCAATACGCGTCCGTCCCGGGCCGCGAGACCAACGTCCTCATCCAGGGCTCGGGTCACGAGTGGCGCAAGTTCCGCAATGGCCCGCTCACGCAGTACGGCGGGTGGCTCATGGTGATCGTGCTGGCCGCGATCGCGGTCTTCTACCTCATCAAGGGCAAGGTCCGCCTGCAGGGCCCGCGCACCGGCAGGCTGATCGAGCGCTTCAATTCGATCGAGCGCCTGTCGCACTGGACCATGGCGATCAGCTTCGTGGTGCTGGCGATCTCGGGCATCGTGATCCTCTTCGGCAAGTACATCGTGATGCCCTGGCTCGGCCACGCGGCCTTCTCGACCGTCACCATCGCCTGCAAGACCGTGCACAACTTCGTGGGGCCGCTCTTCATCTTCTCGCTGGTGGTGATGTTCCTGCTCTACGTGAAGGACAACTGGCCCAACGCCGGCGACATCAAGTGGCTCGTGCGCCTGGGCGGCATGTTCTCGAAGTCGCACGACGAGGTGCCCTCGGGCCGCTTCAACGGCGGCGAGAAGGCGTGGTTCTGGGGCGGGCTCGTGTTCCTGGGCCTCGCCGTCAGCATCACGGGCCTCATCCTCGACTTCCCCAACTGGAACCAGGGCCGCGAGGTGATGCAGCAATCCAACGTGATCCACGCGATCGCGGCGATCCTCTTCATCTCCGCCTCGTTCGCGCACATCTACCTGGGCACGATCGGCATGGAAGGCGCCTACGAGGGCATGCGCCACGGCTTCGTCGACGAGACGTGGGCCAAGGAGCACCACGCGCTCTGGTACGACGAAGTGAAGGCCGGCAAGCGCCCCGAGCGGATCACGGGCACGGCCACCGGTGCGGCCCAGCCGGCGGTGGGGGACTGACCATGACGAGATTCCACACGGCATCGCTCGCCCTGGCCCTCGCGTTCGCGGCTTCGGCCGCCTGGGCGAAGATCCCGCCGCCCCCGCCTCCGACCGACGCGCAGAAGGCCGCCGCCGAGGAGAAGAAGGCCAAGGACGCCGTCGCGGCCGAGAAGGCCAAGGCCGACCAGGTCGCGGCCGAGGAAAAGGCGGTCAAGAACTTCCAGGGCAACATGAAGAAGGCCGGGAAGCCGATTCCGAAGCCCACGCCGGTGGCCGCTGCAACGCCGCCGCAAATCGTGCCGCCGCCCGCCGGTGGCAAGGCCGCGCCGACGCCCGGTGGATCGGGTGCACCCGCAGCAGGTGCGGCCGGCGCTGCGTCCGCCAAGGGCCACGAGAAGGGCGCGATGACCCCCTCCGGCAACACGCCACCCAAGGGCAACGACACGCCCACGGACGCCAAGAAGAAGTAGGCCTTCGACATCCCGCCGACGAGAGGGCCGGGTCGAATCCGGCCCTTTCTCTTGGCGCGTATCATCGATCAAGTCCCCCCATACCCGGAAAGAGTGACGCCATGATCCGCCTCGCCCTCACGCTCGCCACCGCCCTCGCCGCGGCCGGTTGTGCCTCGCACACGAACTACGAGTCCCCCTACATTCCGGGCCGCCTGGCCACCGCGAAGCTCGAGCCCACCAAGGGCAACGAGACCTCGGGCACGGTGACGTTCACCCAGCGCGGCGATACGACGTGGGTCACGGCGAACGTCTCGGGGCTGAAGCCCAACGCGACGCATGGCTTCCACGTGCACGAGAAGGGGGACTGCAGCTCGGGCGACGGCATGAGCACCGGAGGACACTTCAATCCCACCGGCTCGCCCCACGCGGCCCACGATGCCGCCGCGCACCATGCCGGCGACCTGCCGAGCCTGATCGCCGACGCGCAGGGCAAGGCCTCGCTCAAGTTCGAGACGAAGGCAATCGGCGTCGACAGCGGCCAGCCCACGGACGTGGTCGGCAAGGGCCTCATCGTCCACGCCAACCCGGACGACTACACGACCCAGCCCACGGGCAATGCCGGGCCGCGCATCGCCTGCGCGGTGATCCAGAAGTCCTGATGCTCTCGCCGGTCACGCTGGCCGGGACGCACGCCCGGCTGGTTCCGCTGGAGGCCTCGCACGCCGTCGCGCTCGCCGAGGCGGTGCGCGACGGCGAGCTCTGGCGCCTCTGGTACACCGCGATCCCCAAGCCCGAGGGCATGGCCGCCGAGATCGAGCGCCGACTCGGGCTCCAGCGCGACGGCAGGATGCTGCCCTTCGCCGTGCTCGATGCGCAGGGCATCCCGGTCGGGATGACGACCTACATGAACGTGGACGCCGTGCACAAGCGCGTGGAGATCGGCAGCACGTGGTATGCGAAGCGCGTGCAGCGGAGCGCCCTCAATACCGAGTGCAAGCTCCTGCTGCTCACGCACGCGTTCGAGAAGGTGGAGTGCATCGCGGTGGAGTTCCGTACGCACCGCTTCAACGAACAGAGCCGCAAGGGCATCGAGCGGCTGGGCGCGCAGCTGGACGGGATCCTCCGCAGCCACCAGCGCATGGCCGACGGAACGCTGCGCGACACCTGCGTCTACAGCATCACGCGCGAGGAATGGCCGGTGGTGCGCACGCACCTGCGCTGGCAGCTGGACAGGCCGCGCGGCTAGCGCGGAGCGCGCACGAAGCGGTCGACTTCGTCCAGCAGGGGCTCGCCGCTGCGGAACGGCGCGGCGAGGCGTCCGACGATCGTGTAGTGGTTCTCGGTCGGATAGTGCACTTCCGTCACCGAGGCGCCTTTCTCGCGCAGCCGCTGCGCCAGGCGCGTGGTGTTCCCCGGCGAGACCGTCGTGTCTTCATCGCCCGTGATGAGCAGGGCGGGCGGAGCGCTCGCGCTCGCGAAGGTGATCGGCTGGGTGCGGGCGATGGTTTCCTCGGGCGCGAAGATGGTCTTCAGCGTGGGGCTCTTCAGCGGCAGGAAGTCGTAAGGCCCCGCGAGCCCGATGAAGCCCGAGACGGCTTTCGGCGTGAGGCCCACGCGCGCCAGGTACTGCGGATCCAGCGCGATCATCGCGGCCAGGTGCGCTCCGGCCGAATGGCCCATCAGGAACAGCTTGTCGGGATTGCCCCCGAGCTCGCGGGCATGGGCCCGGGTCCATGCGACCGAGGCGGCCGCGTCGTCGAGGAATCCGGGGAAGGTGACCGCCGGGTACACGCGGTAGTCCGGCACGACGACCACGAAGCCGCGCGAGGAGAGCGCCTCGGCCGCGAAGAGGTAGCTCGATCGCTCGCCCGAGTCCCACGAGCCGCCGTAGAAGAACACGATGACCGGCGCGTTGGGCGGCGTGTCGCGGCGGCGGTAGGCGTCGAGCTTGCCGCGCGGGCCGTCGCCGTAGGCGATGTCGCGGCGGATCTCGAGGTCGGAGACCGGCGTGAGGGCATTGAGGGCGGAAAGTGCCGAGCATCCGGCGAGGCCGGCGGCAAGGACTGCGAGGAGGAGGGCGAAAGCACGGCGGGTCGGCATCGTCATGCTACGTATTCTGCCCGCCGGCGGTTTCGCCGGGGTGACGAATATTCCACGCTTCCAGCGCGGCGCGGTAGCGGACCAGCGCGTCGTCGTAGCGGTCGAAGACGCAGGGATCGCACCCCGACCCGCAGCATTCCTCCAGGGGCGGCTCCCGCGGCGGCTCGGGCCGCGGGTCGTCTTCGATCTCCGGCCCGCCGCTCACCAGGTGTAGCGCACCGTGTAGCGCACCACCGCCTCTCCCTTCGGGGCGATGCGCACCGGGAAGTGCACCGTGCGCGAATCGTCCTTCGTGAACTCGGTGGTCTTCTTGGTGATGCTCCACTGGCTCCAGCGGTAGAGGTTCTCCCGCACGAGCACGGTGACGGTCTCGTCGGGCTTCTGGTTCCTCACGCGGACCTCGATGTCCTCCTCGATCCACTTGGCGCTGGTGTCGATGCGGAAGTCCATCTGCTTCCTCTCGCCCACGACGTCGAAGGCGCTGCCGAGCTTCACCTGCACCGTTTCATCCCGCGCCGTGTGGTCGATCACGTCCTCGCCGATGAACTCGAGGCTCTTGTCGGCTTCGTCCATCTTGGAGACGCGCACCTTGCCGGCGGGCAGGGGCACGCCCAGGCCGTTGGCCTTCGCGTTCTTCACCCGCAGGTAGACATCGACCTTCTTGTTGCCCGTCTGGCCGTAGTTGCGGTCGAGGGCCGGCCCGCCGCCGTACGGATACGCGTAGCCCTGGCCGAAGTACACGAGCTTCTTCTCGCAGCCCACGGACGCGGCGAGCGGGAAGAGCTCGATCTGCTTCATCGAGTTCTGCGCGAGCGAAGCCGGGCGGCCGAGCGTATAGAGGTGGTATTCGAAGAACGCCTTCTCGGTGAACCCCGCGTCCTTGCGCATCACCTCGGAGCGCACCGCGGCCGGCGCGGCATACGACAGGCTCTGGGGCTGCGGCTGGATCTTCTGCACGTCGCCGGCGATCAGCTTCAGTTTCGCATCCGTGAACGAGGCGCCCGACTGGTTCACGATCGTGACCCAGGCGCCGACGTTGACCTTGCACTGCTCCGGCGCGGGCTCGGTGTAGGTGAGGTTGTAGTCGGCCCACCAGGTGACGCCGCCGGTCTGGTAGCTGTAGCGCGCCTTGTGGGTGCCCGCCGTGGTCGCGGCGATGTCCCACACGAGCGTGGGCTTGCTGATGAGCCCGCCGGGAAGGCTGGGGAGCTTCACGCCGGCGTAGCTTGGCAGGACGCGCAGGCTTCCGTCGGGATTGCGCAGCGTGAGCCCGCCTTGCGTACCGATGAGGGTGCCGGTGATCGTCTCGACGGAGTTGCCGCGCGACTGCTCGACGGTGATCTCGCGGTCGATGAAGCGCGACAGGAGCTTCTGCGTGCTGGTGAGGTCGAACTCGAAGCTCTGTTCCACGACGCTCGTGCCCTTGGGATCGGTGAGCGAGGCGAACGACACCGTGGTCGGGTCGATGAGCGCGGGCACGTCGGTGATGCGGATCACGGTGCGGCCGGACTTGAGCGCGAAATCGCGCTCCTCCCGCACCAGGGCGTAGCCCGGAACGGCCACGCCTTCGCCGCCCGACTTGAAGACCTGCGGGTCGAGCGTGCCGGGGCGCGCGCTGGAGTAGATGGTGATGGCGCTTTCGGCCTGGACGGGAAGTGCCAGGGCGGTGGCGAGGGCGGCGGCAAGGGGAAGCAGGGTCGTTTTCATGGGGGCTCCGGGGGTTGGTCCGGATACTAACGTCCGAGGTTCCGCGGGGGGTTAGAATCCGGGAATGAAATTCCAGGGCACCGACACCTACGTCGCCGACGACGATCTCAAGATCGCCGTCAACGCGGCCATCACGCTGCAGCGCCCGCTGCTGATCAAGGGCGAGCCGGGCACGGGCAAGACCATGCTCGCCGAGGAAGTGGCCAGAGCCCTCGGCAAGCCGCTCTACCAGTGGCACATCAAGTCCACGACGAAGGCGCAGCAGGGCCTTTACGAATACGACGCCGTCTCGCGCCTGCGCGATTCGCAGCTCGGCGACGGCCGCGTGGCCGACATCGCGAACTACATCCTGAAGGGCGTGCTGTGGCAGGCCTTCGAGTCGCCGGAACAGGCGGTGGTGCTGATCGACGAGATCGACAAGGCCGACATCGAGTTCCCCAACGACCTGCTGCGCGAGCTGGACCGCATGGAGTTCCACGTCTACGAGACGCGCCAGACGGTGAAGGCACTCCATCGCCCGATCATCCTCATCACGTCGAACAACGAGAAGGAGCTTCCGGATGCGTTCCTGCGCCGCTGCTTCTTCCACTACATCCGCTTCCCCGACAAGGAGACGATGGAAGCCATCGTCGACGTGCACTTCCCGGGGATCAAGAAGCGCCTGCTGCAGGCCGCGATGGAAGTCTTCTTCGAGATCCGCGAGATGCCGGGCCTGAAGAAGAAGCCGTCCACTTCGGAGCTGCTGGACTGGCTGAAGCTCCTGCTGGCCGAAGACATCCCGCCCGAGGCGTTGCGGAGCGAGGGCCACCAGGCCGCGATCCCGCCGCTCTACGGAGCCCTGGTGAAGAACGAGCAGGACGTCCACCTGTTCGAGCAGCTGCTGTTCCTGCAGCGGCGCGGACGCTCATAACACCGTCAAGGAGGCGCGCATGGCAACGGGCAAGTCCACTCGCAAGGCGGTCGCGAAGCGCACGGCGCTGAAGCGCCCGCTGGTGAAGGGCACGGCGGTGAAGCGTTCCGCGTCGAAGCGCGCTCCGGTGAAGCGCTCGGCGTCCGTGACGCGCGCCTTCCAGGCCAACCTCGAGCGCGTGTACACCGCGTTCCACGACCCGCGGCTGAGGGAGATCTGGCTGCCCGGGGCGCCGATGCAAGTGGAGCGCTCGACCGACGGCAAGTCGATGACCGTCACCTGGACGCTCGGCAACTCGCGCGTGGAGGTGAGCTTCAAGGCCGACGGCCCCAATTCGAGCGCGGTGGAGGTCGAGCACTCGAAGCTCTCCGGCGCCGAGGCCGTGGCCGCGCAGAAGGCCTATTGGGATGCGGGCCTGGAGCGCTTGAACGCCTGGCTCGCCGCCGCCCGACCGCAGTAGTGCTCTTCGATTTCTTCTTCGCCGTCCGCGAGGCGGGCATTCCCGTCAGCGTGAAGGAGCACCTCACGCTGCTGGAATGCCTCGACAAAGGCGTGGTGTACGGCAGCGTGGACGACTTCTACGTCCTCGCGCGCACGTGCATGGTGAAGGACGAGGCGTACTTCGACAGGTTCGACCTCGCCTTCGCGTCCTACTTCAAGGGCGTGCAGGCCATTCCCGACGCGCTGCTGAAGGACATCCCCGCGGAGTGGCTGAAGAAGATCGCCGAGCGCTGGCTCACCGACGAGGAGAAGGCGAAGATCGAATCGCTGGGCGGCTGGGAAAAGATCATGGAGACGCTGAAGCAGCGTCTCGAGGAACAGAAGGCGCGCCACCAGGGCGGCTCGAAGTGGATCGGCACCGCCGGCACCTCACCCTTCGGCGCCTACGGTTTCAATCCCGAAGGCGTGCGCATCGGCCAGGAGGGCGGGCGCAACCGCAGCGCGGTGAAGGTGTGGGACCGCCGCGAGTTCAAGGACTACGACAGCGACCGCGAGCTCGGCGTGAGGAACGCGAAGATGGCGCTCCGCCGCCTCCGTCGCTTTGCGCGCGACGGCGCGCCCGAGGTGCTGGATCTTCCCGACACCATCCGCTCCACCGCGCGCAACGCCGGCTGGCTCGACATCAAGATGGTGCCCAAGCTGCACAACGCGGTGAAGGTGCTGCTGTTCCTCGATGTCGGCGGTTCGATGGACGACCACGTGCTGATGGTGGAGGAGCTCTTCTCCGCCGCGAAGAGTGAGTTCAAGAACCTCGAGCAGTTCTATTTCCACAACTGCGTCTACGAGACGGTGTGGAAGGACAACCGCCGCCGCCAGAACCGCATCAACACGGTCGAGGTGATGCGCAAGTACGGGCACGACTACAAGCTGATCATCGTGGGCGATGCCGCCATGAGTCCCTACGAGCTGGAGCAGAAGGGCGGCAGCGTCGAGCACTGGAACGACGAGCCGGGGCGCCTGTGGCTGGAGCGGCTGCTGCGCACCTGGCCGCATGCCGCGTGGCTGAATCCCGTCGACGAGCGCCACTGGGGCTGGACCACCTCCACCCAGAACGTGCAGCGGATCATGGACGGGCGGATGTTCCCCGTCACCGTGGCGGGGCTCGAGAAGGCGATGAAGTCGCTGGCGTAGCTTCTCGCTGCGCTGTACCCGCAGATGTACCCCTTAGAGGCCAGAAGAAAGGCGCCCGCAGGCGCCTTTAGGTGAGGCATGGAACCGCAGATGGCCGCCGATAAAACCCTTGTGAGTTCGCAGCGTCGCCGAGCGGTGGCTCATCCATCGTTGTCTCGTCGACATGACACACAAACAGGGGTTATCGGCGGCCATCTGCGGTTCCGCATTGACCAAAGCCGCCTTCGGGCGGCTTTCTTCTGGCCTCTAAGGGGTACATCTGCGGGTACAGCGCGAGCGAGAAACTAGGCGCGAGAAAAACGCCGCACGCCGTCGCTGCTCGTCTCGCGTTTCAGCTGCCCGCGGAACTGCAGGTAGTGGAGATGCGCGATGGCCTCGCCCATGGCGAACATCAGCTGGTGGTCGTCCAGCGTGCGCTTGAAGAGCACCGGCAGGACGTCATGCGCGGTCACGGGACTCGCGCAGGCCTCCACGAGGCGCTCAAGCCGTTCCGCGTGATGGGCCCGCAGCTCCGCGATGCGGCCATGCAATCCGTGGAACACGCGGTCGTGCGACGGCAGCACCAGCGCATCCCCGGGCAGCGGCAGGAAGCGCCCGATGGAATCGAGGAAGAGCGCGAGCGGGTTCGACTCGGGCTGGTTGCCCCACACGCCCACGTTGGTCGTGATGCGCGGCAGGACCTGGTCGCCGGAGATCAGCACGTTCTTCGAGGCGCAGTAGAGCGCGGCGTGCTCGGGCGCATGGCCGAAGACCGTGATCACCTGCCACTCGTGGCCGCCGATGGAGAGCTTGTCGCCATCCATCATGCGGCGGTACTGCGTCGGGATCGTGGGCACGCCGCGGCGGTAGCCGTTGCCGCTCTTCATCTTCTCGGGGAAGCGCGAAGTGTCGAGGCCATTCACGCGGAAGAATTCGATGCCCGTGGGCCGGTCGAAGCCCGCGGTGTCGTCGTGCGCCGCATGGCCCGAGAGGTATTCACCGAGGGTCATCCAGAATGGCGCGGCGGTGCGCTCCACGAGCCACGAAGCGCTGCCGAGGTGATCCGGGTGGTAGTGCGTGACGATGACGTTCTTCACCGGGCGCCCGGCCATCGTGCCCTCGAAATGCCGCAGCCAGAGGTCCCACGTGACCTGCGTGCCGAAGCCGGTGTCGACGATCGTCCAGCCGTCGCCGTCCTCGAGCAGCCACAGGTTGATGTGGTCGAGCGCGAACGGCAGGGGCATGCGGATCCAGCGGATCCCCGGCGCAGCCTCGAACGACTCGCCGGGGGCGGGAATGGCGTCGCCGAAGACGTACTCGGCGGCGGTCACTTCGTGGTGAACGTGAACACGCCGTCCCAGTTGGCCGGGGGCGGATTCGTGCGGAAGTGGATGATGCGCTCGAGGTAGACCTTGTAGATCTTGGTCTCGGGGTTGGCGTAGGCGAGGGGCTTGATCACGTCCTTCGCTTCCTCGAACTTGGCCTTGCGGTAGAGGTCGAGCGCGCGGTGCCACGAATCGATTTCCTTCATCATCGTGTCGCCGACTTCGCTCGCGAGCCCGATCGGCTCGTAGATCGCCACGCCTTCGCTCTTGCCCTTCACGCGGACCTTGTCCATCTCCCGGTACACGTAGCCGCCCACGGCGGTCACGATGTTGCTGGAGACCAGGATCTTGGCGCCGTATTGCTTGGTGAGGCCCTCGAGGCGCGCCGCGAGGTTCACCGCGTCGCCCAGCACCGTGTACGCGCGGCGGAAGGCCGAGCCCATGTCGCCCACGTTCATCGGGCCGCAGTTGAGGCCTACGCCGATGTGCAGGATCGGCCAGCCGCGCTTGATGAAGGATTCGTCCAGGTCGCGGATCTTCTTCTGCATGGCGAGCGCCGTCTCCAGCGCGTGCTTCGCATGCTCGTTGTCCGGCAGCGGGGCGCCCCAGAAGGCCATGATGGCATCGCCGATGTACTTGTCGATCGTGCCGCGGTGGCCCTGCACCTCCTCCGTCATGGAGGTGAGGTAGGCGTTCATCATGTCCTTCAGCTGCTCGGCGGTGAGGCCTTCCGAGATCGAGGTGAAGTCGCGCACGTCGGAGAAGAGCACCGTCATCTCGCGCGTCTCGCCGCGCATCGAGTATTCGCCGGGGTTCTTCGACATCTCGGCCACGAGCTCCTTCGGCACGTAGGTGCCGAACAGCCCCGTGATGAGGCGCCGCGATCTCGCTTCCGCGAAGAAGCCCCACGCCATGTTGATGAAGTACAGCAAGACCAGCATCAACAAGGGAGGTGCCAGCGGCAGCACGTAGTTGTTCGCCTTCCACTCGTACACGTTGAAGCCGATCACCGCGACGATGAGGCCGAACATCACGGCCGTGCCGACCAATGCGCTCATGCGCGGCATCAGCACGGCGAAGGGGAAGCCCAGCAGCACGATGGTGAGCACCGAGATGCCGAGCACCTCGAACGGGCGGTGCTTGATGGTGCGGTCGAGGAAGCCGCTGATGAGGTTCGCGTGGATTTCGACGCCGGGGAAGTCCTCGCGCACGGGTGTGGCGCGAAGGTCGAGCAGGCCCTGGGCCGAGGTGCCCAGGATGACGATCTTGTCCTTCAGGTCGAGCGGGGCGCCCTTGTTGTCCGTGAGCGGCTTCACGCCGTGGATCACGTCCGTGGCCGAGACGTACTGGAACATCCCGTTGGCGCCGCGGTAGGGAATCAGCGCCGTCATCGAGTCGTCGAGCGGGATGGTGAGGTCGCCCACTTGCAGCTCGCGGATCCAGCCCACGCCCGTGCCCTTGGTGCCCCGGGTCTCGGTACGCACCTTCACCGGCACGTTGCCGAGGTAGGTGCGCGTCACGGCGAGCGACATGGCTTCGTAGTAGCCCTTGTCGTAGCGCATGAACATCGGGACGCGCCGCGTGGTGCCGTCGAAATCGAGCGCGGGGTAGAGGTGACCGGAGGCCGTGGCGGCGTCCTGCAGCAGCTGGATGTTGCCGCTATAGCCCGAGGCCGCGTGGTGGCGGTAGTCGGTGATCGGAAGCGCGTCGGTGTTCAGCACCGGCGGGGGCAGCACGCCCGACTTGTCCGTCTTGCCGCCGAGGAAGAAGCCCAGCACCACGGGGTACTTGGAGACCTCTTCGGCGAAGAGCGCGTCGTAGTTGAGCGTCTTGCGCGCCCGCTCGAGGAAGGCCTGGTAGCCGGGGGTGTCGCGCAGCTCCGCCTTGCCCAGGGCCTCGAGGCTGTTCAGCCCCGAGCTGTTGTCCGCTTCGGCGAACGCCACGTCGAAGCCGACGACCTTGATCTTGTACGTATCGAAGAGCTGCTTCACCATCATCGCGAGCTTGTCGCGGCTCCAGGGCCAGCGGCCCTCGGCGTTGAGGCTCTTCTCGTCGATGTCCAGGATCACCACGCGGCTGTCGGGCCGGTTGGGCATGAAGGCCCTCAGCCTCGCGTCGTAGGTGATGAGCTCCATCTGCGTGATGAGGCGCATCGGAAACCATTCCGCTTCGTGCGCCACGAACATGAGGACCACGAGCACGCCGATGCCGATGCGCAGCAGCTCGCGGAAGGAAAAGCGGGGGATGAAGGAGCCGATCTTCACGGGGTGTGCGGCCTCATATTCTTGTCTTCTACGCCCGGCGACCGATGTTGGATTCCGGCCTTGGGTCCCTGCCGGCGATGATACGCGAAGGTCGGCGCTGCCGCTGCCCTAGCGGGCGGCGAACGTCGCTTCCAGCGCCCGCGCCGCGACGTCCGGCGAGAAATGGTCGCGCACATTGGCGCGGCCGGCCTCCGAAAGGCGGCCCCACAGCGCCTCGTCCCGGTACAGGCGGGCGACGGCCTCGGCGAAGGCCTCGGGCGTCTCGGCGATGAGCACCTCGCGGCCGTCCTCCAGGTGCATGCCTTCCACGGAGGCGTGCGTGGCGACCATCGGCAGCCCGTGGCTCATGGCCTGGTTCACCTTGCCCTTGACGCCCGCTCCGTAGCGCAGCGGCGAGATCGACAGGCGCACGCGCGAGAACCACGGCTCCAGCTCGGGGACGAAGCCGACTACCTCCAGGCCTTCCTGCGCAAGGTCGAGGACGGATTGGGGCGGGTTGCTGCCGATGAAATAGCTCGTCACGCCGGGCAGCAGGCGGCGGATGTGCGGGAGGATCTCGCGGGCATACCAGGTGGCCGCGTCGACGTTCGGTGGATGGCGGTAGCCGCCGACGAAGAGCAGGCCTTCGCGGCCCGCGAACGGGGCCACATCCGGCGCCGTTTCGTGGATGTTGGTCTGGATGATCACGCGGGCGGCCGGCGCCTCGCGCGCGAGGACCTCCTGCTCCACGGTGCTCACGACCCAAGTGACGTCGCAGCGCCGGATGCAGTCCAGCTCCTGGTCGTGGATCACCTGGGACTGGCGCGCCGCGGCGCGATCGCCGTCGAGCTCCGCTTGCCGTCGGGTGCGCAGGAAGTGGAGGTCGACCGTGTCGAAGATGAGCTGGGCGTGCGGAGCGTGGCGGCGCACGGCGTCGATGTAGCGCAGCGCCACGTAGTAGCGCACCAGCACGATCGCGTCGAACTCGCTGGCGTGCTCCTCGATGTAGGCCTCGATGGAGCCGATGTGCGGCGCGTGCAGCACCTCCACGCCTTCCTGCGCGAGGTCCGCGGTATAGGGCGCGCGGTACTCGAGGTTGTCGGCGACGAACGTGACCTTGCAGCCCATCGCCCGCATCACGCGCAGGAGCTGCCAGGTGCGCACCGAGCCCGAGTCGTGGTCGGGCGTGAGCATGCAGGCGTCGATGAACAGGATGCGGCGGTTGGCAGCACGGTCGCGCTCGAGGCGGGGCAGCAGGCCGTTCACGCCGTGGCTCGCGAGCACCGTGCGCCACTTCTCGTGGAACTGCTCGCGGTTCACCACCTGGTAGCGCTTGATGCCGGTGTCGAGACCCGTGCCGTGCGACACGCCCTCGAAGTGCACCACTTCGGCGGCGGGCTGGTAGTAGACCTTCAGCCCCGCGGCGCGGACCTGGAAGCAGAGGTCCGTGTCCTCGTAGTAGGCCGGCTGGTAGCGCGCGTCGAAGCCGCCCAGTTTTTCGAAGAGCGCGCGCGGCACCATCAGGCAGGCGCCCGAGCAGTAGTCCGCCTCGCGCAGGTACGAGTACTCGGGCTTGGCCGGGTTGTCGCCGCGGCCGTAGTTCCAGGCGGACCCGTCGCGCCAGACGATGCCGCCGGCTTCCTGCAGGCGTCCGTCCGGGAAGACGAGCTTCGCGCCCACCGCGCCGGCGTCCTTTTCACGATCGAATACGTCGAGCATCGCTTGCAGCGCGCCCTCGGCGACGACGGCATCGTTGTTCAGGAAGAGGAGGTATTCGCCGCTCGCGAATGAGGCGCCGCGGTTGGTGTTGCCGAGGAAGCCCAGGTTCTGCGGGTTGCGCTCGAAGCGAACGCCCTGCACGGAGGCGAGCGCTTCCGCGGCGGGCTTCGGCGCGTGATCGTCCATTACGATCACCTCGAGCGGAACTTTCGCGGCTTCGCGGGCGAGTGCCTTCAGGCACGTGAACGTGTGGAGGTCCTGGCCGTACGTCGGGACGATCACGGAGACGCGCGGCGTTTGCGAGGAGGAGACGACGAGCGGGCCGATCGCCGGCTCGAGCCCGGCACGCGGGGCGAGGGAGCCGACGGCGGCGCGGTCCTCGAGCAGGAAGCGCGTCACCTTGCGGGCGAGGGCGCCGGCGCCTTCATTGCGAAGGATCTGGCGCGCGGTGGCCATGCGGATCGGCAGCAGCCGCGCCTGGTGGGCAGCGCTGCGGCCCATGCGGGCTACCCGATGGGCGCCCCGGACGGCAAAGCGCAGAGGCGCCGTGATGCGCCAGCTGGTGCTTTGCTGGAAACGCGCGACGTGGTCGCGAGAGGCGGTCACTGCGGCTTCGAGGTGCGCGATCTGCACCGCGTGCGACTGGCCGAACTCGGCGAGGATTCGATCCCGATCCCTCAGCTGCTGGTGGAGCTCGCCGATGCGCTGCTGCATGAACGCGTCGTGGGCGTCGTGGCCATGCGCCCGATCGGCGAGCAGCGCGCGCGATTCGCCGTGGCCCGAACGCACGCCCGCGTCGTAGAGATCGCCGAGGCTCACGGGACGGGGCGGCTCACGCAGGGCGTACCAATGCACGGGCGTCACATTCGGAAGCGTGGGGTCCGGAGTGCGGCGAGGGCCGAGCGGCTGGAGATACTGGCGGCGGTAGGCCTCTGGCAGCATCGCGTCAGTCGCCCGCCGCGGTGCGCACCGCGGGGCTCAGGAGATCGAGGAGGAGATCGTTGATGCCCGCGGGCGGCGTCGCGAGCGGGAACAGCACGGCCGAGCGCGAGCCCTTGAGCCGCTCGGGGAAGGCTCCGAAATCGGGTGCCACGATCGGGGCGCCGGAGCGCATGGCCACGGTGAGCGTGTACGAATAGCTCTCCGGGACCTGGGACAGGAAGAGCACGGCATCGGCGCGCTCGAGCGACAGCAACTCGTCGAGGCGCGCGTCCGGGTACGAGCCCGTGATCGACAGCGGGGCTTCGGGCCACTGCGCGAGCCCCCTGCCGAGGTGGCCGATCACGCGGAAGTGCAGCGGCAGGCGGCGACGGATCGCGTCGTGCACGCAGGCTTCGAGGACGTCGAGACCCTTCACCGTGGACAGGCCGCCCAGCAGCACGATGCGAAACGCCGGAGGCATCGCTTCCGGCACGGCCTCGAAGTGCGGCCATTCCTGCACGGGAAGGCCGGGATAGCGGGCGACGATGCGCAAGGCGAGATCGTGCGAGGGCGCGAGCAGGCGATCGGCGCGGCGCAGGAAGGCCTCGAAGGTCTCGCGCCACTGCACGACGCTGATGCCCCACGCATGCGGCCGGCGGCGCACGCAGGCTTCGCAGCCCGCGGTGTCGGGCTCGCCGCAGTAGCGGCCGCGTTCGTCGCCGAGGTGGTACTGCGGGCAATACGCGGTGTAGTCGTGCAGCGTGACATCGAAGGGGACCGAGAGGCGGTCGGCCAGCCCGAGGATCTCGCGCGGCAGGCCGTGCACGTGGTGGTAGTGCACGCGCGATACGGCGAGCGAGCGGAGCAGCGCCACGAGGTCCGGCTCCAGGCGATCGAACCAGGCGCGGAACTCCTCGCCGCGGCGGAGCCACTTGAGCGTGAGGTTTCCGCCATGCGTCGGCTGCAGCAGCAGAACCTCGGCATCGGCCGATACGAGGTCGGCGAGCGCGTCCACGTGCTTTTGCACGCCGCCGCCCCAATCGTGCGAGACGAACAGGACAACGGGCTTCTGGGACGTGCGCAGCCGCTCGAGGTCCACGCCACGGCGCAGCGCCCGCGCAGGCTCATGCTCGAGGAACTCCCGCAACCGCGACTGGAACTCGGGGTAGCGCCCGTCCACGATATTCTGCGCGGCCAGGCGCCGTTCGGTCCCCGACTTGCCGAACGACACCTCGCCCTCGTGGAACACGAACGTGTCCGCGCAGAGCAGGTTACGGAAGCCCAGCCGCGTGGCGCGCATGCAGAAGTCCACTTCCTCGCCATAGCCCTGGCCGAAGGCCTCTTCGTCGAATGGCCCCACCGCCTCGCGGCATTCGCGGGTGATGAGCATGCAGAAGCCCACCGCGGTGGGAATGTCGATGGACTGGCCGGCGTTCGTCGTGGCGAACAACTGGTCCATGGCCGCGGTGGTCGTTCCCGCGGGTAGCGCGTTCGACTCGCCCGAGCGCGGATAGCTGCAGATGGTGGCGTTGTTCGAGAAGGGCGTGACGGTGCCTGCGCGCGACTCGCGCTTCGCGCAGGCCACGAGGCGATCGAGCCAGCCGTCGGCGACCTCGGTATCGCTATTCAGCAGCACCACGTCGCCCGACGCGCCCTCCATGCCCTCGTTCACCGAGGCCACGAAGCCGCGGTTGGCGGGGTGCACGATGAGGCGGATGCGGCCGCTGCGTTCGACCTTCCCCAGCCAGGCGGAGATCTCCGCGTCGGGGCTCGCGTCGTCGACCACGGTCACTTCGTGCGCCGTTTCGCAACGCGCGGCGAGGACGCTCTCGATGCACCGTTGCGTTTCGCGCAGCCCGAGGAAAACCGGGATAATGACCGTCAGCAAGGCCGTCGATTCTCTTGAGATAAACGGTAATTTTATCCGATCCGCCCTGGATTTCCCGGCACGCGCGGATCGTCATTCGCCACCATCTATGCCCGAAACGCCCGACGCGGCACTGGCCGCGACCTTTGACCCGGAACTCGATCGCGTGGCATGGATCTTCCGTGACCACGGTGGAACCGATTTCGGCTATCTCGCCTGGCACTTCCGCCGTTTCAAGGAAACGAAGCGCATCTTCGAGGAGACCCACGAGCGCCGCGGGCAGCGGGTCCTCGATGTCGGTGCCCATTGGCTGCACCAGGCCCTCCTGTACGCACAGGACGGCTACCGGGTCACGGCGGCGGATTTTCCGATCACGATCGAGAATCCGGCCGTCAAGTCCCTGGCGGCCGCGCACGGCATCGAGCGGATTTCCTACGAGGACCTCGAGGCGCCCACCGCTTTCAGCGCGATCCCGGATGGCACCTTCGACGTGATCCTCTTCACGGAGATCATCGAGCACATCACTTTCAACCCGGTCGCGATGTGGAAGGAGATGTACCGGCTGCTCGCTCCCGGCGGCGTCATCGTCGTGACGACACCCAACTATTATTCGGTGAAGGGGCGCGCGTGGGGATTCCGCCGTACCTTGCATGGATATGGAAGCGCGCTGCCCGTGGAGGAAATCCTCCGGGTGCCCACGTACGGGCCCCATTGGAAGGAGTTCTCCCTGCGCGAGCTGTGGGTGTACTTCTCGCTGTTGTCCCCGGACTTCAAGATCCACAAGGCGATCTACGTGGACGACTACTACGCAGGGCCCAAGATATCGGCGATCCTTCGATTCTTCGAACGCAAGTTCCCCGTGTTGCAGCGCAACCTCCACATCGAGGTGACGCTGCCGAGCAAGGAAAAGGGCATCGTCATCGCCCCCACCTTTTGACGGACGCATTCCCAGGCGAACAAACAGGCTCCCGATGATCCGCACCGAAGTCCTCTCGAACGCCCTCGACACCCAGCATTCC
This sequence comes from Usitatibacter rugosus, assembly GCF_013003965.1. NCBI lineage: Bacteria > Pseudomonadati > Pseudomonadota > Betaproteobacteria > Nitrosomonadales > Usitatibacteraceae > Usitatibacter > Usitatibacter rugosus. The sequence goes on along the minus strand of NZ_CP053069.1, from coordinate 2,846,662 downwards.
TTCCAGGGCGCCACTCCCTTCCGCCACGTGGTCGTCGAGGACTTCCTCGATCCCGCGGTGGCCGAAGGGCTGCTCCGCGATTTCCCGCCGTTCGACACGCGCAAGGCGCTGAACGAGCATGGCGAGGTGGGCCGCAAGGCGGTGTTCGAGCACGTGAGCGGCATCAGTTCCGGCTACCGCGACTTCTACCGGTACATCAACTCCAAGCCGTTCCTGGATGCGATGTCGGAGCTCACCGGCATCCCGGACCTCATTGCCGACGAGGCGCTCTTCGGGGGCGGCACGCACGAAAATCTCGACGGCCAGGGACTCGACGTGCACGTTGACTTCAACATCGACGAGCGGCGCATGCTGCATCGCCGGGTGAACCTGCTCGTGTATCTCAACAAGGAGTGGGAAGAGTCCTGGGGCGGGTTGATCGAGCTGCACTCCGATCCGTGGACGCCCAAGGCGAATCAGGTGAAATCCTTCCTCCCGCTCTTCAATCGCGCCGTGATCTTCGAGACCAACGAATACTCGTGGCACGGTTTCAAGCGCATCGTGCTGCCGGAAGCGAAGAAGGGGATCTCGCGCAAGTCCTTCTCCATCTACCTGTACACAAAGGATCGCCCGGCCGAGGAGGTCGTCGCGCCGCACACGACGTTCTACGTGCCCGCGCCTCCCCCGGAGCGCGTTGCCGCGGGCACGACGCTCACCGCCAAGGACGCCGAGGACATCCAGGTCGCGCTCGCCAGCCGCGACGGGCTCCTGCGCATGTACCAGAAGCTGCTGGTCGAGAAGGAGCAGCGCTTGCGCGACATCGTGACGATGCGGCGCGATGCGCTCGCGACGCCGATGCACGACTACAACCGGATCCTCGCCTCGCGCTCGTGGCGCTTCATCATGATGCTGCACCGGATCAAGTACCGCATGACCACGATGCTGAGCCGGATGGGGCTTCGTGGGCGTTGACGATCCCGTCGTCCGCCCGTGTCCGCTCGGCTGCGCGGAGCGCGGCACTTCGTACGGCACCCTGGAGAACACGGTCGGCTACGCGTTCTCGCGCAAGGGCTACGACCTCGCGCGCTGCGGCAGCTGCAAGCTGATCTACCTCTCGCCCGCGCCGACCGATGCCGATCTTCGCGCGCTCTACGTCGAGAACGGCCAGTTCGGCGACGAATACACGGATCCGAAGCGCGTCGAGGCGATCCTCGAGTACATCGGCCACTGCTTCGACCGCCTCGCGAAGGAACGCGGCTGGAACATGTCCGCCGGCGTTCGCGTGCTCGAGGTGGGTGCGGGGTTGGCATGGATGTGCCGCGCGGCAAAGCTTCGCGGGGCCCAGCACAAGACCGTGGCGCAGGACGTCTCGCCCGAAGCGGTGGAGGCGTGCCCCTGGGTCGACAAGTACGTGCACGGCTACGTGTCCGACGCGGCCATCGACCCTTACGCGCCGTTCCAGCTCATCTCGATGACGCACGTGATCGAGCATCTCGTCGATCCGCGCTCGGTGCTGGCCGAATGCCGCGCGCGGCTTGCACCCGATGGCGTGATCTTCATCACCGCCCCGCATCGCCCGCGCGAGTGGCGCGAAGGCGATCTCGAAGCCTGGCGGAAGTACTCGTACAACCACGTACCCGCGCACATCCAGTACTTCTCCGAGGGCAGCATGCGAAAGCTCGCGGAGTCGGTCGGATGCGAGCTCGCGTACTGGTCGCACGATCACGAGGGGGGCGAGGCGTTCGAGGCTTGGCTCACGCCGCCAGGCAAGCGGCCTTCGCTCTGGCGCCGGCTTTTCGGCGCGGGCTAGCTCAGCGCGTGGCGGCGAAGAGGATCGGCCAGCCGCCGAGGTAACCGTAGGCAGGATCGCGATAGACCAGCGCCGTCGCGTCGGCGAAACCAGCCTCGCGCGCGTGGTCCAGGATGTCCCAGCCGAAATCGTGGAAGCAGAGCACGCCCTCCGCAGGGTTCACGGGATCCCCGTGGTACGTCGGCGGGTGATCGTGCACGAGCTGGCCAGCGGCGTCGAAGCGCGCGCGCGTACGCGTGACCGGTGAGTCCTGCATGAACGGGATGCTGAACAGCAGCGTCCCGCCCGGCTTCAGTACGCGGCAGCATTCGGCGAACGCCTTGCGAATCCCCGGAACGTGCTCGAAGACGTCGAAGCTGAGGATCGCATCGAAAGTGGCGTCGGGGAACGAGAGCTGCGTCACGTCCTCATGGCGCAGGCCCGCTTCGTTGACGCTTCCCGGTGCAATACCCGGCCCGAGGAACTCGCTGCCGACGATGCCCGGATGGCGTGCGCGCAACGCGGCATAGGACGGCGTGACCTGCTCGGTGATGTAGATGCGGGAGTCGGGGCCCAGGCGCAAGTACTCGGTGGCGAGGTGGACGCAGGCCCTCTGGCGGCTGTTCATCTGGCAGAGCGGGCAGACAAGGCGCTCCCGCCAGTTGGGGATGCGGCGCGTGCCGAGGTCCTCCGCGTACAGGTAGTCGACCGCGAAGCCGACCGTCGCATCGTCCACCCAACAACGGCCCTCGACCTTGAACGGCTTGTCGGGATTCGCATCCGCCAGTGCGAGCTCCTGGACCCATGCGTCCTGTCCCATGCGAGCGATGTGGTCGCGATACGCCGCGAGGTTCTCGATCCGATGGACGGCGAGCCGCGGTGGCGCTTCCACGGGAGCTCCCGCGAGCGCCCCGCCGAGGCGGTGGCGCCACTTGCGCAGGAAGCCGAGGGCCGGTGGCAGGCGGGACATGGAGCGATCTTACTATTGCCGGCTATACGCGAAGCATCGCGCGCACGGCTTCGAGGTGATCCCCGGGATTGCCGTGCTCATCGTAGAGGCGGCAGCGGTACACGAAGCCCCAGAGGAAGAGATCGGTGATGTCCACGGGCTCGTTCCCGGTGTTCTCGATCGCGAACTCGATCACGCCGTCGCGATGCCGGTCGGCGGGGAACGCGACCTCCAGGACCCTCGCGTCGCCGGGCGCGACCTCGAACTCGACCTCGGTCACGCCGCTGGTCGTGAGCTTCAAGCGGCCGGGGCCACGTACCTTCGCGGCGAAACGCATCGTCTCGTAGTGCGGCGTGCCCCAGCCGACGCGGTCCGGCTGCATGCGCTGCGACACCGCCGCACCCGGTCCGAGTGTGACAATGCGAGGCTCGCCCTCGGGGCCGAGCGTGGCCCGGCCCTGGACCTTCCATCCCTCCAGCCCCCGAATGAAGGCGGCGTTGTAGAGGTGGTTCACGCGATAGTCGCGGTAGTTCCAGAACGCGAAGCCGCGCGAATAGCGCTTGAGGAGTGCTGCCGAGCCGAGGAGGTATTCGGGGATCTCCGCGGGCTTGATCTTGGCCCACGAGGCGAACTGCGGTGACTCGTCGTGAAAGATGAACTGGTCGATGAAGTGCCGGATGTTTCTCCGCTCATCGGTCACGCGCCGGAGCATGAGCGTGAGGTTCGCCAGCACCTGGGCCGCGGACAGGACGAGTCCCGTGCCGGCCGTGTACATGGACGGGAAGAAGTAGGTCACGCGCATGCCCGCGTCTCGCAGGCGCAGGTCATTGTCGATCCAGAAGTTCTCGCCGTCGACCTCCATGCGGTCCATGTCGACGCGAAGCTGGATCGCGAGGTGCGGCCATGCCGCACGGCCCTCGGCCAGGAGCAATCCCAGTACGTGGTTCACGAAGTCGACGAACACACGGTATGCCTCGCAGTCGCCTATCGGGACATGCACTTCGGAGAGGCTTGCGAATGGCTTGCCGAAGAGGCGGGAGATTTCCGCAAGTTCGAAGCGCTCGGCGAGGTAGCGGCGGAACCCGAGAGTCTCCGCAAGCGCGAGGCGTTCTTCGGGAGTCCGATAGACCATCAGCTCGCGAAGGGACGGGAACTCCTCCCACGAGAAGAACGCGAAGCGGAAGCCGGCGTGCGCCTCGCAGATGCGCCGGATCTCCTTCAGGTAGAGGAGCCATCCCTTGCGGTACTCGCGGTCGCTGAAGAGCCGGATCGTGCGTTCGTGGAAGTCGCCGACGCTGTCCGGATCGTTGTTCCAGGGGAACGAGACGCGAATGATGGACTGGAGACCCGCGGCCTGGACCATCGCGACCAGCCGGCGAAGGCGCGCGAGATTCTGGTCGTCGAACGTGGAGGGAACCACCGTGCGCTGGAAGCCGCGCCAGGGCACGACGAGGATGACCGCATTGAAGCCATCGCGACGTATTTGCGCCAGGTGCGCCGGCGCTTCGTCGAGGATGGCGCTGTCCCAGAAGTTCAGGGGTTGGGCGCGGCCGAAGTAGTGCACGGCGCGCAGGTAAGGCGTGCGCCAGCCAAAGGACAGAATCACGGGTGCCACGATAGACGAATCCGCCGGGTTGCGAAACCGCTACGATTCGGAAATGGATACGACGCTCGCAGCCCATCCCCGCCGCATCGGGATCCTCGGAGGCATGGGCCCCGCCGCGACGGTGGACCTCCTGCAGAAGATCATCGACGCGACACCCGCCGCGCGCGACCAGGATCACGTACCCACGGTCGTGTGGAACGTGCCCCAGATTCCGGAACGCCTCGCTGCGATGCGCGGCGAAGGACCGTCGCCGCTTCCAGGGATGATCGAGGGCGCTCGAGCGCTGGAGTCCGTGGGCTGCGAGGCGCTCGCCGTCGCGTGCAACACGGCGCACCACTGGGCGGACGAGCTGCGCGCCGCGGTGCGCATTCCGCTGCTGCATATCGCGGAGGTCGCGGTTGAAGCCCTGGCGCATCGCACGCCTCGGCCCGACACCGTGGGACTGCTCGCCACGCGCGGCACGCTCCAGTCGGGGTTTTACCAGCGCGCGCTCGAAGCACAAGGCTTCCGTGTGCAATGTCCCGACGATCGCGAGCAGGCCGAGATCGACGCGGCGATTCGCCAGGTGAAGGTGAATCGTGCGAGCGAAGGACGGCCGATCTTCGAGGGCGTGGCGCAGGCGATGCTGGATCGCGGCTGCGGCGTGCTGGTGCTCGCCTGCACCGAGCTGCCGCTACTGCTGCCGGGTGGGACGATGGCGGGGCACTGCATCGACACGAACGAGACGCTCGCCCGCGCGATCGTGAAGCAGGCTTTCGCCGGCGCCTCGCACCAGCGCTAGAAAGAAAAAGGCCAGCGCAAGGCTGGCCTTTGAGGTGGTGGAGGCGGCGGGAATCGAACCCGCGTCCGCAAGCCGTTCACAAGCAGTTCTACATGCGTAGCCAGGCCATTTGTATTAACCCGCACCCCGCAGACCGGCGAGCTGGATGAAGGCGAGCCGCCTTGGTTTTAGCTGTCCGTGAAGCGGCCCCACGAACTCGCGATCTCATGAATATGACTCTGCACTGGCGGTGAGCTGCCAGCCCGGCCCATGAGAAGACCGGTGCAGAGTCCAGCCGGTATTAGGCGGCTAGAGCGTAGCTATCGTCGTTGGCGACTATAGTGTGTTTGCGGCTGTATTTACGAGGTAACCACGCCTCGGCATGCCCTGCATTGCTTCAGAACCCGCGTCGAAACCAGGTCGCCCCCGAAATCGGGGTGTACTGCAACTTCGATCTTATCAGGTGGGGGTCGGTTCCCCCGATTCAACGCCCCGGGGAATCAGGCGCGAATGAGGTCCAGCGGGGCGTAGCGGCGCGTGAAGACGCCCTGCGCGTCGGAGCCCCACCAGCGCTCCATCACGGTGGTCCAGAGCCGGCGCGTATCGATGCCCGGCGGGGGCCCGCCGATCTCGTGCACGTTGATCACACGCGGGGCTTCTCCATACAAGCCGCCGGCTACGCGGCCGCCCATCGCGAAGTGCGTCGTGGCCAGACCGTGGTGCGTGCCCTTGTCCTCGTTCTCCGGCGGCGCTCGGCCGAACTCGTCGTAGGTGACCACGAGCGTCTCGTCCCAGCGGCCGATTTCCACCAGTCCGGCGCGGAGTGCGACGAGGCCTTCGGCGAGGCGTTTTAGCGCATCGCCGTGATACTTCTGCTGCTCCCAATGGCAATCGACCGAATGGTGCTTGTCTCCGTCCGGGCCGTTCAGCGCGACGTGGATCACCGGGATCGAGCGGTCGGCCGCGGCGAGCTCGACGGCAGCGCGCACGGAGTTGCCGAATTGATCGGTGGGGAATGCGGTCTTGAGAGGTGTCGCGGGCAGCACGAGCGAGGCGCGCTTGAGGCTCGCTTGCCCGGGGTCGTTTGCCTCGACGACGCAGTCGGCGACGCGGCGCTTCGCGAGCAACTCCTCCGGGTAGTGAACCTGCACCACGCGTTGCTTGTTGCCGCGCAGCGGGCCCATGGGATCCGCCTCGCGGATGTCGAGCAGGCCGAGGGCCACGGCGTCCGCATACGCATTCGAATCCAGCGTGCGGCGCTTCAACGCACGCGTGAGCCAGCCCTCGGTGAGGAACTCATCGGGATCGCTGCCGGTGAAGGCGCGCTCCGAATCGCGATAGTGCTGCTGCGTGATCTCGGGAAGGCCGATGCCCTGGATCACCGCGAGCTCTTTGCGCTCCAGCAGCGGCACGAGCGGAGCCAGCGACGGATGGAAGCCGTTGCGGTCGGTGACCTTGAGCACGGCGTCGCGCGGCACGGCGATCGTCGGGCGCAGCTTGTAGTAGAGCGGCGTCTCGTACGGCACCCAGGTGTTGTAGCCGTCGTTGCCGCCGTAGAGGTACACGAGGACCAGCAGGCGATTCGAGCCCGGCGTGCCCGCGAGCGACGGCATCGATGCCGCGAGGGGCACGCTGCCGAGGAGCTGGAGGAAATCGCGGCGCTTCATGGTTGCCATGATACGGCGGCTCAGGGGCGCTGCGAGGCGCTGTGTAGGACGGCGGGCAGGCCGATCCAGGCGGCGATCGCGAGCGGCGAATCGAGGATCGCATCCGCGCCCCACATGGCGGGGGGCGCTCCGTCGCCGAGGTAGCCGTAGCCCGCGACGACGACTTTCATTCCTGCTGCGCGCGCAGCCTGCACATCGCGCTCGTCATCACCCACGTAAAGCGTGCGCATCGGGGCGACCTGCATGGCCAGCGCGGCATGCAGCAACGGATCCGGCGAGGGCTTCGGCCGAGGCGTCGTATCGCCGCCCACGATCACGCGAGCACGGCTCGCGACACCGAGGCCTTCCAGCACGGGACGCGCCAGCCGCTCGTACTTGTTGGTGACCACGCCCCAGGGAATGCCGGCCTTCTCGAGGCGATGGAGCAGCTCGTTGGTGCCGGGAAACAGGACCGAGTCCACGCACAGGTTCTCGGCGTAGAGGTCGAGGAATTCCTGCCGCATGCCGGGGAAGTCGGGATGATCGGTGCCGATGCCGAAGGCGGCCTTGATCATGCCGCGCGCCCCGGAGGAAACATACGGCCGCACCTTCTCGACGCCCACTTTCGGCTGGCCGCGAGAGACGAGCATGCGGTTCACCGTGAGCGCCATGTCCGGCGCCGTGTCGGCGAGCGTGCCGTCGAGATCGAAGAGGACGGCCTCAAACACGGCAGGCCATCAGGTAGTTCACGTCGACGTCCCGGCCGAGCGCGTACACCTTGGTGAGCGGGTTGTACGTCATGCCGGTGAGGTCGTTGGGCTCGAGGCCGCTGGCGCGGCAGAACGCGGCCAGCTCCGAGGGCGTGATGAACTTGGCGTACTCGTGCGTGCCGCGCGGCAGCAGGTTCAGCACGTACTCGGCGCCGACGATCGCGAAGAGGAACGACTTCGGGTTGCGGTTGATGGTCGAGAAGAACACGTGGCCGCCGGGCTTCGCGAGCTTCGCAACGGCGCGGACGATGCTCGCCGGTTCCGGCACGTGCTCCAGCATCTCCATGCACGTGACGACGTCGAAGGCGCCGGGCATTTCCTCGGCGAGCGCTTCGGCCGCGACCAGGCGGTATTCGACGCTGCTGCCGGTTTCGATCTTGTGGAGCGTGGCGACTTGGAGCGGTTTCTCGGCGAGGTCGATGCCGATCACCTGCGCTCCGCGCGCGGCCATCGCTTCGGCGAGGATGCCGCCGCCGCAGCCGACGTCGAGCACGCGCTTGCCGGCGAGGCCGCCCGCCAGCTTCTCGATGTGCGCCAAGCGCAGCGGATTGATCTCGTGCAGCGGGCGGAACTCGCTCGTGGGGTCCCACCAGCGATGCGCGAGCGCGCTGAATTTCGCGAGCTCGGCGGGATCCGCGTTCACGGGGCCTGGAGTTTGCGTTGCCACCATCGTGCCTTTTCGCGCAGTTCGGTTTCGTCCAGGTCCAGCAGCCGCCGCTCTTCCAGCCGCGCTTCGCCGGCGACCCAGACGTGGGAGACATGCTCACGGCCCGCGGCGTAGACGAGATGCGACACGGGATCGAAACAAGGGAGGGTCTCGAGCGACGAAAGTTCCACCGCGGCGAGGTCGGCTTGCTTGCCCACCTCGATGGAGCCGATCTCGCGCTCGAGGCCGATGGCGCGCGCCGCGTCGAGGGTCGCCATGCGCAGCGCCTCGTGGGCAGTCACCGTCGCGGCATTGCCCGACACGGCCTTGGCGAGCAGGGCAGCCGTGCGCATCTCGGTGAACACGTCGAGGCGGTTGTTGCTCGCGGCGCCATCGGTGCCCACGCCGACGTTCACGCCTTTCGCACGAAGCGCGGCGATCGGTGCGAAGCCGCTCGCGAGCTTCAGGTTCGACGAAGGGCAGTGCGCAACACTCGCCCCTTCGCGCGCGAGGAGCTCGATCTCGATCGGCTCCAGGTGTACCGCATGCACCGCGATCAGCCGCGGGCCCACGATGCCGAGCTTGCGCAGCCGCTCGAGCGGACGGACGCCGTGTTGCGCGAGCCCCTGCGCGATTTCGTCCTGGGTCTCGTGCACGTGGGTGTGGATGGGAAGGTCCAGCTCTTCGGAGAGCACGGCAATGCGTTTCAGCGTCTCGTCGCCCACCGTGTACGGCGCGTGCGGCGCCAGCGAGAAAGCCAGCAGTGGCTCGTCGCGATAGGCGTCGCGCGTGGCGAGGCCCTTGGCGAGATAACCGTTCGCATCCGGCGCATAGGCGCTGGGGAATTCGATGGCGATGATGCCGAGGCAGGCGCGCATTTTCGCGCGCAGTGCGGCGCGGGCCGTCGCCTCGGGGAAGAAGTACATGTCGTTCACGCACGTGACGCCGCCGCGGAGCATCTCCGCCATCGCGAGCAGGCTGCCGTCGTGCACGAACGCGTCGCCCACGTGCTTGCCCTCGGCGGGCCAGATGTGGTCCTGCAGCCACGTCATCAGCGGCTGGTCGTCGGCCAGGCCGCGCATCAGCGTCATCGCCGCATGGCAGTGCAGGTTCACGAGCCCGGGGATGAGCGCGTGGTGGTCGAGGCGGACCACCTTCTTCGCATCGAAGCGCGCGAGGGCCTCGGCCGCGGGCACGACGGCGACGATGCGGCCCGCGTCGATCGCCACCGCATGGTCGGCCAGCACCGCCGGCGAGGGCGATACGGGAATCACGTGCGAAGCGACGAGGAGGGTGTCGATCGTTTGCATGGTAGGAACAAAAAACCCCGCCGGAGCGGGGTTTTCTGCCGGACTGTTGGAGCCTGTTACTGGCGGACGCCCTTGAACTCGATGTCCACGCGACGGTTCTTCTGGCGGCCTTCCGCGGTCTTGTTGGTCGCGACCGGCTGGCTCTCGCCCTTGCCGATGGTCGTGACTTTCGAGGCCGGGATGCCCTTGCTCACCAGGTAGTCCTTGACCGCGGCAGCGCGGCGCTCGGACAGCTTCTGGTTGTACGCGTCGGAGCCGACCGAATCCGTGTGGCCCGTGGCGATGACCATTTCGAGATCGACGCCCTTCAGCTTGGCGAGGGCCTCATCGATGCTCTTCTTGCCATCCGGACGGACGACCGACTTGTCGAAGTCGAACAGCGCGTCGGCCTGGATGACGATCGACTGGCGGACGGACGACGGGGCGGGCTTGGCAGCCGGGGCAGCAGGCGTCGCCGGGGCGGACGGAGCCGCAGGCGATGCGGGGGCGGCCGGGGTCGGCGCCGGAGCGGCGGCCTTCGGCTTGCAATCGGGGTGCTCGATGCCGGAAGACACGACGCAAGCGCCGGATGCGTCGCGGATCGGGGCTCCCGAAGAATCGGTGGCATTGGGGACGGCGCCGGCGAAAGCAGTGCCGGTAAACGCCATCACAGCGGTACCGAGCATCAGCTTCCCAAGCAAGGAAATCTTCATAACGGAACTCCCAAGAGATGTAGGTGGTTGTTTTGCCGCTTGGCTTTTTGTGAGGAGGCCTGCCGCCAAAAGTTCTCGCTGCATCATACACAAAGGGCTTTTGGTTCCACAACCAAGACTGCGCTTTTCACAACACTCCGTGGGCCGGCCGTTGCAGATCTGCAACAACCCGGGCCGGCTTCGGGAGGTTGGAAGGAGGGCCTCCCGTGTGCTAGGATTGAGGCTTCGCCGCGTCGAAAAACGCCCTAAATAACAAGCACTTATATAGCTTCCCGCACGCCGGGGAAGATCCAGGAGCCCATGGAACAGTTCGCCAAGGAAACGCACCCGATCAGCCTCGAGCAGGAGATGCGCCGGTCCTACCTGGACTACGCGATGAGCGTCATCGTCGGCCGGGCGCTTCCCGACGTCCGGGACGGCCTGAAGCCGGTCCATCGCCGCATCCTCTTCGCGATGCACGAATCGAACACGGTGTGGAATCGCCCCTATGTGAAGTGCGCGCGCGTCGTCGGCGACGTGCTCGGCAAATACCACCCGCACGGCGACACCGCCACGTATGAATCGCTGGTGCGCATGGCGCAGCCGTTCTCGCTTCGATACACGCTGGTCGACGGGCAGGGCAACTTCGGGTCGAGCGACGGGGATTCCGCCGCGGCCTATCGCTACACCGAGTGCCGCCTGCAGAAGATCGCGGGCGAGCTCCTCGCCGACCTCGACATGGAAACGGTCGATTTCGTGCCGAACTACGACGGCAAGGAGATGGAGCCGTCGGTCCTCCCGGCGCGCTTCCCCAACCTGCTCGTGAACGGCTCCTCCGGCATCGCCGTGGGCATGGCCACCAACATCCCGCCGCACAACCTGGGCGAGATCGTGAGTGCCACGCTGGCTCTCCTCGAGAACCCGGCGATCGATATCGAGGACCTGATCCGCATCGTTCCCGCGCCCGACTTCCCGACGGGCGCCATTATCTATGGCACGGCGGACGTGAAGGAGGGTTATCGCACCGGCCGCGGCCGCGTGATGATGCGTGCCCGCACGCACGTCGAGGAGATCGACAAGAACGGCCGCCAGGCGATCATCGTCGACGAGCTTCCGTATCAAGTGGGTGGCGACCAGGTGCTGTCGCGTTTGGCCGAGATGATTCGCGAGAAGCGCATCGAAGGCATCAGCGACCTCCGCAACGAGAGCGACAAGAAGGGCATGCGCCTCGTGGTGGAGCTGAAGCGCGGCGAGGTCGCCGAGATCGTCCTCAACAATCTCTACAAGCTCACGCAGCTGCAGGAAACGTTCGGCATGAACATGGTCGCGCTCCTCGACGGCCAGCCGAAGATCCTCAACCTCAAGCAGTTCCTCGAGGCATTCCTGCGCCATCGGCGCGAGGTCGTCACGCGCAGGACCGTCTATAGCCTCCGCAAGGCGCGCGAACGCGGCCACGTGCTGGAAGGCCTCGCGGTGGCGCTTTCGAACGTGGACGAGATCATCGCGCTGATCAAGGCGGCGCCGACGCCGTCCGTGGCCAAGGAAGGCCTGATGGGTCGCACGTGGAAGTCGCAGCTCGTGCAGGACATGCTCGCGCGCGCCACGGCCGATTACCGTCCCGACAACCTGCCCAAGGACTTCGGCCTCGGCGCCGAGGGCTATCGCCTCTCCGAGCCGCAGGCGCAGAAGATCCTCGAGATGCAGCTGCAGCGCCTGACCGGCCTCGAGCAGGACAAGATCCTCTCCGAGTACCGCGAAGTGATCGCGGTGATCGAGGATCTCCTGGACATCCTCTCCAAGCCCGAGCGCGTCTCCGCGATCATCGCCGCCGAGCTGGCGGAGGTGAAGCGCGAGTTCGCCGATCCCCGCAAGAGCGAGATCGTCGTCAACGCCGAGGACATCAAGCTCGAGGACCTCATCACGCCGGAAGACGTGGTGGTGACGCTCTCGCACACCGGCTACGTGAAAGCGCAGCCGCTGGACGAGTACCGGGCGCAGAAGCGCGGCGGCCGCGGCAAGCAGGCCGCGACCACGAAGGAAGACGATTTCATCGAGAAGCTCTTCATCGCCAACACGCACGACTACGTGCTGTGCTTCTCGAACAAGGGCAAGGCGTACTGGCTGAAGGTCTACGAGGTGCCGCAGGGCAGCCGCACCAGCCGCGGCAAGCCGATCGTGAACCTGCTGCGCATGGAGGCCGACGAGCGCATCAACGCCATCCTCCCGGTGAAGGAGTTCGCCGAGGACAAGTACGTGTTCTTCGCCACCCAGGAAGGCGTGGTGAAGAAGACTTCGCTCTCCGACTACTCGCGTCCGCGTCCCTCCGGGATCATCGCGGTGGATCTCGACGAGGGCGATGTCCTCATCGGCGTGGCACTCACCGACGGGCGCCACGACGTGATGCTCTTCTCCGACGAGGGCAAGGCTGTCCGCTTCGACGAGAACGACGTCCGCCCGATGGGCCGCGGCGCCCGCGGCGTGCGCGGCATGAACCTCGCCAAGGGCGGGCGCGTCATCGCGCTGCTGGTGGCGGAGAACGAGCAGCAAAGCGTCCTCACCGCGACCGAGAACGGTTTCGGCAAGCGCACTCCGATCGCGGAGTACACGCGCCACGGCCGCGGCACGCAGGGGATGATCGCCATCCAGACCAGTGAGAGGAACGGCAAGGTCGTCGCCGCCACGCTCGTCTCGCCCGAGGGCGAGATCATGCTGATCACCGACGGCGGCGTGCTGATCCGCACGCGCGTGAACGAGATCCGCGAGATGGGCCGCTCCACCCAGGGCGTCACGCTGATCAACCTGGGCGAGGGCGAGAAGCTCTCGGGCCTGCAGAACATCCTCGACCGCGACGAAGAAGAGAACGGCAACGGCAACGGCCACGCGCTGGTTGTTGCTGCCGAAGCGTCCGAGGCGCCGGCTGCCGAATCCGGCGACGTGGAAGAGGCCGGAGGTTCGAATGCTCTCACCCCGAATCCGGATACTCCGGACGACGGCAATGGACCGAGTTAGCGTGGAGCGCGTCTACAACTTCGGCTCCGGACCGGCCGCGATCCCGGTCGAGGTGCTGGAGAAGGCGAAGGGCGAGCTCACCAACTGGCACAACGCCGCCGGCATGTCCGTGATGGAGATGAGCCATCGCGGCGCCGAGTTCACGAAGATCGCCGCGGATGCGGAGCGCGACCTCCGCACGCTGCTGGCGATCCCGGGCAACTACAAGGTTCTCTTCCTGCAGGGCGGCGCCTCGATGCACTTCGCCGCCGTGCCAATGAACTTGCTGCGCGGCATGAAGAAGGCGGACTACGTGAACACCGGCGAATGGTCGAAGAAGGCCATCGCCGAGGCGAAGAAGTTCTGCGAAGTGAACGTCGTCGCCTCGAGCGAGGACAAGAACTTCACCTACGCGCCGAAGCAATCCACGTGGAAGCTCTCTGCCGACGCGGCCTACGTCCACTACTGCTCCAACGAGACGATCGGCGGCGTGGAATTCCAGTGGACGCCGGAGACAGGCAAGGTCCCGCTCGTCTCGGACATGTCCTCGCACATCCTGTCGCGCCCGGTGGAAGTCTCGAAGTACGGCTGCATCTATGCCGGGGCCCAGAAGAACATCGGCCCGGCGGGCCTGGTCGTCGTGATCGTGCGCGAGGACCTGATCGGCAACGTGCTTCCCGGCACGCCGACCGTCCTCGACTACAAGAAGATGGCCGAGGCCGACTCGATGATCAACACGCCGCCCACCTTCGCCGTCTACCTCGCGGGCCTCACGTTCCAGTGGCTGCTCGAGCGCGGCGGCCTGGCCGCGGTGGAGAAGGTCAACGTCCGCAAGGCGAAGCTGCTCTACGACTACATCGACAGCCAGGACTTCTACTCCAACCCGATCGCGAAGGAAGACCGCTCGCGCATGAACGTGCCGTTCCGGCTGCGCGACGAAAAGCTCGACGCGAAATTCCTCGAGCAGGCCGAGGCGCGGGGCCTCTCGCAGCTGAAGGGCCACCGCTCCGTGGGCGGCATGCGCGCGTCGATCTACAACGCGCTGCCGTACGAAGGCGTCGAGGCGCTCGTCGGGTACATGCAAGAGTTCGCGCGCGCCAACGGTTGAGCGGCGCGCCCTTGGCCTACCGAGTCGCCGTCTACAACGCGATCTCCGCCTCGGGGCTCGGGCGTTTTGCCGCGCCGCATTACGCGGTGGGCAAGGCCCTCGCCGACGCGGATGCGATCCTGCTTCGCTCCCACGCGCTGCAGCTGTCCGAGATTCCCGCCACGGTGAAGGCGATCGCGCGCGCCGGCGCGGGCGTGAACAACATCCCGGTCGATGAGATGAGCAAGCGAGGCGTCCCCGTGTTCAACGCTCCGGGCGCCAACGCCAACGCGGTGAAGGAGCTGGTGATCGCCGCCGTGCTGCTCGCGGCGCGCAACGTGGTCCCGGCCATCGGCTACGTGCAGTCGCTCGCCGCGTCGCCCGATTTCGAGAAGCGCGTCGAAGACGGCAAGAAGCAGTTCGCCGGTGTCGAGTTGCCCGGCCGCACGCTCGGCATCATCGGCCTGGGCGCCATCGGAGGTCTCGTGGCCGAGACGGCGATCCGCCTCGGCATGAAGGTCACGGGATACGACCCGGAGATCACCGTGGACAATGCGTGGCGCCTCCCGGGTTCGGTGAAGCGCGCCGCGTCGATCGAGGACGTGCTGAAGTCCTCCGATTTCGTCACGATCCACGTGCCCCTGAACAACCACACGCGCCACATGATCGGCCGCGAGCGGCTCGCCGTCGCCAAGAAAGGCATGGCGCTCCTCAACTTCTCGCGCGACGCCGTCGTCGACGAGGAAGCGGTGCTCGCGTCGATCGCGGACAAGCGCCTGCGCGCCTATATCTGCGACTTCCCCAGCCCGAAGCTGCAGGGCCACGCGGGCGTGGTGACGCTGCCGCACCTCGGAGCCTCGACGGAGGAGGCCGAAGAGAACTGCGCCGTGATGGTCGTGGACCAGCTGAAGGCCTTCCTCGAGGAGGGGTCGGTCGCGAACGCGGTGAATTTTCCCTCGGTGGAGATGGCGCGCGAATCGCCGCACCGCATCGCCATCGCGAACGCCAATGTGCCCAACATGGTCGGGCAGATTTCCACTACGATGGCGCAAGCAGGTCTCAACATCCACAACATGGTCAACAAGTCGAAAGGGGAGATGGCGTACACGCTCGTCGACCTCGACAGCGAAGCCGCGCCCGATCTCCTCGCACGCATCGCGCACATTCCCGGCGTGCTCTCCATCCGGGCGATCCCGCCCATCTCCGGTTCCGCGAAATGAGCGCCGAGCTCGATCGGCTGCGCGAGCAGATCGACCAATTGAACGTCCGCATCCTCGAGAGCCTGAACGAGCGCGCCAAGCTCGCCCGCGCCATCGGCACGCTGAAGGTGGGCCAGGCTTATCGCCCGGAGCGCGAGGCGCAGGTCCTGCGCCGCATCAAGGAGCAGAACCAGGGCCCGTTGTCGGATGAAACGGTCGCGCTCCTCTTCCGCGAGATCATGTCGGCGTGCCTCGCGATCGAGCGCCCGATCACCGTGGCCTACCTCGGCCCCAAGGGCACGTTCAGCGAGACCGCGGCGATGAAGCATTTCGGCCACGCGGGCGTCGGTACGCCCACCCCTTCGATCGACGAGGTGTATCGCAAGGTGCAGTCGGGCGAGGCGGATTTCGGCGTGGTCCCCGTGGAGAACTCCACCGAAGGCGCGGTCGGCCGTTCGCTCGACCTCATGCCCAACACGCCGCTCAAGGTCTGCGGCGAGGTGCTGATCCCGATCCACCATCATTTGATGTCGAAGGGCAAGCGCGAGCTCGCCTCGATCCCGCGCGTCTTCTCGCACAGCCAGTCGCTCGCGCAGTGCCATGAATGGCTGAATGCGAACCTGCCGGGCGCCGAGCGGATCGCGGTCGCCAGCAACGCCGAGGCGGCGCGCCGCGCGGCGGAGGAGCCGGACACGGCGGCCGTGGCCGGAGAAGCCGCGGCGCTTCACTACGGGCTCGACGTGCTGTCCTCCAACATCGAGGACGAGCCCAACAACACCACGCGCTTCCTCGTGCTCGGCGACTACGAGCCGATGCCGAGCGGCAAGGACAAGACCTCGCTCGTGCTCTCCGCGAACAACCGCGCCGGCGCCGTCTACGAGATGCTCACGCCGTTCGCCACGCGCGGCGTGTCCATGACCAAATTCGAGTCCCGCCCCTCGCGCGTCGCGCTGTGGGACTACCTGTTCTTCGTCGACATCGAGGGCCACCGGGACGACGCCAACGTCGCCGCCGCGCTCGCCGAGGTCGGCAAGATCGCCGGCTACATCAAGGTGCTCGGCTCCTATCCCGCCGCGGTGCTCTGAATGGAAGGAACGCGTCCCGTGAGCCTGAAGGACCTCGCCCCCGCGAACGTGCGGGCCATCGCGCCGTATGTCCCCGGCAAGCCCATCGCCGAGACCGCGCGCGAGCTCGGCCTCGAGGAGTCGGCCATCCTCAAGATGGCCTCCAACGAGAACCCGCTGGGCTCGTCTCCCAAGGCGGTGGCGGCGATCCGTGGCGCGCTCGACGATCTCGCCTACTATCCCGACGGCGCCGGCTACGAGCTGAAGGGCGTGATCTCGCGCGTCTTCGGCGTGAAGCCCGGGAACCTGGTGCTGGGCAACGGCTCGAACGACGTGCTCGAGCTCACGGCGCGCGCCTTCCTCACGCGCGACGATTCGGCGATCTACTCGCGCCACGGCTTCATGGTCTATCCGCTCGCGATACAGGCGATCGGCGCGAAAGCGATCGAGGTCCCCACGCAAGGCTACGAAACGGATCTTGCCGCTGTCCTCGCCGCGATCCGCCCCGATACCAAGATGGTGTTCGTGGCGAACCCCAACAATCCGACCGGCACCTTCACGCCGTGGCAGGAGCTGCGCGACTTCATCTCGCGCGTGCCGCCGAACGTCCTCGTCGTCGTGGATGAAGCGTATGGCGAGTACCTCCCGCCGGAGCTCGCGTCGCCCGCGGTGTCGTGGGTCGAGCAATATCCGAACGTCGTGCTGTCGCGAACGCTCTCGAAGGCCTATGGCCTCGCGGGCCTGCGCGTGGGCTACGGCGTGGCGAATCCCGAGGTCGCGGATGTGATGAACCGAGTGCGGCAGCCCTTCAACGTGAATCACCTGGCGCTCGTCGCCGCGGCGGCTGCCCTCGAGGACCAC
This sequence comes from Usitatibacter rugosus, assembly GCF_013003965.1. NCBI lineage: Bacteria > Pseudomonadati > Pseudomonadota > Betaproteobacteria > Nitrosomonadales > Usitatibacteraceae > Usitatibacter > Usitatibacter rugosus. The sequence goes on along the minus strand of NZ_CP053069.1, from coordinate 2,829,337 downwards.
GACTTCATCGCGAAGAGCCGCGCCAACAATTCCGCCGGGCTCACGCAGCTCGAGGCGGGCTTCAAGCGCCTCGGCCTGGAGTTCATCCCGTCGCGCGCGAACTTCATCACGGTGCGCGTCGGCGATGCGGCCAAGGTCTACCAGCGGCTGCTCGCCAAGGGCGTGATCGTCCGGCCGATCGCCGGCTATGGCATGCCCGACCACCTGCGCGTGACGGTAGGGCTGCCGGAGCACAACGCCCGCTTCCTCGAAGCGCTCGAGCAGGCCCTGAAGGGCTAGCGGCGATGCGTCGCCTGAAAACCCTCGCGGTCGTCGGCGTGGGCCTCATCGGGGGCTCGTTCGCGCAGGCGCTGAAGCGCGCCGACGCGGGCACCACCGTCGTCGGCTTCGACCGCGACCCGCGCGCCCTGGAGCGCGCCATCGCCCTGGGTGTGATCGACACGGCCGCCGAATCCGCTACGGAGGCGGCACGCGGTGCGGATCTCGTCTTCATCGCCGTGCCGGTGCGCCAGATCGGCGCCATCCTTCGCGACGTGGCGTCCTCGCTCGGTCCCGATGCGATCGTCACGGATGCCGGCAGCACGAAGGCCGAAGTCGTCCGCATCGCGCGCGATGCGCTCAAGGACCGCCTGCCGCGCTTCGTCCCCGGCCATCCGATCGCGGGACGCGAATCGAGCGGCGTCGATGCGGCAACACCCGAGCTCTTCCGCGGCGCTCGCATCGTCCTCACGCCGATGCCCGAGACCGCACCCGATGCCCTCGATGTCGCGCGCGATTGCTGGGAAGCCGCCGGCGGGCGCGTGGCGATCACCAGGCCCGAGGAGCACGACCAGATCTTCGCCGCGGTGAGCCACCTGCCGCACCTGCTCGCCTTCGCGCTCGTCTCCGAGATCGCCTCGCGCGGCAACTCGCAGGATCTCTTCGGCTTCGCGGCCGGGGGCTTCCGCGACTTCACGCGCATCGCCGGCAGCTCGCCCGAGATGTGGCGCGACATCGCGCTGCAGAACCGCGAGGCGCTGCTGTTCGAGCTGGACAGCTACGCCGGGCGGCTCGCCGTCTTCCGGGAGCTGATCGAGCGCGGCGACGGCCCGGCCCTCGAGCGCCTGATGCGCGAGGCCAAGGGAGCCCGCGCCGCATGGATCGCGGGCACGCGCCGCAGCGCCTCGAACGAATGACCACGGCAGCCCTCGACCTCCCGCCGGTTCGCCGCGCCGCGGGCACGATCCGGCTTCCGGGCTCGAAGAGCATCTCGAACCGCACGCTGCTGCTCGCCGCGCTCTCGAGCGGCACCACCGAGCTCACGGCGCTGCTCGATTCCGACGACACCCGCGTGATGCGCGATGCGCTTCGCACGCTGGGCGTCGCGGTCGAGGAGCTGGGCGGCGTCGAGCACGTGAAGGTCACCGGCATCGGAGCCGCCCGCGGCTTCCCGGTGAAGCGCGCCGAGATCTTCCTCGGCAATGCGGGCACCGCGTTCCGCCCGCTCACGGCCGCGCTCGCGTTCGCCGACGGCAACTACATCCTCTCCGGCGTCCCGCGCATGCATGAGCGCCCGATCGGCGACCTCGTCGAGGGCCTGCGCCCCGCGGGTGCGCGCATCGAGAGCCGCGGCAATCCCGGCTATCCGCCGCTCGCCATCGCGCCCTTCGAGGGCCGGGGCCCGTATCGGCTGAAAGTCCGCGGCGACGTGTCGAGCCAGTTCCTCTCGGCCCTGCTGATGGCGCTGCCGTGGGCCGGCGGAGGAGCGCGCGTCGAGGTGGACGGCGAGCTGATTTCCAAGCCGTACGTCGACCTCACGTTGGGGCTGATGGAGCGCTTCGGCGTTCGCGTGCGGCGCGAAGGCTGGAGCGTGTTCGACATTCCCGCCGGTGCGGCCTACGTCTCGCCCGGCAAGCTCGCGGTCGAAGGCGATGCGTCCTCCGCTTCGTATTTCCTCGCCGCGGGCACGATCGCCGGCGGCCCGGTGCGCATCGAGGGCGTCGGCCGCACGAGCCTGCAGGGCGACATCGCGTTCGCGGAGGTGCTGGAAGCGATGGGTGCCACGATCACGCGCGGCGACGACTGGATCGAAGCGAGCGGACATGCGCCGCTGAAGCCCTTCGACCTCGACATGAACCGCATCCCCGACGCGGCGATGACCGCGGCCGTGGCCGCGCTCTTCGCAAGCGGGCCGTGCATGCTGCGCAACATCGCGAGCTGGCGCGTGAAGGAGACCGACCGCATCGCCGCGATGGCGACGGAGCTTCGCAAGCTGGGCGCCACGGTGGAGGAGGGACCCGACTGGATCCGCGTCCAGGCGCCGCCGAACTACGCGCGGGGTGCGCCCGCCATCGGCGAGCCTGTCGCCATCGACACCTACGACGACCACCGCATGGCCATGTGCTTCTCGCTCGCCTCGTTCGGCCCGCGCCGCATCCGTATCAACGATCCGGGCTGCGTGGCCAAGACCTTCCCCACCTACTTCCAGGCGTTCGCGAAGGTGGTGTCATGACCGCGCCCGTCATCGCGATCGACGGCCCCTCGGCCTCCGGGAAGGGCACGGTCGCCGAAAGGGTGGCGCGAGCCCTGGGCTTCCACTACCTCGACAGCGGGGCGTTGTATCGGTTGGTGGCCCTCGCGGCGCAGCGCGGCGGCATCGCCCTCGACGACGTGCCCGGCCTCGCCCGAACCGCGGGCGCCATGCAGATCGAGTTCCGGGAGGGCCGGGCCTGGCTTTCCGGAGAGGACGTGAGCGAGGCCCTGAGGGCCGAGGCGGTCGGCGTCGCCGCGTCCCGGGTGGCGGCCGCCCCCGAGGTCCGCGCGTGCCTCCTGGACCGCCAGAGGGGCTTCCGGGCGCCTCCCGGCCTGGTCGCCGACGGCCGCGACATGGGCTCCGTGGTGTTCCCGGACGCGGCCCTGAAGGTGTTTCTCACCGCGGGCGTGGAGATACGTGCCCAGCGGAGACATAAGCAGTTGATGGAAAAGGGAATGTATGCCAAAATGCCGGACGTCGTGGAGGAACTGCGGCAGCGTGATGACCGGGATATGAAACGGACCGTCGCGCCGCTAAAGCATTATCCCGACGCGGTTTTTCTCGATACCACGGCCATTTCGGTCGACGAGGCCGTCGCAAGCGTCCTCGCAGAGTGGAGAAATCGCTCCGGAAAATGAAGTGCAGTTCGCTACGCCGGGCAAAAGCCCAAGGGTGTCAGTGAGTTAGGCGGCAAGCCGCCACTCCCTGGCCAAGATCCACCGGCCATCCGGCCTCAACCAACCGAAAGCACCTCCCAATGCTGTCTCAAGCCACTGCCGCCCCCGCCCCCGAATCTTTCGCCGCTCTCTTCGAGGAGAGCCTTACGCGCCAGGAGATGCGCGTCGGCGAAGTGATCACGGCCGAGGTGGTCAACGTTGACATGAACGTCGTCATCGTCAACGCCGGACTCAAGTCCGAATCCGCAATCTCCACCGAAGAATTCAAGAACGACCGCGGCGAGCTGGAAGTGAAGATCGGGGACTTCGTCTCCGTCGCCATCGAAGCCCTCGAAGACGGCTTCGGCGCCACCAAGCTCTCCCGCGACAAGGCCAAGAAGCTCGCCGCCTGGACCAGCCTCGATGACGCGCTCAACAACGCGACCATCATCAAGGGCGTGGTCTCCGGCAAGGTGAAGGGCGGCCTCACCGTCATGGTGAACGGCATCCGCGCCTTCCTGCCCGGCTCGCTCGTCGACCTCCGTCCCGTCAAGGACACCTCGCACTTCGAGGGCAAGGAGCTCGAGTTCAAGGTCATCAAGCTGGACCGCAAGCGCAACAACGTGGTGGTTTCGCGCCGCGCCGTGATGGAAGAGACGGCCGGTGTCGAGCGCCAGCAGCTGCTGGAGACGCTGAAAGAAGGCGCCATCGTGAAGGGCGTCGTGAAGAACATCACCGACTACGGCGCGTTCGTGGACCTGGGCGGCATCGACGGCCTGCTCCACATCACCGACCTCGCCTGGCGCCGCGTGAAGCACCCGACGGAAGTGCTGGCCGTGGGCGACGAAGTCACCGCCAAGATCCTCAAGTTCGACGCCGAGAAGAACCGCGTCTCGCTGGGCCTCAAGCAGCTGGGCGAAGACCCGTGGATCGGCATCTCCCGCCGCTACCCGCATGGCACGCGTCTCTTCGGCAAGGTCACCAACATCACCGACTACGGCGCGTTCGTCGAGATCGAGTCGGGCATCGAAGGCCTGGTGCACGTCTCCGAGATGGACTGGACCAACAAGAACGTCCACCCCGCCAAGGTCGTTTCGCTGGGCGACGAGATCGAGGTCATGATCCTCGAGATCGACGAAGACCGCCGCCGCATCTCCCTGGGCATGAAGCAGTGCATGCCGAACCCCTGGGAAGAGTTCGCCATGAACCACAAGAAGGGCGACAAGGTCCGCGGCGTCATCAAGTCCATCACCGACTTCGGCGTCTTCATCGGCCTGCCGGGCAACATCGACGGCCTGGTTCACCTCTCCGACCTCTCGTGGCAAGCCACGGGCGAGGAAGCGGTCAAGAACCTCAAGAAGGGCGATGAAGTCGAGACCGTCGTGCTGTCGATCGACGTCGAGCGCGAGCGCATCTCGCTCGGCATCAAGCAGCTCGAGGGCGATCCGTTCGGCAACTACGTGACCACCCACGACAAGGGCAACGTCGTGAAGGGCATCGTGAAGTCGATCGAACCCAAGGGCGCCGTGATCACGCTCGACAGCGACGTGGAGGGTTACCTCCGCGCTTCCGAAGTCGCGCGCGACCGCGTCGAGGACCTCCGCTCGCACCTGCGCGAGGGCGAGGAAATCGAAGCCGTCATCGTCAACATCGATCGCAAGAACCGCTCCATCAACCTGTCCATCAAGCAGAAGGACGCCGCCGAAGAGCAGGCCGCCCTGCAGAAGCACGCCTCGGAATCGAGCGGCAGCGCCGGCACCACGAACCTCGGCGCCCTGCTCAAGGCGAAGCTGACGGGCAAGGAATAAGGGGAGCACGGCCATTACAACAAGGGGAGAAACCCAGGCGATGACCAAGTCACAGCTCATAGAGCTGTTGAGCGCGCGTCATAGCCAGCTGGCACCGAAGGACGCCGAGCTGGCCGTGAAGACGATGCTCGACGCCATGGCGCACACGCTCGCCTCCGGGAACCGCATCGAGATCCGCGGTTTCGGAAGCTTTGGGTTGAACTACCGGCCACCACGAGTCGGACGCAACCCGAAGACCGGCGAGAAGGTCCAGGTTCCGCGCAAGTACGTCCCGCACTTCAAGGCGGGCAAGGAATTGCGCGAGCGAGTGGATTTCCACGAGGGGTAATCGGCCATCATCCCCGGCATGAAACCGGAAGCGGCAGGGTAGAATGCGCCCTGCCGCTTTTTTTTCGCCGGCACCCAAACCATGCAAGTCCTAGTCTGGCTTTTCCGCTTCGCGATCGTCCTCGTGCTGGTCTGGTTCGCGGTCAAGAACGCGCAGCCGGTGACCTTGCACGGCCTGCCGGACCAGACGTGGCAGGCCCCGCTCGTGTTCGTCCTGCTGGTGGTCTTCATCGCCGGCGTGGTGATCGGGCTGCTCGCGTGGCTTCCGACGGTCGTGCGCCAGCGCCGCGAGATGGCGCGGCTGCGCAAGGCCAACGACGTGCTTTCCCTCGGAGCGGCCAACCCGCCCCCGGCGGATCCCCCGCGCGTCGACGTTCATGGAATTTGAGTTCTGGTGGCTCCTCGCCCTGCCGGTCTTCTTCGGCATGGGCTGGGTGGCGGCGAGGGTGGACCTGAAGTCGCTCCTGTCCGAATCGCGCGCGCTGCCCACCTCGTATTTCCGCGGCTTGAACTTCATGCTGAACGACCAGCCCGACAAGGCGATCGAGTCGTTCCTGCAGGTGGCCAAGGAGAATCCCCAGACGGTCGAGCTGCAGTTCGCGCTGGGGAGCCTCTTCCGGCGCCGCGGCGAGGTGGACCGCGCGATCCGCATGCACCAGGACCTCATGAACCGCGAGGACCTCCCGCCGGAAGAACGTCGCAAGGCCTCCTTCGAGCTGGCCGAGGACTACTTCAAGGCCGGCCTCCTGGACCATGCCGAGGAAGTCCTCACGAAGCTGGCCGAGGTCGATCCCACGCCGAGCGTGCATCGCAACCTCCTCGACATCTACATCCAGGAGAAGGATTGGGCGAAGGCCATCGAGGCGGCCAAGAAGCTCGAGGTGAGCGCCAAGCGCAACTACCAGAAGGAGATCGCGAACTACTACTGCGAGCTCGCGATCACCGAGCAGATCCACGGCCGGAAAGAGGGCGCGGATGCCTACCTCGACCGCGCGCTCGAGTCGAACCGCAAATGCGTCCGCGCGAACCTGCTGCGCGGCGAATGGCGCTCGCGCGATGGCGACCATGCCGGCGCCATCGAGGCGTGGAAGAAGGTCGAGGAGCAGGACCCGGCGTACCTGGGCCTCGCCGCCGAAGGCATGGTCGAGAGCTTCAAGGCGCTCGGGAAGCTTACCGAGGGCCTCACGCTGCTGCGCGGCCTGCAGCACCGCTATCCGGGGCTGGACCTCCTGAACGTCGTCTACCAGGCCACGGCCGAGGCGGAGGGCGACGAGGCCGCCTGGCGCCTGGTGCGCGAGGAAGTCCGGCGCAACCCCACGCTGGTCGGGCTGGACCGCCTCATCGACGCGGAGCTGCTGCGCGCCCCGCCCGAGCGCCGCCAGGACCTGCAGCTCATGAAGAACCTGGTGCATTCGCACGCCCAGGCCCTGTCGGTCTATCTCTGCGGCACCTGCGGCTTCAAGGCGCGCCAGTTCTTCTGGCAGTGCCCGGCCTGCGGCGGCTGGGAGACCTTCCCGCCGCGGCGCACCGCCGAGCTGGACACCGCGGGCCGCCACCTCGCAAGGATGCAGATTGGACAATAAGATCGTCGTCGTCCCCCTGGACTTCCCCGATGCCGCGAGCGCGCTCGCGATGGCCGCGCGCCTCGATCCGCGGCTGTGCCGCGTAAAGGTCGGCAAGGAGCTCTTCGTCGCCGCCGGACCCGCGGTGGTCGAGCAGCTCCACCAGCGCGGCTTCGAAGTCTTCCTCGACCTCAAGTTCCACGACATCCCGAACACCGTCGCGGGCGCCTGCAAGTCGGCCGCGCGCCTGGGCGTGTGGATGATGAACGTGCACGCAAGCGGCGGGGAGGCGATGCTGCGAGCCGCGCGCGAAGCCGTGGCCTCGGTCACCAAGCCGCCGCTGCTCATCGGCGTCACCATCCTCACGAGCCTCGACGACGAATCGATCGCGCGCGTCGGCTTCAGCGGCTCGGTGCGCGAGAACGTCGAGCGGCTCGCCCGCCTCACGAAGGAGTGCGGGCTGGATGGCGTGGTCTGCTCCGCACAGGAAGCGCCGTGGGTGCGCGCTGCCGCGGGAACATCGTTCACCCTGGTCACTCCCGGCATCCGCCTCGCCACCGACGCGAAGGGCGACCAGGTCCGCACCGTGACGCCGGCCGAGGCGGTGAAGCTCGGCGCCGACTACCTGGTGATCGGCCGTCCCATCACGCGCGCGACGGATCCCGTCGCCGTGCTCGAGGGCATCCGCCGCGAGCTGGGCCTGTCGCAGGAGGCCGCGTGAAGGTCACCCTGATCGGCACCGGCTACGTGGGCCTCGTCACCGGTGCCTGCCTGGCCGACGTGGGCAACGATGTGCTCTGCTTCGATGTGGACGCGCGCAAGATCGCGATGCTCGAGGGCGGCGAGATCCCCATCTACGAACCGGGCCTGCGCGAGATCGTGCGCGCCAACGCCGCCGCCGGCCGCCTCACGTTCACCACCGATGCGAAGCAGGCCACGCGCCATGGCCGCATCCAGATGATCGCCGTGGGGACGCCGCCCGGCGAGGACGGCTCGGCCGACCTCTCGCACGTGCTCGCGGCCGCGCGCAACATCGCCGAGCACATGGACGCGCCGAAGATCGTCGTCGACAAGTCGACCGTGCCCGTCGGCACGGCGGACAAGGTGCGCGCCGCCATCGCCGAGGGCCTGAAGAAGCGCGGCGCCGACATCGCGTTCAGCGTCGTGTCGAACCCGGAATTCCTGAAGGAGGGCGCGGCCGTCGAGGACTTCATGCGCCCCGACCGCATCGTGGTCGGCGCCGACGATCCCGTGGCCGTCACGGCGCTGCGCGAGCTCTACGGCCCGTTCCAGCGCAGCCACGACCGCCTGCAGGTGATGGACGTGCGCTCCGCCGAGCTCACCAAGTACGCGGCCAACGCCATGCTCGCCACGCGCATCTCGTTCATGAACGAGCTGGCGCTCCTCGCCGAGCGCCTGGGCGCCGACATCGAGCACGTTCGCATCGGCATCGGCTCCGACCCGCGCATCGGCTACCACTTCCTCTATCCGGGCACCGGCTACGGCGGCTCGTGCTTCCCGAAGGACGTCACCGCGCTGCTGCGCACGGCCCAGGAGCACGGCCTCGACCTCAAGGTGGTTGGAGCGGTCGAGGAGGCCAACGAGCGCCAGAAGGGTGTGCTCGTGGACAAGGTGTTGAAGAAATTTGGCAGCGACCTCGCGGGCCGCAAGTTCGCGCTCTGGGGTCTCGCGTTCAAGCCCAACACCGACGACATGCGCGAGGCCCCGAGCCTCGTGATCATCGAGCGCCTGCTGAAGGCCGGCGCCACCGTCACCGCGTTCGACCCGGTGGCGATGGAGGAGGCCGAGAAGACCTACAAGAGCGAGAGTGGAATCACCTTCGCCGGTACCGCGATGCAGGCCACGCAGGGCGCCGACGCGCTGCTGATCGCGACCGAGTGGAAAGCCTTCCGCAGCCCCGACTTCGACGCGCTGAAGGCGAGCCTCAAGTCGCCCGTCATCTTCGACGGCCGCAACCTCTACGAGCCCGCCGTCGTGCGCTCGAAGGGCTTCGAGTACTACCCGATCGGCCGATGAGCGCGCTCAAGCTTCCCGATTTCGCGGGCCGGCGCGTACTCGTCGTCGGCGACGTCATGCTCGACCGCTACTGGTTCGGCGACGTGAATCGCATCTCGCCGGAGGCGCCGGTGCCCGTGGTGCTCGTGAAGCGCACCGAGGAGCGCCCGGGAGGGGCCGCGAACGTGGCCCGCAACATCACCTCGCTGGGCGGCCGCTGCACGCTGCTCTCGGTGGTGGGCGAGGACGACGCGGGCCGCGCGCTCGAAGACCTCCTGCTCCGCGACCGCGTGACGGCCTCGCTTCACCGCGACCGGGAGCTCTCCACCACGGTGAAGCTGCGCGTGGTTGGCCACCAGCAGCAGCTCCTGCGCATCGACTTCGAGCGCGTCCCCAGCCACGAGGTGCTCGCCGCCAAGCTCGACGAGTACGAGAAGCTCGTCGACGAGGCGGATGCGATCGTGCTCTCCGACTACGGCAAGGGCGGCCTCGCGCACGTGCAACGCATGATCCAGCTCGCCAAGCAGCACGGCAAACCCGTGCTCGTGGACCCGAAGGGCTCCGAATACACGCGCTACCGCGGCGCCACGCTGCTGACACCCAACCGGTCCGAGTTCCGCGAGGTGGCGGGACGCTGGAGCGACGAGGCCGACCTCGAAGCCCGCGCGCGGAAGCTCCGCGAGAGTCTCGATCTCGCCGCGCTCATCGTGACGCGCAGCGAAGAGGGTATGTCGCTCTTCACGAAGGACGAGTCGTACCGCGAGCCGACCGTCGCGCGCGAGGTCTACGACGTCTCCGGCGCGGGCGATACCGTGATCGGCGCGCTCTCCCTCATGGTGGCCGCGGGCGCCGACCTCCACGACGCGATGAAGGTCGCGAACCACGCCGCCGGCATCGTCGTGGCCAAGCTCGGCACCGCCACCGCGAGCCGTGCGGAGCTCGAGAAATCCCTGGAGTCCCCATGACCACGCTCATCGTGACCGGCGCGGCCGGGTTCGTCGGCGCGAACCTCGTGCGCGCGCTGAACGACCGCGGCGTGAAGGACATCATCGCCGTCGACAACCTCACGCGCGCCGACAAGGTGCCGAACCTCGTCGACCTCGAGATCGCGGACTACTACGACAAGCAGGACTTCATCGGCCGCATCCGCCACAGCGTGTTCGCCCGGGACATCGGCGCCGTCCTCCACCAGGGCGCCTGCTCCGACACGATGGAGCAGGACGGCAACTACATGATGGAGAACAACTACCGCTATTCGCTCGATCTCCTCGCGTGGTGCCAGGAGCACGGCGTGCCGTTCATCTATGCGTCGTCCGCCTCGGTGTACGGCGGCGGGCGCGTGTTCAAGGAGTCGCGCGAGCACGAGGCGCCGTTGAACGTCTACGGCTACTCGAAGTTCCTGTTCGACCAGGCCGTGCGCCGGCAGCTCGAGGGGCGGAGCGCCCAGATCGCCGGCTTCCGCTACTTCAACGTGTATGGCCCGCGCGAGTCGCACAAGGGCCGCATGGCTTCCGTGGCGTACCACTTCTTCAACCAGTACCTGAAGGAAGGCAAGGTGCGCCTGTTCGAGGGCGGCGGCGAGTACGGCCCCGGCGAGCAGATCCGCGACTTCGTGAGCGTGGAAGACGTCGTGCGTGTGAACCTCTTCTTCCTCGACCATCCCGGGGTCTCGGGCATCTTCAACGTCGGCACGGGCCAGGCGCAGAGCTTCAACGACGTCGCGGTGGCCACGGTGAACGCGGTGCGCAAGGCGCGCGGCGAGGCGCCGCTCACGCTGGACGCACTTCGCAAGGCCGGCACGATCGAGTACATCCCGTTCCCGCCCGCGTTGGTGGGCAAGTACCAGAGCTACACGCAGGCCGACGTTTCGGCGCTGCGCTCGGCGGGCTATGCCGAGCCGTTCCTCTCCGTGGACGAGGGCGTCGGCCGCTACGTCGCGGCGCGCTGGGAACGCGGCGAAGGCCGTCCTTGATCCGCCTTTGGGCGGCGCTGCTCGCCGCGGCGGTCGCGGGATGCGCATCGCCGGGGCCGTCCGCCGAGAGCCGCCTGGTCACGCTGCGCAATCCGGGCTTCGAAGCCGACGGGCCCGCGCACGGGTGCGCGCCGGGATGGCGGTGCAGCTCGCATTCGGATCCGAACGCTTTCCGCCATGAGATCGACGGCACGGTGAGTGCCGAGGGCCAGCGGAGCCTGCGCATCGAGCGCGTTCGCGAGGAGCCCTGGACGCTCGTCATGCAGCACGTCATCGATCCGACGCTCCGAGGCGCGCGCCTGCGCTTCACGCTCGCCGTGCGCACCGAAGGCGCGACCGGCAACGGTGGCGGGCCCTTCGTGCTCGTCCACGGCCCGGGCGGGGCCACGGTCCACCACGACCAGAAACTCACGTCGGGTACCGCCGATTGGAAGCGCGTGTCGGTCGAGTTCGACATCCCGGTGAACGCGGAGTCGTTCGAGGTGGGGGCGATGCTGGAAGGCCCGGGCAAGCTCTGGATCGACGCCGCACGCCTGGAGCACCTCGGGGCTACAGCTCCGGCTAAAAAGCTATTATAATCAGCAAGTTTCACCACATTATTCCAATTCACAAGGGGAGCCTCATGCGCAAGCTCATCGGACTTCTGGCGGCGTTGCTCGCGTATGCGGGCCTCGCGTTTGCCGGCATCAACATCAATTCGGCCACGCAGGAACAACTGGAGACGCTGAACGGCGTCGGCCCGGTGAAGGCCCAGGCCATCATCGACTACCGCAAGAAGAACGGCCCGTTCAAGTCGCTCGAAGACATCAAGAAGGTCGACGGCATCGGCGACGGCACGTACGACAAGATCAAGGGCGACATCATGCTGTCGGGCACGAGCGATCGCGCGCCGAAGAAGGACGAGCCGAAGAAGGCCGCGGCCGAGCCGAAGAAGGCCGAGCCCGCACCCGCACCGAAGAAAGCGGAACCCGCGCCTGCTCCGGAACCGAAGAAAGCCGCGGCCGAGCCCAAGAAGGAAGAGCCGAAGAAGCTGACCGCCGACGAGAAGAAGGCGATCGACAAGAAGGCTGCCGACGACAAGAAGGCCGCCGACAAGACCGCCGCCGACGAGAAGAAGAAAGCCGCGGACGAGAAGAAAGCCGCCGACAAGAAAGCGGCCGACGACAAGAAGGCCGCTGACAAGAAGGCCGCGGATGACAAGAAGGCTGCCGACAAGGCCGCCGCCGAAGACAAGAAGAAGGCAGCCGACGAGAAGAAAGCCGCGGACAAGAAAGCCGCCGACGACAAGAAGGCCGCCGCGAAGAAAGCCGACACGAAGGCCGATGCGAAGAAGGATGCCGCCGACGCCAAGGCCGATGCCAAGAAGGACGCCATCGACAAGAAGGCCGCCGACGACAAGAAGGCCGTGGACGAGAAGAAGAAGTAGAAGAAGTAGGCCTTCCCGCCCCGTGCAGTCCAAAGCCCCGCTCCGAGCGGGGCTTTTCATTGGCTATACTCGAACGATGGTCCCCACGCTCGATCACTTCGTCGGCAACACGCCGCTCGTCCGCCTGCAGCGCATCCCCGGGAAGACCTCCAACGTGATCCTCGCCAAGCTCGAGGGGAACAACCCCGCGGGCTCCGTGAAGGATCGTCCGGCGCTCTCGATGATCGTGAACGCCGAGAAGCGCGGCGAGATCAAGCCGGGCGACACGCTGATCGAGGCCACGAGCGGCAACACCGGCATCGCGCTCGCGATGGTGGCGGCCATGCGCGGCTACAAGATGGTCCTGGTGATGCCCGAGCACCTGTCGATCGAGCGCCGCCAGACGATGGGCGCGTTCGGCGCGCGCTTCGTGCTCACTCCCGAGAAGGGCGGCATGGAGCTTTCGATCGACACCGCGAAGCGCATGCGCGACGCGGGCGAGGGCATCATCCTCGACCAGTTCTCCAATCCCGATAATCCGCTCGCGCACTACACCGGCACGGGCCCCGAGATCTGGCGCGACACGCAGGGCAAGATCACGCATTTCGTCGCGACCATGGGCACCACCGGCACGATCATGGGCACGTCGAAGTTCCTGAAGGAGATGAACCCGAAGATCCAGGTGATCGGCGTGCACCCGGCCGAGGGTGCGCAGGTGCCCGGCATCCGCAAGTGGCCGGAGCCCTACCAGCCGAAGATCTACGACCGCTCGCGTGTCGACCGCATCATCGAGGTGACGCAACCCGAGTCCGAGGAGATGACGCGCCGGATGGCGGCGGAGGAGGGCATCTTCATGGGCATCTCTTCCGGAGGCGGCGCGGCGGCGACCATGCGGCTTTGCGCCGAGGTCGAGAACGCGGTCATCGTGCACATCGTGGCCGATCGCGGCGACCGCTACCTCTCCACCGGCGTGTTCCCCGCCTGACATGGCCACCCCCGTCCTCGTCTTCGACATCGAGACCGTCCCGGACGTCGCGGGCCTGCGCAAGCTGTGGGAGCTCTCCGACGAGGTGACCGACGACGCGGTCGTCGAGCTCGTCTCGCAGCGCCGGCGCCAGGCGACCGGCAGCGACTTCTTTCCGACGCACCTGCAGCGCATCGTCGCGATCTCGTGCGTGCTGCGCGCCGGCGGGGAGACGCTGCGCGCGTGGTCGGTGGGCGGCGCGGAGGACGGCGAACGCGAGCTCGTGAAGCGCTTCTTCGAGGGCGTCGACAAGTACGTGCCGACGCTGGTGTCGTGGAACGGTTCGTCCTTCGACCTTCCGGTGCTTCACTACCGTGCGCTGATCCACGGCGTGCAGGCGGGCAGCTACTGGGACCTCGGCGAGGACAACAAGGAATTCAAGTGGAACAACTACATCAGCCGCTGGCACCTGCGCCACACGGACCTGATGGACGTCCTCGCCGGCTACCAGAATCGCGCATGGGCGCCGCTGAACGAGATCGCCGTGCTCTGTGGCCTGCCGGGCAAGCTCGGCATGGATGGCTCGCAGGTGTGGCCCGCGTACAAGCGCGGCGAGATCGAGGCGATCCGCAACTACTGCGAGACCGACGTCGCCAACACCTATCTCCTCTACCTGCGCTTCCAGCACATGCGCGGCGCGCTCTCGCCGGAATCCTACGAGCGGGAAGTGGCACTCTTCCGCACCTTCCTCGCCGACCAAACCGCGCCGCACTGGAAAGAGTTCTCCGACGCCTGGAAGTGACAAAACCCGGGTCAGAGTAGAGTTTTCGCGCGCCAGAAAACTCTACTCTGACCCGGGTTTTGATTTGAACGGGGAGTGGTCGTTGAGCTCGTCGACGTACTGGGCGATGTGCTCGCCCTCGCGCTCGAGGTATTCGTCGACGGCGCGGTAGAAGGCCGGGTGGGCGAGCCAGTGGAAGGAGCGGGTGACGTGCGGCAGGAATCCGCGAGCGTGCTTGTGCTCGCCCTGCGCACCGCCTTCGAAGAGCGCGATGCCGCGCTCGATGCAGAACTCCATCGCCTGGTAGTAGCACGCCTCGAAGTGCAGGCCGGCCACGAACTCCGCGGCGCCCCAGTAGCGCCCGTAGAGCGCGCTCCCCGAGTAGAGGTTCAGTGCCGAGGCGACCGGCTTGCCCTCGCGCTCGGCGATCACGAGCATCGTGTTGCCCGGCATGCGCTCGCCCAGCATCCCGAAGAACGCGCGATTGAGGTACGGCGTCGAGCGGTGTGCGCGGTAGGTGCGCCGATAACAGGCATTGAAGAAGTCCCAGTCATCGGCGGTCGCGTCGTGTCCGGTCACGCGGCGAAGTACCACGCCAGCCTCGGCCACGCGGCGGCGCTCCTGGCGGATCTTCTTGCGCTTGTCGTGCGAGAGCTCGGCGAGGAAGGCCTCGAAGCTCGCATAGCCGGGATTGCGCCAATGGAACTGCACCCCGGTGCGCTCGAGCCAACCCGCCTCTCGTAACGCCACGGCATCGTCCTCGGGCGGAAACAGGACGTGCGCCGATGAGGCATCGGAGTGCTTCGCCAGCCTGAGCAGCCCCGCGGCGAGCTCGGTGCGCGTCGCGGCATCCACGGCCAGCAGCCTCGGCCCGGTCGCCGGCGTGAACGGCACCGCGGACAGCAGCTTGGGGTAGTACGCGATCCCGTGCTGCTCGTGGGCATCGGCCCAGGCCCAGTCGAAGACGTACTCGCCATAGGAATGCGACTTCACATACAGGGGCACGGCGCCACGCAGCTTCGGGCCGTCCCAGAGCGTGTAGTACTGCGGCACCCACCCGGCCTCGGGCGCGGCGCTCCCGGAGCGGTGCAAGCTGTCCAGGAACGCGTAGGCGACGGTGGGATTGTCACCGGCCAGGGCGTTCCATTGCGCAGCGGGGATTTCGTCGAGCGACGCGAGCAGGCGCGGTTGCGTCAAGGCAAAGGCGGGGTGTGCGGCACCGTATAATGGCGAGAACAACGATTCTAGCCGCCGTCACCACCCCGATGAAGATCGCCGTCGCCCAGATCAACATGACCGTGGGCGATTTCGCCGGCAACGCGGACCGGATCCGCCAGGCCGTCGACGCCGCCCGCGCCCAGGGCGCGCGCCTCGTGGTCGCCCCCGAGCTGGCCCTCTCCGGCTATCCGCCCGAGGACCTCCTGCTCCGCGACGATTTCAACGACCAGTGCGTGGCCGAGCTGCAGAAGCTCGCGACCTATTGCCTGGACATCGCCCTCGTCGTGGGCCACCCGTACCGCGAGGGCCGCACGCGCTACAACGCCGCGTCGCTGCTGCGCCACGGCCGCATCGAGCAGATCTACTTCAAGCAGCGCCTGCCCAACTACCAGGTCTTCGACGAGAAGCGCTACTTCGAGACCGGCAACCGCCCGTGCGTGTTCGAGATCGAGGGCCGCAAGATCGGCCTCACGATCTGCGAGGACCTCTGGTTCCCCGAGCCGGCCGCGCAGGCCAAGGCCGCGGGCGCCGAGCTGCTGCTGTCCATCAACGCCTCGCCGTACAACCGCAACAAGCTCGCCGAGCGCTACTCGGTGATGGGCGCGCGCGTGAAGGAGACGGGCCTGCCGCTGCTCTACGTGCACTGGGTGGGCGGCCAGGACGAGCTGGTCTTCGACGGGGCCTCGTTCGCGATGGACGGCACCGGAGCGCTCACCTATCAGGCGGAAACCTTCCAGGAAGCGCTCGACATCCTCGAGTTCGAGGGCAGCGCCGCCAAGGGCACGATGGCACCGCCGCTCACCGAAGAGGAAGTCATCTACCGCGCGCTGATGACCGGCACGCGCGACTACGTGAACAAGAACGGCTTCCCCGGCGTGATGCTGGGATTGTCCGGCGGCATCGACTCGGCGCTGGTGCTCGCCATCGCCGTCGATGCGCTGGGGCCGGACCGTGTGCATGCGGTGATGATGCCTTCCGACTACACGGCCTCGATGAGCATCGAGGACGCGCGAGAGATGGCGAAGCTCCAGGGCGTGAAGTACACCGAGATCGCCATCAAGCCGATGTTCGACGCGTTCCGCGCCGCGCTGGCACCCAGCTTCGAAGGACGCGCCGAGGACGCCACCGAGGAGAACCTCCAGTCGCGCATCCGCGGCACGCTGCTGATGGCGATGTCCAACAAGTTCGGCTCGATCGTCGTCACCACCGGCAACAAGAGCGAGATGGCCACGGGCTACGCCACGCTCTACGGCGACATGGCCGGCGGCTACGCGGTCATCAAGGACATCGTGAAGACGCTGGTCTATCGCCTGTCCAACTGGAGGAACTCCAAGGGCCGCGTGATCCCGCAGCGCGTCATCGACCGCGCGCCTTCCGCGGAGCTGAAGCCCGACCAGACCGACCAGGACACGCTGCCGCCCTACGAGGTGCTCGACGTCGTGGTGGAGAAGTACATGGAGCGCGACATGACCCCCGAGGCCATCGCGAGCCTGGGCTATGACATCGAGGCCATACGGCAGGTCGTGCGCCTGATCCGCGTGAACGAGTACAAGCGCCGCCAGGCCCCGCCGGGCGTGCGTATCACCCCTCGGTCCTTCGGCAAGGACTGGCGATATCCTATAACGTCGGGCTTCCGGCCCAAGGCCTAGGGAACGAACCATGAAGAAGATCGAAGCCGTCGTGAAGCCCTTCAAGCTCGACGAGGTCCGCGAGGCCCTCTCCGAGATCGGGGTCTCGGGCCTCACCGTGACGGAAGTGAAGGGCTTCGGCCGCCAGAAGGGCCACACGGAGCTCTATCGCGGCTCGGAGTACGTGGTCGACTTCCTGCCCAAGGTGAAGGTCGAGGTCGTGGTCGCCGATTCGCTGCTCGAGAAGGCCATGGACGCCATCGTGAAGGCCGCGCGCACCGGAAAGATCGGCGACGGCAAGATCTTCGTCTTCGACGTGGCCCAGGTCGTGCGGATCCGCACCGGGGAAACGGGCGAGGACGCGGTCTAGGCCGGGGGACCCCCTTCCTGCTATCCTAGCCCCGCGCACGTACCAAAAGAGGCTCCAAAGAATGCTGCTCGCCGCTTTCTATGTCTTCGCGATCGCCGCGATCATCCTGCACTACACCGGGCACCTCAAACGGTGGAACTGCGAGTGGGTACTGATCGTTCTTGCCATCGCTGTCTTCCCGGCCGTCCTCTTCCTCTGAGGCGCCGTGGTCCCGGGCACCTCCGGGACCGGTAATGTAGGCCGCGTCCTACCGCGGCCGGTGCCGTCCTCCGCTGACGGCCGCAAATCCCCACGTTCATGATCGTTGCTCGGACCATTCATCCGTGGAGACGACCCATGAAGCCGCAGAACGACAAGCCCACCGACAAGCCCTCGAAAGACGCCGGCGCCAAGCCGGGCCCGTACGGCGAGGGCAACTACGAAGCCACGCGCCAGTACAACAAGGGCGTGAAGGACCACATGGAGCACCACGACATCGAGAAGGAAGCGCGCGACGCCGCGCCGAAATCCGATGCCGAGGCGAAGGAGATGCTCGAGGCCGAGCAGGCGGCAGCGAGCCGCTCGAAAGCCGAATCGCCGAACGTCAGGAAGGCGAACTCGACGAAGTGAGCCGCGCGAGCGGATCCTGCCGGTAGAAAAGCCGAAGCTGCTCGTAGACCGCCGGGTATTCCGGCGAGAGCAGCTCCGGCGTCTCGAAGAACGCTTCCGAGATGACGGCGAAGAACTCGCCGGGACTTTCCGCACCGTAGGGATCGATCGGCAGCTCGTCCAGCGCCGCGCCGTCGTCTCGCTCCGAGAGCTCGTCGGCGGCATCCACGCGCGCGCAGAAATCCTCGTACGCCGCGGCAAACGCCTTGCGCCACGCCGCGACGCTCATGCCGTCATGCAGCGGCGGAAAGCCGTTGGGCTCGCCGTGTCGCATGTCGAGCTTGTGCGCGAATTCATGGATCACGACGTTGTAGCCCGCGACGCGCGTTTCCTCGTCGCCGGTCATCGCCACGTCCTCGTACGAGAGCACGACCGGTCCGCCGAGCCACGCCTCGCCCGCCATCGGGTCGTTCGTGATGTGCACGACCCCGGCTTCGTCCATGACCTCGCGCTCGGGGGCGAACTGGCTGGGATACACGATGATCTCCGACCAGCCCTCGTACCACTCGATGCCGAGCTCCAGGACGAGGATGCAGGCCTGCGCCGCCACGTGCACCTTCATGAGCGGCGTGATCTCGAGGTCGTGCGTGCCGGAGAAGTGCTTCGTCGAGAGGAAATTTTCCGAGAGCAAGCGCAGGCGCTCGACATCGGCAGGAGCGAGGCCGCGCATGAAGAGCCACGGCGCCGTGGCGCGCTGCCAGAGCTCCGGGGTGACCGCGAGCGTCGGCTCGCCGGGCTTGCGCCGCAGCCAGGCGAGCCCGAGCATCAGGTGGGAGCGGCGCCCAGGCGCTTGACCTCGCCCGAGCCCACGATGGCACGGCTCACCTTCGCATCGCCGTAGTAGCGCACGTTGCCCGAGCCGGCGACGTTGATGGAGAGCGACTCGCTCGCCCACAGGCTCGCATTGCCCGAGCCGCCCACGTTCACGGAGGCCTTGCGCGCGGCGAGCCGCGTGGTGGTCACGTTGCCCGATCCGCCGACGGACGTGCTGAGCGTATCCGTCGTGCCGCCCTTCACCGTGATGTTGCCGCTGCCTCCGACCTGGGCCGAAAGGTCGCTCGCCACGAGCGACGCGACGACGATGTTGCCGGAGCCACCGACCGACAGCGAGAGCTTGCCGGCCTTGAGCGCACCGGTGCTCATGTCGCCCGCGCCGCCGACCGCCAGGTGCTCGAGCGTGCGCGCCGTGACCTTGACCCGCACGGTGATGTTCGAGGTGCTGAGGCTGTCCTTCGCGAACCGGATCCTGAGCGTGCCTTTCTCGACCACCGTCTGGATCTCGGGCAGCACGTTGTCGTCCGCGGTGATCACGAGGCTCTCCGTGTCGCCCTGGGTGAGCTCGAGCTGGCCGGGGATCGAAAAGGCGATGCCCGTGAAGCCGGAGACCGCGCGCGTCTCCGTGACGGGCTTGCCGGAGCCGGTGAGCGACGCGGCGAGGACCGTCGTGGCGACGGTGGAAAGGAAGAGCAGGGCGAAGCGGGACAGGATGGTTTGCATGGTTTGGATCCTCCGTGACCAGTATTGCCTCAGACGCGGAGGGGAGTTCCAGCGGATTCAGCGATGCCCAGGTCGCGGCGGATGGCCATCGCCACTTCGTACGCGCGCTCCACCGTCGGTTCGCACACGGTCACATGGCCCATCTTGCGGCCCGGCCGCGCCTCGCGCTTGCCGTAGAGGTGCAGGTGGGCGCCGGGATGCCGCAGCACCGCGTCCCATTGCGGCTCGCCGCCACCGCGCCAGATGTCGCCCAGCAGGTTCACCATCACCGCCGGCGTGTGCTGCGACGGGTCGCCCAGCGGCAGGCCGCAGAGCACGCGCACCTGCTGCTCGAACTGCGACGTGCGGCACGCGTCCATCGTGTAGTGGCCGCTGTTGTGCGGGCGCGGGGCGATCTCGTTCAGCAGCAGCTTGCCGCCCACCACGAACATCTCCACCGCGAGCACGCCCACGTACTGCAGCTCGGAGGCGAGGCGCGTCGCGAGGGCCGTGGCCTCCTTCGCCATCGCGTCGGGAATCCGCGCGGGGGCGATCGTCACGTCGAGGATGCCGTTCGCGTGCCGGTTCTCCGCGACGGGAAATACCGCCACCTCGCCGTCGGCGCCGCGCGCGAGGATCACCGACAGCTCGCGTTCGAGCGTGAGGCGTTCCTCGAGGATGCACGGGACCCGCTTCCAGTCGCCGAAGACGCGCTCCAGGTCGGCACGCGTGGCGATCGACGCCTGCCCCTTGCCGTCGTAGCCGAAGCGCGCCGTCTTCAGGAGGGCCGGCAGCTTCACGCGCTCCAGGGCCGGGCCGAAATCTTCATCGGTGCGAATCACCGCGTACGGGCCGAGCGGGAAGCCGTGGTCGGCGAAGAAGCCCTTTTCGCGCGCGCGGTCTTGCGCGATGGAAACGGAATCGCCGCTGGGCCGAACGACCGTGCGGGCGGCGAGGGCCGTGAGGGCCTCGGCGGGCGCGTTCTCGAACTCGGTGGTGACCGCGGCGCAGGTCTGCGCGAGCTCGTCCAGCGAGACCGGATGCGTGTACGCCGTGTTGAGGTGGCCCGTGGCGAACTCCGCCGCGGGCGAGAGCGGATCGGGATCGAGCACCGTGACGCGGTAGCCCAGCGTGCGCGCGGCCACGGTGAACATGCGGCCCAACTGCCCGCCGCCCAGCAAGCCGAGGGTTTTGCCCGGCGCGATCACAAGACGTCGGGCAGCTGCATCGCCGCCACCTGCTCGGCGAGCTTGGCGCGGTACTCGGCGAGCTTCTGCGCGAGGCCCGTGTCGGAACCGGCGAGCAGGCTCACGGCGAAGAGACCGGCATTGGCCGCACCCGCCTCGCCGATGGCGAAGGTGGCCACGGGGATGCCCTTGGGCATCTGCACGATCGAATAGAGGGAATCCTGTCCCGCAAGGTGCTTCGAGGGCACGGGCACGCCCAGCACGGGCAGCGTGGTCTTCGACGCGAGCATGCCGGGCAGGTGGGCGGCACCGCCGGCGCCGGCGATGATGCATTGCAGCCCGCGAGTGCGCGCCTGGGACGCGTACTCGAACATCTTGTCGGGCGTGCGGTGGGCCGAGACCACGAGATGCTCATAGGGCACGCCGAAATCCTTCAGCACGCGCGCCGCGTTCTGCATCACGTCCCAATCGCTCTGGGAACCCATTACTACGCCGACGAGGGGGGTGGGTGTCATTGGGTGGCTGTGAAGGTGTGGAGGGTTATTTTAGAGGGAAGGATGGGAAGGAAAAGCGGAGGAAGGGAAGGAAATCTCTGAAAGTGAAATGGTTGCACCGCGTGAGTTCGAGACGACTGCATCTTCAAATCCCTTTCAAGGGTTTCCTTCCCTTCCTCCGCTTTTCCTTCCCATCCTTCCCTTTAAAAATCGGCGTCTGCATAGTGCGTCCGTTGCCTAACTCGCCAAGGTCCGCGCTTCGTCGAGTTGGCCCCGATAGGCATCGAAGATGTTCTTCAGCGCCGTGTTCATGTCCACCTTCGGCGCCCACCCGAGATCCTTCTTCGTGTTCTCGATCTTCGGCACGCGGTTCTTCACGTCCTGGTAGCCCTTGCCGTAGTACTTGCCGGCGCTGGTGTTCACGAGCTTCACCTTCGCGGCGTTGCGCTTGTACTCGGGGTAGGTCTTCGCGAGGGCCAGCATCATCTCCGCCAGCTCGCGCACCGAATAGTTGTTCTTCGGGTTGCCGACGTTGTAGATCTGCCCGGTGGCGATGCCCTTCTTGTTCTCGATGATCTTCATCAACGCCGAGATGCCGTCGTCGATATACGTGAAGGCGCGCTTCTGCGTGCCGCCGTCCACGAGCTGGATCGGCTCCCCGCGCACGATGTGGCCGAGGAACTGCGTGATGACCCGCGAGCTGCCTTCCTTCGCGGTGTGGATCGAGTCCAGCCCCGCGCCGATCCAGTTGAACGGGCGGAAGAGCGTGAAGTCGAGCTGGTCCATGGAGCCGTAGGCGTAGATCACGCGGTCCATGAGCTGCTTGGAGCAGGAGTAGATCCAGCGCTGCTTGTCGATCGGGCCCAGCACCAGGTTGGACGCGTACGGATCGAATTCGCCGTCCTCGCACATGCCGTAGACCTCGGAGGTCGACGGGAAGAGGATGCGCTTCTTGTACTTCACGCAGCTCCGCACGATCGGCAGGTTGGCTTCGAAGTCGAGCTCGAAGACCCGCAGCGGCTCGCGCACGTACGTGGCCGGGGTGGCGATCGCCACCAGCGGGAGGATCACGTCGCACTTGCGGACGTGATACTCGATCCACTCCTTGTTGATCGTGATGTCGCCTTCGAAGAAATGGAAGCGCGGATCGGCCATCAGGTCGGTGATGCGGTCCGATCCCATGTCCATGCCGTAGACCTCCCAGTCCGTCTCCGCGAGGATTTTCTTCGAGAGGTGGTGGCCGATGAAGCCGTTGACGCCGAGGATGCAGATCTTTTTCATGGGAAGGGTCGATCCGAGGAGAGTTGGGCCTCGCGTTCGGCGGCGCGCGTTTCGATGCCCCGTCCGATGCGGCCCATCACGGCCATGAGGATGAAGGCCGCGGTGCCGAAGAGCGGCTGCCAGGCGGAGATGACGATGGCGAGGATCGCCACCGCGACGATGCTGAAGCAGCGGAAGCGGGCGCCGTTGGCCACGTAGTGCGGCACGGGCGGATCGCACAGCTCCGGATGCCGCTCGAGGTAGGTGATCTGCACGATGGCTACCAGCGCCATGCCGGCCATCGTCACCGCGTACATCGCCTGCGCGGTGAAGAAGCGCGTGTGCTCGCCGACCATCGACGAGGCGAACGGCAGGAAGGACGCGAAGATCAGTCCCCACAAATTGATCCAGAGGAGCTTCACGTCCACCGTCTTCACGAAATGGAAGGCTCGGTGGTGGGAGATCCAGAACGTCGCGAGGATCGAGAAGCTGATGATCCACGCGAAGAACTTGGGGAAGAGGTGCAGCAGCGCGGAATGGAAGTCTGCGGCGGTGGCGAAGGTCGCGCCGTGGTCGAACTTGAGCTCGAGCACGAGGATCGTCATCGCCACGGCGTAGATGCCGTCGGTGAGGGCCTCGATGCGGTGCTTGTGGAGGAACCGGGCGGGGTGCGCCGTCGCGGTAGCCATGGCCTAGGGATCGGGAAGGTGGGGGCCGAAACCGATATTGTCGCAGAAGCCCCGTGGCGCGATGGGGTTTCCGTCCACCTCGAGCTCGAGGATTTCCAGGGCCTCCCCGTCGCCGCCCGCCGCGTACAAACCCTCCGCCGTCGCCACCAGCGCGGAGCGTGGCCCGAGGGTTTTGCCGGGTGCGAGGCGCGTGCGCAACACGCGCAGTTGCTGGCCGGCCACGCGCGTGAATGCGCCGGGATAGGGCGGCGCCACGGCGCGTACGAGGTCGTGGATCGCCTTCGCTGTCTGCGTCCAGTCGATGCGCCCGTCCTCGGGCTTGCGCCCCCGGTAGTAGCTCCCCTGGGAGAGATCCTGCGGGGAGAGCGTGGCCGAGCCGTCCAGCAGCTTCGGAAGCTCCCGGCGCAGCGTGGCCTCCGCCGCAGCCGTCACGCGAGCGAAGACGTCGACGGCGAGGTCGTCCTCGCCGATCGGCACCCCTTGTTGGCCGACGATGCGGCCCGCGTCGGGCTTCGCCACCATCTCGTGCAGCGTGGCGCCGGTCTCGCGCTCGCCCTTCAATACCGCCCAATTCACGGGCGCGCGGCCGCGGTACTTCGGCAGCAGCGAGCCGTGCATGTTGAAGGCCCCGCGCTTCGCAGAGGCGAGCACGGCAGGCGAGAGCATCTTCCGGTAGTAGAACGAGAAGAGGAAATCGGGCGCGATCGAGCGCAGGCGCTCCACGAAGGCGGGATCGTTCGCATCGGTGGGTGTTGCGACCTCGAGCCCGCGGCTTTGCGCCAACTCGCGGACGCTGCCGAAGAACACCGTCTCCTTCGGATCGTCCTCGTGCGTGACGACGAGCTTCACGTCCACGCCGTCGTCGAGCAGCACCGAAAGGCAGCGCACGCCCACGTCGTGGTAGGCGAAGACGACGGCGGTGGACTTCATTCCGGCTTTTCGAGGATCGCCTGGACGAGGTAGCGCGGCCGCTCGCGCACCTGCTGGTAGATGCGGCCCACGTACTCGCCGATCAGGCCCATGCCGAAGAGCTGCACGCCGATCAGGAAGAACTCGAGGATGTCGCGGTCCCAGATCACCTCGATGCCGTGGCCTTCGCCGAGCGCGATGCGCTTCACGATGACCACGATGTAGACCAGCACCGAGAGCACCGAGACGAGGATCCCGAAGAGCGAGAAGAGCTGCAGCGGCACCACGGAGAAGCCGGTGACGAGGTCGAAGTTAAGGCGGATCAGCCGGTAGAGCGAATACTTGGACTCGCCCGCGTGCCGGTCCTCGTGCCCGACCTCGATCTCGGTCGGATTGCGCGAGAACGAGTAGGCGAGGGCGGGAATGAACGTGCTCACCTCGCGCGAGGCGCGGATCGCGTCGATGATCGGCCGGTCGTAGGCGCGCAGCATGCAGCCCTGGTCGGTCATCTGGATGTGGGTCAGCCGCTCGCGCATCCGGTTCATCGCGCGCGAGGCCCAGCGCCGCCATGCCGCGTCCTTGCGCTTGCGGCGGATGGAGCCGACGTAGTCGTGGCCCTCGTCCATCTTCGCGAGCAGGTTGCCGATCTCCTCGGGCGGGTTCTGCAGGTCGGCGTCGAGGGTGACGACACGATCGCCGCGGCAGTATTCGAAGCCGGCCATGATCGCCATGTGCTGGCCAAAATTGCCGTTGAAGAGCACGACACGCGTCACGTCGGGGCGCAGCTGGAATTGCTCGCGCAACATCGCCACCGACTTGTCGATGCTGCCGTCGTTCACGAACACGACCTCGTAGCTGACGCCCAGCTTGTCCAGCGCGGGATAGAGCCGCGCGAAGAGCTGCGGCAGCACGGCCTCCTCGTTGTAGACGGGGATGACGACCGAGACGTTGGGCTTCGCCATGCTCTAGGCCGCCTTCCGCCGCAGCACGCGGCTCACCGATGCGCACACGCGCTCGACGTCGGAGTCCTGCATCTCGGGGAAGAGCGGCAGCGTCACGGTCTCGCGCGCGATGCGCTCGGAGTTCGGGAACTGCCCCTCGCGGAATCCCTTCTTCCGGAAGAGCGACGTGAGGTGGATCGCCTCGTACGAGATGCCGATCCCGATGCCTTCCTTCTGCATCGCGTCGACGAAGGCCTTGCGCGTGACGCCGAGCGCCGGCAGCGGAAGCAGCACCGTGAACATGTTCCAGCTATGGCCGGGGTTGTTCTCGGGCGGCAGGCACTCCGGCGTGATGAGGTCGTCGTTCGCGAAGCCCTCGAAGTAGCGCTTCGCGAGTTGCTCGCGCCGGGCGCACCACGCGTCGAGGTGCTTCAGCTGTTCGAGGCCCACGGCGGCGGACACATCCGAGAAGTTGTACTTGGTCCCGGCGCGCTCCACGTCGCGCGTGCCGTCGGCCTGGCGGCGGATGCCGTGGAAGCGCAGCTCCTCGACGGTGGCCGTCTCCTTCGCATCGTCCAGCACGAGGGCGCCTCCCTCGATGGTGGTCATGTTCTTGTTCGGGTGGAAGCTGAAGGTGACCAGGTCGCCGCTCGCGCCGACCGCGCGTCCGTCGGGATAGCGCGAGCCGATCGCGAGCGCCGCATCCTCGAGGATGCGCACCTTGTTCTTCGTTCGGAAGGTGTCGAGCGCGGCGGGATCGAGCGGTGCGTTGTAGTGCGTGGGCAGCAGCAGCTTCGTCTTCGGCGAGACGGCCGCCTGGGCCTGCGCGAAATCCAGGTTGCGGCTGCGAAGGTCGACGTCCACGAACACGGCTTTCGCGCCACTGCGCTCGATCAGGTTGCCGGTGACGAAGAAGCTCTGGGCCGGGGCGATGATTTCATCGCCGGCGCCGATGCCGAGCATCTCCAGGGCGAGCTGCATCGCGGCCGTGGCGGAGGTCATGGCGCGGACGCTGCGGCCGCCGAAGCGCTCGGAAAGCGCCTTCTCGAACGCCGCCGCGCGCGGGCCGGTCACGATCCAGCGGCTGCGCAGCGTCTCGGCGACGGCGGCGATGGTCGCCTCGTCCATGCCGGGGCGCGCGAAGGGGAGGAACGGCTGGGTCACGAGCGCGCCACCAGGTAGACGCCGATCACGATGAAGCCGATGCCCACCAGCTTCTGCATGGCGAGCGATTCGCCGAACAGCATCCACGCCGCGAAGGCGTTCACGATGTAGCCGATGGAGAGCATCGGGTAGGCCACGCTCACCGGCACGCGCGAGAGGGCGAGGATCCACACCACCACGCTCACGCCGTAGCAGGCGAGGCCGCCCCAGATGAACGGGCTCTGCGCGACCTTGCCGCCGATGGGCAGGATGTTGTCGAACGAGAAGGCGAATTCGCCGATGCGGTTCGTGCCGGCCTTGAGCAGCAGCTGGGCGGCGGCGTTCAGCAGCACGCCGAAGAGCACCAGCGCGAAGGAGACCGGGTTCACGGTTTCACGACGACGACGCGGCGATCGTCTCGATGGATCAGTTGCATGGGGATTCCGGTGGGCCGGAGCACGTCGTCGTAGAGACCGGGCTGCATTATAGCGAGCGCCCTCCCGGGGCGCTGGAAGTCCGCCAGCCAAGCCTCGATCGTCGGCAGGGCGCGCGAGGGCTCCGCGCGTTGCCCCAGCTCGAATTCGTCCACGTACTTCGCGAGCGTCACCTCGCGCCCGAGGTAGAACGGGATCGTCTGGTCGTAGTAGTCGACCGAGTACACGCGGGCATCGGCCGTGAGGTGCGGGCGCATCGCGGCGACCACGTCCTGGCCGGACTGGCGCGGCGAGATCTGCTCGTAGCCGTCCTCGACGCCATCGACGAACCCCATCCCCGCGGCGACGACGATCGCGATCGCCGCGTGCTTCAGGCGGGCCAGCGCCATCGCCGCCCCTGCGACGAGTCCCACGATCAGCACGACGCACCCGAACGCGATGTACGGCCGTGCCGCTGCGTAGAGCTCCTGCGTCCACGCGCTCTTGGCACGCTCCGGCGCACCCCACATCGCCGCGAGCCCGGCGGCGATGATCACCGCCACCGGCACCAGGTAGCGCGCGAGGCGGCGGCTGTCCACGCTTTCCAGCCATTCGCCCACCAGCATCGCGAGCGGCGGAAAGAGCGGCAGGATGTAGGCGGGCAGCTTGGACTTCGAGATGCTGAAGAAGACCAGGATGAAAGCGCACCAGATCAGCGCGAAGCGCCGCCAGGCGAATTCCCGTGCCGGATTCTCGCCGCGCCACGCGCCGAAGGCCGCGGGGAAGAGTGCCAGCATCCACGGGCCGAATCCCCCCACGAGGATCGGCAGGAAGTAGTACCAGGGCTCGTAGCGCCGGTGCGTGGTGCTGAGGAAGCGCTCGAAGTGCTCGTGGATGAAGAAGAAGCGGGCGAACTCCGGATTGGCTTGCGACACCAGCACGAACCAGGGGGCGCTGATCGCGAAGAACACCGCGAGCCCGCGCAGCCATTCGACGCGCTTCAACAGCGACCAGTCGCGGTGGACCGCGCAATAGAGAAAGATCGTCGCGGCCGGGAAGAGGAAGCCCACGAGGCCCTTGGAGAGCACCGCAAGCGCGATCGCGGCCCACGCGGCGATCATCCAGCGCCGCCGTCCCGCTTCCGGCCCCGCCTGCGCGAGCAGGAAGGCGCACAGGGCCACGGTGAGCCAGGCGGTGAGCCCGGTATCCAGCGTGATCACGCCGCACATGGCGAAGAAGTAGGGCGACGAGACCAGCACGCCGGCCGCGAGCAGCGCCACGCGGAGCGACACCAGGCGGCGCACCGTGTAGGCCACCATCAGCACCGCGAGCAGCCCCGAGAGCGCGACGTAGAGGCGCGCCGTGTATTCGTTCTCGCCGAGCGCCTTGAACACCGCCGCGCTCGCCCAGTACTGCAGCGGGGGCTTCTCGAAGTACTTGAAGCCGTTCAGGCGCGGCGTGACCCAGTCGCCCGACTGCGCCATCTCGCGCGAGATCTCCGAGTAGCGCCCCTCGTCGGGATTCGCGAGCGGGCGCTCCATGTTGTCGATGCCCACGAAGATCGCGAGCAGCACCAGCAGCGCGAAGATGACGCGGGTGGCGGTGGCGCTCACCGCCTAGCCTTTCAGCAGCACGACCACCGCGCCGCCTCCGCCGTCGACCGCCTTCGGCTCGACGTAGGCGAGCACCGGGTCGCGGCGCTGCAGGAGCTTGCGGATGCGGTGCTTCAGGACGGGCTCCTTGCCCTTCGAGCGCAGGCCCTTGCCGTGGATGATGCGCACGCACCGCACGCCCAGGCGAACGCATTCGGCGAGAAAGGTGTCGGTGGCGAGCGCCGCCTCGTCGGACGTCATGCCGTGCAGGTCCAGCTCCTGCTGGATCACCCAATGGCTGCGGCGAAGCTTCCTGAGGATGTCGCGCGGGAGCGCATCGCGGAGGAACTGCCGGTCCTCCTCGATCTCCACGTCGTCGCCATCGAGTGCCAGGCGCGAGAGCTCCTCCAGCACGGCTCTCTCGTCCTCGATGCGCTTCGCGGGGATGGCGGGCAGGGGCTCGCGGTAGGGCTCGATGCGGTTCGCCGGCCGCACCGGCTGCACGCCGCGCATCTCCGCGCGGAAGAGTTCGGCGTCGTCCGGCGCTTGCCGGGGACGCTTCAAACGGGGATGCCTTCCAGGTACTTGTCGGCGTCGAGCGCGGCCATGCAGCCCGTGGCGGCGCTGGTGACGGCCTGGCGGTACACGTGGTCCTGCACGTCGCCCGCGGCGAAGACGCCGGGGATGCTGGTCGCGGTCGCGTTCCCCGCGAGGCCGCTGTGCGTGACGATGTAGCCGTCCTTCATCTCGAGCTGGCCGGTGAAGATGTCGGTGTTGGGCTTGTGGCCGATGGCGATGAAGCAGCCGGAGACCTTCAGGTCGCGCTCCACGCCGTTCTCCTTGATGCGCACGCCAGTCACGCCCGACTGGTCGCCCAGCACTTCCTCGAGCGTGGTGTTCCAGAGGACGTTCGCCTTGCCTTCCTTCGCGCGCTGGAAGAGCTTGTCCTGGAGGATCTTCTCCGCCCGGAATTTGTCGCGGCGATGGATCACCGTCACGTGCTTGGCGATGTTGGTGAGGTAGAGCGCTTCCTCGACCGCCGTGTTGCCGCCGCCCACCACCACGACGTCCTGGCCCTTGTAGAAGAACCCGTCGCAGGTGGCGCAGCCGGAGACGCCCTTGCCCATGTACTTCTGCTCGGAGTCGAGGCCCAGGTACATGGCCGAGGCGCCGGTCGCGATGATGAGCGCATCACAGGTGTACGTGGCCGAATCGCCGATCAGCGTGATGGGCTTCTCGCCCAGCTTGGCGGTGTGGATGTGGTCGAAGACGAGCTCGGTATTGAAGCGCTCCGCGTGCTTCTGGAAGCGCTCCATCAGCTCCGGGCCCTGGACGCCGGAGAAGTCCGCGGGCCAGTTGTCGACGTCGGTGGTGATCATGAGCTGGCCGCCCTGCGCGAGCCCCGTGATGAGGACGGGCTTCAGGTTTGCCCGGGCGGCATAGACCGCGGCGGTGTAGCCCGCGGGGCCGGATCCGAGGATTAAAAGGCGGCTGTGCTTTGTTGTCATGGGGGCTTGTGAGGGCTGGGGAAAGCGAGATGGGGGCGAAAATGCAATTATCTCATTGCGCGCGGCCTGCGGCCTGCCCGAACCTCGGGCGGAATGGCAGGTAGGTTCTATAAATAATTGACAATAAACAATATTTTTGTTATCTAGGAAACCTATGACCGCACCCGCAAAGCGTCCCACCCTCATCGGCGATCGCACCATGACGCTGAAGGCGGTGCCTTTTTTCACCCAGCTCAACGATCGCGAGCTGGACGTGATCCGTACCCTGGCCGTCGAAAAGGCGTATCCGCGTACCGCCGTCGTCCTCACCGAGGGCGAAATGGGCGACTCGCTCTACATGATCCAGACCGGCAAGGTGAAGGTCTTCATCGGCGATGAGGACGGCCGCGAGATCATCCTGAAGATCCTCGGCCCTGGCGATTTCTTCGGCGAGATGTCGATGATCGACAAGCAGCCGCGCTCCGCGTCGGTGACGACGCTCGAAGCCTCGACGTTCCACATCCTGTCGCACTCGGCGTTCGAGCGTGCCGTGGAGCAGGCACCGCGGATCGCCAATATGGTCATGCGCGTGCTGGCCTCGCGCGTGCGGGAAGCGGACCGCAAGATCGGCACGCTGGCCCTCATGGATGTCTACGGGCGCGTGGCCTCCACGCTGCTCGAGCTCGCCGTCTACAACAACGGCAAGCTGATGGTGGGCGAGAAGCTCTCCCAGCAGGACCTCGCCAACATGGTCGGTGCCTCGCGCGAGATGGTGAACCGCATCCTGAAGGACCTCTCCGACCGCGGCTTCATCACGGTGGAATCGAAGTCCATCACCATCATCAACCGGGAGTTGCCGCCCTCGCTGTGAGAGAATCGGCCGTCACGCAAGACGATGCCCTGATGGCCGATATTCCGCAGCGCGCAGCCTCCCCGAACGGCAATCCCCGGCTTGGCCGCCTCCTTCGCGAGGCGCTCTGGATCCTCCTCCTCGCAGCCGGCCTCTACCTCGCGCTCGCCCTCGGCAGCTACGACAAGGGCGACCCCGGTCCCTTCTACAGCGGCAGCGGTGCGCCCCTCGCCAATCGCGCGGGCGCCCTCGGCGCGTGGATCGCGGACGCGATGCTCTATCTCTTCGGGCTGTCGGCCTGGTGGTGGGTGGCCCTGGCCGGCGTGGGCATCCTCCGCCTCTACGACCGCGTGGAGGCCTGGGGCATCCTCGACCGCCGCACGCTCGCCGTGTGCCTCTCGGGCTTCGCGCTCGTGCTCGCTTCCAGCGCCACGCTCGAGGCCCTGCGCCTGCACAGCATGAACGTGGCGCTGCCCGGGGTGCCGGGCGGCATGCTGGGCGAAGTGCTCTCGCGCCTGGTGCTGGCGGCCCTCGGCTTCACCGGCGGCACGCTGCTGCTGGTCGCCGCGCTCGCCGCAGCCTTCAGCGTCTTCACCGGGCTTTCGTGGATCAAGGTGGCCGAGCGCGTGGGCGCCGGCGTCGAATGGGCCTTCACCGAGATCCGCGGGCGCCTCGAGGCCAAGCGCGACCGCGAGGAGGGCAAGATCGCCGCGCAGGTGCGCGAGGAGAAGGTGGAGGAAGCGAAGAAGGTCTTCGAGGAGCACGAGCCCATCCGCATCGAGATGCCGGTGCTCGAGATCCCGAGGAGCGAGCGCGTGGTGCGCGAGAAGCAGGTCCCGCTCTTCGCCGACCTGCCCGATTCCCCGCTGCCGCCGCTGTCGCTGCTCGATGCGCCCGACACGCACATCGAGCGTCCCACGGCCGAGACGCTCGAGTACACCTCGCGCCTGATCGAGCGGAAGCTGAAGGACTTCAACGTCGACGTGAAGGTGGTGGCCGCGTATCCCGGCCCGGTGATCACGCGCTACGAGATCGAGCCCGCGGTGGGCGTGAAGGGCGCGCAGATCGTGAGCCTCGCGCGCGACCTTTCCCGGGCGCTGTCGGTCACGGCGATCCGCGTCGTCGAAACGATTCCCGGCACTTCGTCGATGGGCCTGGAGATTCCCAACCCGAAGCGCGAGATCGTGCGTCTCTCGGAGATCGTCGGCTCCCAGGTCTATGCCGACATGGGGTCGAAGCTCGCGATCGCGCTCGGCAAGGACATCACCGGCAAGCCCATCGTGGCCGACCTGGCCAAGATGCCGCACTTGCTCGTGGCGGGAACCACGGGCTCGGGCAAGTCGGTCGCGATCAACGCGATGCTGCTGTCGCTGATGTACAAGGCCACGGCTTCGGAAGTCCGCTTCATCCTCATCGACCCGAAGATGCTCGAGCTCTCGATGTACGAGGGCATCCCGCACCTGCTGGCGCCGGTGGTGACCGACATGAAGCACGCCGGGGCCGCGTTGAACTGGTGCGTCCACGAGATGGATCGGCGCTACAAGCTGATGTCCACCTTCTCCGTGCGCAACCTCGCCAGCTACAACACGAAGATCCACGAGGGCATCGAGAAGAAGCAGCCGCTGAAGAACCCGTTCAGCCTCACCCCGGATAGTGCCGAGGAGCTGGAGGCGCTGCCGCTTATCGTCGTCGTGATCGACGAACTCGCGGACCTGATGATGGTCAGTGGAAAGAAGGTGGAGGAATTGATCGCCCGCCTCGCGCAGAAATCGCGCGCCTCGGGCATCCACCTGATCCTCGCCACCCAAAGGCCTTCCGTGGACGTGATTACCGGTCTCATCAAGGCGAACGTGCCGACGCGCATCGCGTTCCAGGTGTCGTCGCGCATCGATTCGCGCACCATCCTCGACCAGCAAGGCGCCGAGAGCCTGCTGGGGCAGGGCGACATGCTCTACCTGCCGCCCGGCACCGGCCTCACGCAGCGCGTGCACGGCGCCTACGTGGCCGACAGCGAGGTCATGAAGGTCGTCGAGAACGTGAAGAAACAGGGCGAGGCGCAGTACATCGAGGGCATCCTCGACGAGCCGGATCTCGCCGAGCAAGCCGGCGGCGGCGAGGGTGCCACCGGCGAGGCCGACCCGCTCTACGACCAGGCCGTGCAGATCGTGCTGCAGAACAAGCGCGCCTCGATCTCGCTCGTGCAGCGCCACCTTCGCATCGGCTACAACCGCGCGGCCCGCCTGATCGAGGACATGGAGCGCGCCGGCCTGGTCTCCGCGATGGCCTCCAACGGCAATCGCGAGATCCTCCACCCCGCCCGCGCGGAGAAGTAACGGCGAGCGGGACGTAGGCGAGTCAGGCGATCGACGCCGCTGTGCAAACGCCGATTTTGAAAAGGAAGGATGGGAAGGAAAAGCGGAGGAAGGGAAGGAAAGCTCTGAAAGTGAGTTTGTCCTGCGTCGCGTGAATTCGGCACGATGGTACTTCCAGTCACTTTCAACGATTTCCTTCCCTTCCTTCGCTTTTCCTTCCCCTCCTTCCCTCTAAAACCACCCTCCATACTTCGACAGAATCCCTATGGCCACCACCTCGCTCGCCGGCGCCTTGATGGGCTCCCGCAGCCTGAAGAAGCTCCTGATCGCTACGTTTCTCGCCGCGGCCCCGGCCGCGAATGCCAGCGCGCTCGACGACTTCCTCGCCTTCAACGGCCAGTCGAAGAGCGCCACGGCGCGCTTCGACCAGCAGGTCTTCGACCAGAAGGGCAAGGTCGTGGACAAGTCGCAGGGCTCGTTCGCCTTCGCGCGCCCCGGCAAGTTCCGCTGGGCCTACGAGAAGCCGGTGAAGCAGCTGCTGGTGAGCGATGGGTCGAAGCTCTGGATCCACGACGCGGACCTGAACCAGGTCACCGTGAAGCGCCTCGACAAGGCGGTCTCCTCCACGCCCGCGGCGTTGCTCGCCGGCAAGGACGACATCACCAAGGTCTTCACGCTCACGGACGCGGGCGAGAAGGACGGCCTGGGCTGGGTCGTGGCCACGCCGAAGGAGAAGGACACGGGCTTCGAGAGTGTCCGCATCGGGATGAAGGGCAAGGCGCTCGCGGCGATGGAGCTCTCGGATTCGCTGGGCGGCCGGACCAGCCTCGTCTTTTCCGACATGAAGCCCAACGCGGCGCTTCCGCCCGCGACCTTCACCTTCACGCCGCCCAAGGGCGCCGACGTGATGGACGAAACCAAATAAAGGGGTCAGACCACTTATTTGCTGGCGCAAATAAGTGGTCTGACCCCTTTATTTGGTTTGCAGGCGTTCGAGCATCTCCTGGAAATCGGCCGGCGCCTCGCGCTGGAAAAGGACGTGCTTGCCGGTTCGGGGATGCACGAAGCCGAGCGTTTGCGCGTGGAGCATCGGACGCGGCGACTCGATCTTCACGCCGGAGTAGTCGCGGATGTACACGCGTTCGCCGACCAGCGGATGCCCCAGCTCGGACAGGTGGATGCGAATCTGGTGCTGGCGCCCGGTTTCCAGGCGGCACTCGACCAGCGTGGCCCCCTTGAGCGGGGTCAGTGGCGCGAGGGTGGTGATCGCGCGCCGGGCGACAGCCGGCGGATCGCCCGAGGCCCGCTTGTAGTGGCCGAAAGAGCCCCGCAAACCGTCGCCTCGATCCGGGAGCAGGTCGGTCTCGATCCGCTCGGCGGCCACGGCGCCGTGGGCGATGGCGTGGTAGACGCGGTCGACCTCATGGTCCCGGAACTGCGCGGCGAGCGCGCGCTGGGCCGTGGCCGTTCGCGCAAACATCATCGGGCCGCTCGTGTCCTTGTCGAGGCGGTGGACGACGCCCAATGCGGTGTCGCCGCCCCCCATCCGCCGCAGTAGTGTTCGCGCGTGGACGCCGAGCGTGTCCTTGTTGCCCGGCACGTCGGGCACGCTCAGCATCCCGGCGGGCTTGTCGATGACCACCACGTCGCGGTCGTAGAACAGGATCGCTTCCCGGGAAAGCGGGCCGGCATGATGCTTCGGCGCCTGCAGGTCGACCACGACCGCGCCGCCCGCAGGAACTCTCGCGGCGGGATCGAGGCAGCGCTCGCCATCGAGCGTGACGCGCCCGTCCGTGCACAGCTTCCGGGCCCGGGACCAGGAGAGGCCGGTCTGCTCGCGAACGACGGCTGCGACGGTGGGCGGGGGCGACGGCATACCCGTCGCATGTTACGCAAACCCCGCTTGAGGTAGATAACTACAGAAGATCTTGAACCACGGAGAACACGGAGGCACGGAGGGCCACGGAGGAATACTTGTGGGATCGTGAAGTGGGAGCTGAGGTGACGCATCCACAGCCACGCTACCTACCCTTCAAGCTTTTCTCCGTGGCCCTCCGTGCCTCCGTGTCCTCCGTGGTTCAAGATTTTCTTGAGTCCGTTAAAGCGAATTTAGAAGAACATGGTCAGGTGTTGATCGATCCGGTTGAGTGGGACGCGTAGACGACCTCGGAGCGAGCCACCTTGCGCTTCACCACCGTATCGGTCTTTCTCCAGTGCGTCTGCGCCGCAGCAACCCCGCTCCCGGCCTCGACGGGAATCCCGACGTCGGCCATCGCCATCTCCACGCCGCCCAGCGCGCCCAGCAGCATCAGTTCATTGAGGTCGCCGAGGTGGCCGATGCGGAAGAGCTTGCCCGCCATCTTCGAAAGCCCCGCGCCCAGCGCCAGGTTGTAGCGACGGAAAGCCACGTCGATCACGTGCGCCCCGTTGATGCCCTGCGGGACCATCACCGCGGTCACCGTGTTCGAGTACCAGCGCGGATCGCGGCAGCAGGTGACGAGGCCCCAGGCGTCGACGGCCTCGCGCACGCCTTCGGCCAGGCGCGTGTGGCGCGCGTAGACGTTGTCGAGCCCTTCCTCGTGCAGGAGGAGATTCAGCGATTCGCGCAGGCCGTAGAGCAGCGGAAGCGCCGGCGTGTACGGGAAGTAGCCGTCGGCGTTGGCGCGCTTCATGTCGGCGAAGTCGAAGAACACGCGCGTGCACTTGGCCGTCTTCATCGTCTCGAGCGCCTTGGCACTCGCGCAGACGATGCCCAGTCCCGCCGGAAGCATGAGGCCCTTCTGGGAGCCGGCCACGGCGAGGTCCACGCCCCAGTCGGTCATCTTGAATTCGATGCTGCCGAGCGAGCTCACCGCGTCCACGTACAGGAGCGCGGGGTGTCGCGCGGCATCCATCGCCTTGCGCACTCCGGCGAGATCGCTGGTGACGCCGGTCGCGGTCTCGTTGTGGACGACCATCACGCCCTTGATCTTGTGGTCCTTGTCCGCGCGCAGCGCCGCTTCGATGCGCTCCTCGGGCGCGCCTTCGCCCCATTCGGTCTCGAGCACCTCCACGTCGAGGCCGAGCCTCTGCATCATGTCGATCCACAGGTGGCTGAACTGGCCGAAGCGCGGCGCCAGCACCTTGTCGCCCGGGGAGAGCGTGTTGGTGAGCGCGGCTTCCCAGGCGCCGGTGCCGGTGGAGGGGAAGATGTACGCCTCGCCGTTGCGGCAGCCATAGATCTTCATCAGGTCCGGGAAGAGACCGCGCGTGAGCTCGGGGAAGCGCGAGGAGCGGTGGTCCTCCATCGCGATCACCATCGAGCGCATCACGCGGTCCGGGACGTTGGTGGGTCCCGGGACAAACAGGAAATGACGGCCGGGCATCCTCATGCGGTCACCTCTTCGAACGTGCGGCGCTTGGCGCTGCGGTAGACGGGATAGGCGTCGCAGATCTCGCGCACCTGCCTTTGCACGCGCGCAAGACGCAGCGTGTCGCCGCGAGCCACGAGCGCATCGGCCACGAGCCCCGCGACGATGCGGGCTTCGACCACGCCCAGGCCGCGCGTCGTGAGGGCGGCGCTGCCGAGCCGCACGCCGGAGGTCACCGTAGGTTTTTCCGGATCGTTGGGAATCGCGTTCTTGTTCACCGTGATGTTGGCGGCTCCGAGCGCGGCTTCCGCGTCCTTGCCCGTCACCGAGAGCGGTCGGAGATCCACGAGGAACATGTGGCAGTCGGTGCCGCCCGAGACGATGCGCATTCCGCGGTCGGTCAGGATCTCCGCCATGGCGCGCGCATTGGCGAGCACCTGGACTTGGTAGTTGTGGAACTCCGGCGTCTGCGCTTCCTTGAAGGCCGCGGCCTTCGCGGCGATCACGTGCATCAGAGGCCCCCCCTGAAGGCTGGGGAACACGCTCGAGTTGAGCGCCTTCTCGTTCTGCGCGGAGGAGAGCACGAAGCCGCCGCGCGGGCCGCGCAGCGTCTTGTGCGTGGTGGAGGTCACGAAGTCCGCGACCGACACCGGGTTGGGATAGAGGCCCGCGGCGACCAGGCCGGCGTAGTGCGCCATGTCCACCATCAGCAGCGCGCCCACATCGTGAGCGATCTCCTGGAAGCGCGACCAGTCGATGACGCGCGAGTAGGCCGAGGCGCCGGCGACGATCATGCGCGGGCGATGCTCGCGGGCGAGCGAGCGGACCTGGTCGTAGTCGACGCGTTCGTCGGAATCGAGCCCGTAGCCGATCGAGCGAAAGATCTTGCCCGAGAGGTTGACCGAAGCCCCGTGCGTGAGGTGCCCGCCGTGGGCGAGCGACATGCCGAGGATCGCGTCGCCGGGCTTCAGGGCCGCGAAGTAGACCGCTTGATTCGCCTGCGAGCCCGAATGCGGCTGGACGTTCGCGTAGCCCGCGCCGAAGAGCTGCTTCACGCGATCGATGGCGAGGCGCTCCACGTCGTCCACGTGCTCGCAGCCGCCGTAGTAGCGCTTGCCCGGGTAACCCTCGGCGTACTTGTTGGTGAGCACGGAGCCGTTCGCGCGCATCACGGCGGGCGAACAGTAGTTCTCGGAGGCAATCAGCTCCAGGTGCTGCTCCTGCCGCGTGGCCTCGGCGTCGATCGCGTTCCAGAGGTCGGGATCGGAGGCGGCGGGGTTGGCATGTGCGTCGAACATTTCTCTCCTCGCTAGGCCGCTTGGGCGGCGGTTTTGGTTTCGTGGCGGACAGTGGCTTCGAGCAGCCGCGCGCACGCGTACATCGCGCGCAGGTGCGGCACTTCGGTCTGGGTGAGGCGCGCGAGCTCGATCACCGAGCCCAGCAATGCGTCGATCTCCGTGGCGCGTC
This sequence comes from Usitatibacter rugosus, assembly GCF_013003965.1. Lineage (NCBI taxonomy): Bacteria > Pseudomonadati > Pseudomonadota > Betaproteobacteria > Nitrosomonadales > Usitatibacteraceae > Usitatibacter > Usitatibacter rugosus. The sequence goes on along the minus strand of NZ_CP053069.1, from coordinate 2,791,900 downwards.
CCGCCTCGATGTCCTGGAGCATCGAGGTCTTGTGATTGCCCACCTTCGCGGCGCCCTCGATGCGGCGCTCGAGCGGCACGCGGAAGGAGATGCCGAGCTTGCCGGCGACGGCGGCGGCCTCGGTCATCATCGCGGCGGCGAGGTCGCGCGTGAGGGGTTCGCCGCAGATGCGGTCGAGCGTCGCGCGGGTGAGGGCGCTGATGGGGTTGAACGTGAGGTTGCCCCAGAGCTTGAGCCAGATCTCGCTTCGGATGTCGGTGAGCACCGGGGCCTTCAAGCCGCTCTTCGTGAACGCTTCGGAGAGCGCCTCGACGCGCGGCGTCACGGTGCCGTCGATCTCGCCCAGGGGGAAGCGCTCGCCTTCGACGTGGTGGATGACGCCCGGCGCGGCGATGTCGCAAGCGGGGTAGACCACGCAGCCCACGATGCGCTCGGGCGGGATCCACGCCCCGATGGCCCCTGCGGGATCGACGCTCGCCACGCGCGTGCCGGCGTGTTCGCCGCCGTGGCGCTGGAAGTACCACCAGGGAATGCCGTTCTGCATCGGCACCACGACGGTGTCGCGGTGGAAGAGGGCGGGGACCTCGGCCGCGATGGCGGGGAGCTGCTGGGCCTTGAGGGCCAGCACCACCACGTCACAGGGGCCCACCTCGGCGATGCGCCCGTAGGCTTCCACGGCATGGGTGCGCCGCTGGCCGTCGCGCTCGATGAGGGTGAGGCCGTCGCGGCGCAGCGCCGCCAGGTGCGGACCGCGTGCCACGAGGGCGACATTGAAAGCCCCGGCCGCAAGGCGCGCGCCGAGGAAACCCCCGATGGCTCCGGCGCCGACGATGCAGATTCTCATGGTCGGCGGGATCCTTTGGGGGGAGGAGGATTAGTTGGGCGTGTACTGTTCGATGGACGCCGGCGCGCTGTGGTTTCGGTGCCTCGCGTCCATCACGAGGTTCACCAGCGCTTCCAGGTCGTAGGTCGCCAGCAGATGGGCGCGTTCGACGCGGATGAAGTTTCGGATCGCCTCGGATTCGTCCTGCGCGCTGGCCGCGTGGCCAACGAGCGCATCACGGGCGCCGTACATCAGGCCCAGCGTCGACAGCGCCTGGGCCAGGGCCTGGGCGTCGATTGCGGGCGGTGCGGATTGCGATGGAGCCATTCGGCTTCTCCTCCGGCTGCGTGCGGCAGGTGGCGCCGCGACGAACCCATGCTAGCGACGGCCAAGCCTAAGGGATAGTTAAACTTTCTTTCCTCTGAGATAAGTTATTGCTAAAGTATCCGCATGCGTTCCGCCACGCTCCGGCAGCTCCGCGTCTTCGCCGCCGCCGCCAATCATCTCTCCTTCGCGCGCGCCGCGGCGGAGCTCCATCTCACTGCGCCGGCGGTCTCGCTGCAGATCGCGGAGCTCGAGCGCCATGCGGGTTTGCCCCTCTTCGAGCGCCTCGGCCGCCGCGTCTATCTCACGCCCGCGGGTGAAGCCATGCGCCGGGCGAGCGCCGCCATCCTGGACCAGCTGCACGCCCTGGAGACAGACCTCGCCGCCCACCGCGGCATCGAAGGCGGCCTGCTCAACGTGGGCGTGATCAGCGCCGGCGACTATTTCTTCCCGACGCTCCTGAACGCGTTCTGCGAGCGGTACGCGGGCGTGCAGGTGGCGCTCGCGGTGTGCAATCGCGAGGAGCTGCTGCGCCGCCTCGACCGCAACCTCGTGGACCTGGGAATCATGGGCCTGCCCCCGCCCGGTGAATTCCTCGCGACGGAATTCGCGCCGCACCCCATGGTGATCATCGCTCCGGTGCGCCATCCGCTGGCTTCGAAGAAGCGCATTCCGCTCGCCACGCTGGCCGGCGAGCCTTTCATCGCCCGTGAGCAGGGCTCGCTCACGCGCGGCGTGATGGATGAAGCCATGCGCAAGGCGCGCCTGAAGCCGCGCATCGTGATCGAGGCCCCGTCCAACGAGACGTGCAAGCAGGCGGTCTCCGCGGGCTTCGGCGTGGGCTTCATGTCGGCCCATGCCGTGGCGCTGGAACTCGAAGCGAAGCGGCTTGCCGTACTGGACGTGATCGACTTCCCCATCCACCGCAGCTGGTACTGCGTGCACCGCCGCGGCAAGCGCCTGCCGCCGGTCGCGGCCGCCTTCGACAAGTACCTGCGGGAGGAGGGGGAGGCCGGGATGCTCCGCACGCTGCCCGCCTCCATGAAGCGCTACTGGAAGGTCGGGAAAGGCCGCGCCTCGGCCTAGAATATCGGCATGGAACGCGACCTCTTCAACGAGTCCGGGCAGGCGTACGTGCCGCTGCCGGAGCGCCTGCGCCCGCAGCGCCTGGAAGACGTCGTCGGCCAGCGCCACCTGCTGGGCGAGGGCAAGCCGCTGTGGATCGCGCTGCGCTCGGGCCGGCCGCATTCGATGATCCTCTGGGGCCCGCCCGGGGTCGGCAAGACCACGCTGGCCCGCCTCATGGCCAACGCCTTCAATTCGGAGTTCATCGCCATCTCCGCCGTGCTCTCGGGCGTGAAGGAGATCCGCGAGGCCGTGGAGCGCGCTCGTCTCACGCGCGAGCAGTACGGCAGGTCGACCATCCTCTTCGTGGACGAGGTGCACCGCTTCAACAAGGCCCAGCAGGACGCCTTCCTCCCGCACGTGGAGTCGGGCCTGCTCACGTTCATCGGCGCGACCACCGAGAACCCGTCGTTCGAGGTGATCGGCGCGTTGCTGTCGCGGGCCCAGGTGTATGTGCTGGAGAGCCTGAAGCCCGAGGACCTGGACGAGCTGATCCAGCGCGGCTTCGATTCGGAGAAGGTGGATGTGACCGAGGAAGCGAAGAAGCGCATCGCCGAGTTCGCGGATGGCGACGGGCGCCGGGCCCTCAACCTCGTGGAGCAGATCGCCCAGGCCGCGCGCCTCGAGGGCCGCCACGGCGCGGACGTGGATTACGTGAACACCGTCGCCCAGCGCGCCGGGCGCCGCTTCGACAAGGGCGGCGAGAACTACTACGACCAGATCTCCGCGCTCCACAAGAGCATGCGCGGCAGCGACCCCGACGCGGCGCTCTACTGGCTGGTGCGCATGCTCGATGGCGGCGTGGATCCGCGCTACCTCGCCCGGCGGATGATCCGCATGGCCACCGAGGACGTCGGCCTCGCCGATCCGAGGGCGCTCGAGGTTGCCATCAACGCGGCCGAGGTCTACGAGCGCCTGGGCTCCCCCGAGGGCGAGCTGGCCCTGGCCGAATGCATCGTCTACCTCGCGATCGCCGCGAAGTCGAACGCGGTCTACACCGCCTACAACGAGGTCAAGGCGTTCATCTCGAAGGACGGCACCCGTCCCGTGCCCATGCACATCCGCAACGCCCCCACCAAGCTCATGAAGAACCTGGGCTACGGCGACAACTACCGCTACGCCCACAGCGAGGAGGACGGCTACGCGGCGGGCGAGAACTACTTCCCCGAGGGCATGGAACGCCCCAACTGGTATCGCCCCACCGACCGGGGCCTCGAGGGCAAGATCCGCGAGAAGCTTGAATACCTGCGATCTCTGGACGAACAGGCCCGCAAAAAGGGAAAATAGGGAATCGGAAAGAATTAGGGTCAGACCCTTTATTCCGCCAGCGTCGGCCCTTCGGCCGACGACGGAAAAAAGGGTCTGACCCTAATTCTTTCGCCCCCGAATTTCAGAGACTCATGCTCGACATCCAGCTCCTCCGCAAAGACCTTCCCGCCGCCATCGCGGGCCTGAATCGCCGTGGCTTCGCCTTCGACGAGGCGGGCTTCCGCGCGCTGGAGGACGAGCGCAAGTCGGTGCAGGCCCGCACCGAGGAGCTCCAGGCGAAGTCCAACGCGCTCAACAAGCAGATCGGCATGCTGAAGGGCAAGGGCGAGGACGCCTCCGCGGTCATGGCCGAGGTCAATGGCTACCGCGAAGAGATGAAGGCCAACGAGACCAAGCTCGCTGCCGTGCAGGAGAAGCTCAATGCCTTCCTGCGCCTGATCCCCAACATTCCCCGCCCCGAAGTGCCCGAAGGCAAGTCGGAGGCGGAAAACGTCGAGCTCCGCCGCTGGGGCACGCCGCGCACGTTCGATTTCCCGGTGAAGGACCACGTGGATGTGGGTGGCCCGCTCGGCCTGGACTTCGACACCGCCGGCAAGATCTCGGGCGCGCGCTTCTCGGTGCTGAAGGGCGGCCTGGCACGCCTGCATCGGGCGATCGCGCAATTCATGATCGACGTGCACACCACGGAGCACGGCTACACCGAGGTCTATGTCCCGTACATGGTGACGAGCCAGATGGCCGACGGGGTCTCGAGCTTCGCCAAGTTCAAGGACGACCTCTTCAAGATCGAGGGGCGCGACCTCTACCTCATCCCGACGTCCGAGTACCCGGTGACCAACTTCGTCGCCGACACGATCGTGGACGCGAAGGACCTCCCGCTGCAGTTCGCCTGCCACAGCCCGTGCTTCCGCTCGGAGGCGGGAAGCTACGGCAAGGACACGCGCGGCATGATCCGCCAGCACCAGTTCGACAAGGTCGAGATGGTGCGCATCGTCCATCCCGACCAGTCGGCCGAGGCGCACGAAGCGCTCACGCAGAACGCCGAGGCCATCCTGCAGAAGCTGGAGCTCCCGTACCGCGTCGTCGTGCTGTGCACCGGCGACCAGGGCTTCGCCAGCGCCAAGACCTACGACCTCGAGGTGTGGTTGCCGGGGCAGGGCGCGTATCGCGAGATCTCGTCGTGCACCAACTTCGAAGGCTTCCAGGCCCGCCGCATGCAGGCGCGCTTCAAGAACGAGAAGGGCAAGACCGAGCCCGTGCACACGATCAACGGCTCGGGCCTCGCCGTCGGACGCACGCTCGTGGCGATCCTCGAGAACGGCCAGCAGGCGGACGGCTCGGTGACGATCCCCACGGCGCTCGTGCCCTACATGGGCGGCGTCGCCAGGCTGGAGCGCGCATGAGCACGCGCTTCGTCATCCTTCGCCACGGCGAGACGCAGTGGAACGTCGAATCGCGCATCCAGGGCCATACCGACAGCGAGCTCACGATGCTCGGGTGGAAGCAGGCTGCCGCGCTCGGCCGTCGCATGGAAGGCGAGAAGTTCGACGTGCTGATCTCGAGCGACCTCGGCCGCGCCTACAACACGGCCGACAGTGTCGCCACGCGCACGGGCCACGAGATCGTGAGCGATCCGAGGCTTCGCGAGCGGTCGTTCGGTGTCGCCGAGGGCCTCACGTACGGCGAGCTGGATCACCAGTTTCCCGATGCTTTCTCGCGCGTCCGCGAAACCGATCCGGATTTCGTCATCCCCGGCGGCGAGACGCGCCGGCAGTTCCAGGACCGCGTGAAGTCGGCCTTCGAATCGATCGCCGCGGAGTATCCCGAAAAGCGGGTCGTGGTCGTCTGCCACGGCGGCGTCCTGGCGGCGCTCTATCGCGTGATGCACGGCATCGCCGTCAGCGCCCCGCATCCCATTCCCATCGCCAACGCTTCGTTCAACGCCGTGGCGTTCGACGGCACCACGTGGACGACGGAACTGTGGGGCGACACGGGTCACTTGGCGGCCGGGGCACTCCTCGAAGAGGCCTGAGCGACGTCGGGCATGCGCGGCACCAGCGGCGAATCGCGCGGGGCCAGTCGGTCGAGGATGTCCATGTAGTTGCGGATGTTGTCCACGAACTCCCGCGTCTCGTAGCCCCTCGCGTAGCCGTGCTTCAACGTCGGGAACACGGCCGGGTCGGCGAGCTTCGTGAGCTGCAGGCGCACGTTCTGCCACTGGTCCGGGTCGAGGCCCGAGCGTTGCGCGAGGATGCGCGCGTCTTCCAGGTGGCCGATGCCCACGTTGTACGCCGCGAGTGCGAGATACGTCCTGTCGGGCTCCGTGATGCGTGCGGGAAGCGCATCGCGCATCAGCACGAGGTAGCGCGCTCCGCCCAGGATGCTCTCGCGGGCATCCAGCCGGTCCTTCACCTGCAGGCGCTGCGCCGTGTCCTCGGTGAGCATCATGAGCCCGCGCACGCCGGTGGGCGACGTGGCCTTTGGATCCCAATGCGATTCCTGGTAGCCGATCGCGGCGAGCAGCCGCCAATCCACGCCGGAGAGTTGCTCGGCCTCGATGAACTGCGAGCGGAGCGCCGGCAGCATGGTGCCGATGCGCTCCAGCAGCGTCGAGGAGTCGATCGTGGTGATGCGCGTCGCGTGCCCGTAGTGGCGGTCGATGAGGCGCTTCAGCGTCCCATCCTTCGAGATGCGCTCGAAGAAGGGCTTGGCCGCGGCCATGAGGCGGGCCTTGTCGACGGCCGCGATCATCCACGCGTGGTCCACGGGCTTGCCCACGTTGAACGCGGCCTCGAGCTGCGGGAAGTGTTTGCGCAGCAGCGTGAAGCGCGTGGACTCGACCAGCGCGTAGTCGAGCTTGCCGTCGGCGACCTTCTGCAGCAGGTCGACCATCGGAGTGCCCGGCGGTAGGTGCTCGATCGGCGCCGAGAGCTTGGGCGGCTCCGTCAGCAGGGAGTCCGCATACGACTCCTCGACCACGCCGACGCGCTTGCCCGCGATGTCCTCGAGGGCCTTGGGCTTCGGCTCGGACGATCGGTAGATGATCTGGTGCTGCGCGGTGAAGTAGGAAGGCCCCCACGCGATGCCGCCGGGAAGATCGAGCTGCTTCACGAGCCCCGCCGCCGCGAGGTGGGCGCGGTCCTTGCGGATGGCGGGCTCGATGCGCGAGGCGTCGTCGGCAAGCACGAAGCGCGCCTTCACGCCGAGCTCCTTCGCGAAGAGCAGCGCGAGGTCGTGCTCGAACCCGGAAGGATGGCCCTCGGCGTCCTCGGAATACGTCGACGGGCCGTTCACCGTGAGAACGACCAGCTCGCCTGCCTGCTCGACAGTGCCAATGGGTTTCGGCGGCGTGTCGCAGCCGGCGGCAAGGCACGCGAGGATCGTGAGGAGTCGCCGCGCCAGCATGGACCCCAGTTTACAATGGCGGCCTGACACGGAATGCCATGCCGAAAATATTCGCACTCGTGCCCGCCGCGGGGCAGGGCACGCGCATCGGGGATGCCGTACCCAAGCAATACATCCCGCTTGCCGGAAAGCCCATGATGTTCCATGCGCTGGAGACGCTGGCGTCGGTGTCGCGCATCCACGCGGTCATCGCGATCCTGGCCCCGCTCGACCGCCACTGGGGCGAATATGACTGGAGCGAGTTCCCCGAGAAGATCGAGGCTGTCTTTTCCGGCGGCAAGAACCGCGCGGAAAGCGTGACCAACGCGCTCGCCCACCTCGATGCGCGCATCGCCAAGGACGACTGGGTGTTGGTCCACGACGCGGCGCGTCCCTGCATCACGAAGTCGCTGCTGGAGCAGTTCCTCGACGAGGTGGAGAACGATCCCGTCGGCGGCCTCCTCGCCATGCCGCTCGCGGATACGCTGAAGCGCGCCGAGGAAACGCTGCGCGTGGCGGAGACCATCCCGCGCGACGGCCTCTGGCGGGCGCAAACACCGCAGATGTTCCGTTGCGGGCTGCTGCGCCGCAGCCTCGCGCAGCGTCCCGAGTCGACAGACGAATCCAGCGCCGTGGAGCAGATGCTCGGCAACGCCCCGAAGCTGGTCCAGGGCGACAACACCAACCTCAAGGTCACGTTCGCGGAGGATCTCGAGCTGGCCGAGATGATCCTGCTGCGCAGGCAGATGGTGGAGGCGTAATGCGCATCGGACAGGGCTTCGACGTCCACCCGCTGGTCGCGGGCCGCAAGCTCATCATCGGCGGCGTGGAGATTCCCCACGACAAGGGCCTGCTCGGCCACAGCGATGCGGACGTGCTGCTGCACGCCCTCTGCGATGCGCTCCTTGGCGCTGCGTCGCTGGGCGACATCGGCAAGCACTTCCCCGATTCCGATCCACGCTACAAGGGCGCGGATTCGCGCGAACTGTTGCGCGCGGTCGCTTCGCTCGTTTCCTCGAGGGGTTACCGCGTCGAGAACGTGGACGCGACGATCATCGCCGAGGCGCCGCGCATGGCGCCGCACATCGGCCAGATGTGCCTGAACATCGCCGCGGACCTCAACCTGCAGCCGGACCAGGTCAACGTGAAGGCCACGACCACGGAGAAGCTCGGGTTTACCGGCCGCGGCGAGGGCATCGCGGCGCAGGCGATCTGCCTGCTCGCGTAGTCTCCTACTTTGCCGGTGTCGGCACGCCGCGGAAGAGGATCTCGGTGCGAGACGGGGCGCCCTTCTTTCGGGAGTCCGTGCGCTCCTCGACCATCTGCAGGTCACCGGAATCGAGGCGCGTGAGAGTGACGAGCGTGTGCATTTCACTCACGTTGTCGCCCAAGCCCGAAAGGCCCGTGTGCTCCCATTCGAAACGGGATCCCTTGCATTGCCACTCGTAGGGATAGTCGGCGGGATGGCGCGCGAGGAACATGCCCCCGGCGTCGTGGTACGAAATCTGGAGCACCTTGCCGTCATTGGCGAGGGTGGCCGTCGCTGCGAAATGCTTGATGACCGCGCTCTTGCCGGTGCCGTCCCGACGGAAGAGCTTTGGATCGCGCCCGCCGTCGCGCATGCGCACGAACTCATCCAGGAACTCCTTCCGTTTCGTGGAGCCCTCGGATTCGTTTCGGTAGGTGCCGTCCAATGCCTTGCAGCCTTCGCCCGAATGGGCCGCGGGACTGGCAAGGAGGAGGAGCGCAGCCGCGGCGACGCGCAGCACGGCTAGCGGCGGAATTGCGCGAGGACCGAGGAGGTCCACGTGAGGCGTTCGATCAGCGTGCGCAGGAACTCGCGGTTGAAGCGCAGCTGGCAGCCATCCGAGAGCGACTCCAACTGGGTGGCCTGGATCTTCAGCAGGTGCACTTCGGAGACGGAGATGATCGAGGCCGAGCGCCGGGCGCGATCGCCCGAGAGGTAGGCCATCTCGCCGAAGCAGTCGCCTTCCTTGAGGACGTTCAGGAGCTTGCCGTCCTTGACCACTTTCACCTGGCCGCCGACCACGATGAAGAACGCCTGGCCGATCTCGCCTTCGACCAGCAGGTTCTCGTCGCGCCCGTGGCTTTCCCACACCGCGCCTCGCAGGACCTCCCAGAGCTCCGCATCCCGGAACTCGCGGAAGAAGGGCAGCGAGCGCAGCTTGTTGAATTTCTCCGTCGAGCTGATCTCGTGCGAGTAGCGCTCGAGCTGCGGGAAGGTGTTGGCAAGGTCCGTGGCCATCTCGAACCACGAGGCGTACCTCACCTTCGGGTCCTTGTGCATGGCCTTCTGCACGATCTCGACCAGCTTGTCGGGGAGGTCCGGCCGCAGTTGCATGATCGGCACCGGGTCCTCGTTCAGGATCTTGTTGATCATCGCGACCGAGTTCTCGGCGCGGAACGGGAGCTTGCCGGTGAGCAGCTCGTACATCACGACACCCAGCGAGTAGATGTCGGACTGGACGCTGGGGCCTTCCTCGTTGATCTGCTCGGGCGACATGTACGCCGGCGAGCCGAGGAAGCCGTCGATCTGCGTGTGCGTGGCATGCGAGATCTTGGCGGTGCCGAAGTCGCTGATCTTGATGTCGTCGCGGTCGCTCAACAGGATGTTGGCGGGCTTGATGTCGCGGTGGATCACGCCGTTCTGGAAGGCGTAGTCGAGCGCGCGGCACATCTTGAAGATCACCAGCACGGCCTGGCGCACCGGGAGCAGGTTGGTTTCCGTGCAGTACTTCTTGAGCGAGCCCCCCGTGACGTACTCCATCACGATGTAGCGCTGGTCGCCTTCGACGACCGCGTCGAACACGCCGACGATGTTGGGGTGGTTCAGCTTGCCGGCGAGCGAGGCTTCGTTCAGGAACAGCTTCTCGAAGCGGTTCGCCTCTTCCTCGCCCATGTCCGCATCGCTCTTCGCGAGCTTGACCGCGACCTTGCGGTCGTTGAACGGGTCCTCGGCGAGGTACACGACGGCCGACGCACCCTGCCCGAGCTCCGAGAGGATGCTGTACTTGCCGATCTTGTGAGGGCGGTCGGACACTATCGCGACGAGGAGGTGCGCGGGGTCATTGTTTCAAGCGAGTTTAGCCGAAATCCCCTCTGCGATCCGCAGGAAACCGTCGCGGGAGATGTCTTCCACGGTTACAGGCGTGGCCTGCGCGGCTCCCACGTAGTTGCGGTACATGGACTTGCGGTACGCCGGGTCGTAGTGCTCGTCCAGCAGGTCGGTGACAAGCGTCCTCCAGTCCCCCGCGGCGATCCGCGCCTTCCAGCCCTCGATCCGCTCGACGCCGTGCAGGGGCTTCAGGCAGTCGATCTTCTCCACGAGCAGGGCCGGGCGCGCGATGAGGTGGGCGTAGTCCTCCAGGAGCAGCGCGATTCGGCCCTCGCGACCGGTCTCCACTCGGAAGCAGTCGCCCTGGCGCATGCGGTCCATCAGCACGTCGGGCACGCGCAGGTTGCCGACCTTCTTGCTCTCGGCCTCGACGAAGACCGGGCGCGTGGCATCGAAGCGGGAGAGGGCGCTCCAGATCGCCGTCTCGAAGGCCTTCTGCGTGGGCTGGGGCTCGTCGGGCAGGTCGCCCAGCAACGAGCCGCGGTGGGCGGCCAGGAGCTCGAGGTCGAGCACTTGGGCGGGCGTCTGGGCGAGCGCCTCCAGCAGCCGGCTCTTGCCCGAGCCGGTCGCGCCGCAGACCACCTCGAAGCGAAAGCGCGCGGGCAGCACGTCCAGCTCGGAGACGACCTGCCGGCGAAACGCCTTGTAGCCGCCTTCCAGGCGCATCACGTCCCACCCGACCTGGCGCATCACATGGGCGAGCGAGCCCGATCGGGCGCCGCCCCGCCAGCAGTAGACGAGCGGCTTCCATTCGCGGGGTTTGTCGGCGAATAACCCCTCCACGTGGCGGGCGATGTTGCGCGCGACCAGCGGGGCTCCGATGCGCTTGGCCTCGAAGGCGCCTTGCTGCTTGTACGCGGTGCCCACGAGCACGCGCTCGGCGTCGTCCAGCGTGGGGCAGTTGATCGCGCCGGGCAGGTGGTCCTCGGCGTACTCCGAGGGGCTGCGCGCGTCGATGAGGGCGTCGAACTCTCCCAGGCGGTCGAGGGACAGCGGCGTTTCGATCGTCCCGGGCGGGCGCTCGCGGACGAAAGGCAGCTCGGTCACGAAGGCTTCTTCGAGAGGATCGGCCCGAGCACGGCCCACACGTTGTCGAGGATGCGAGGCTGCGCGGCCGCGGTCGGATGCAGCTGGTCGGCCTGGAAGAAGTCGCGGTTCTCCGCGATCCCTTCGAGGAGGAACGGAACCAGCGGGACCTTCATGCGCTTCGCAATATCGGCGTACATGGCACGGAACTGGTCCGTGTAATCGATGCCATAATTCGGGGGCAGCATGAGCCCGACGAGCACGGGATCGGCCTTCGCCGAGCGTGCCAGGCGGATCATCTGCTCCAGGTTGGCGCGCGCGGCGGCGATCGGTTGTCCCCTCAGCCCGTCGTTGGCGCCGAGCGCGATCACCACCACCCGAGGTTGATGCCGCTTCAGGTCCTCCGGCAGGCGCCGCAGGCCCCCGGCGGTGGTTTCGCCGGAGACGCTCGCATTGACCACCTTCCAGGGCAGGGCGCGTTGCTCGAGGCGTTTCTCGAGCAGGGCCGGCCAGCCCTGCGTGGTGGTGGAAAGCCCGTAGGCGGCCGAGAGGCTGTCCCCGAAGACGAGCACGTTGGCCTCCGCCGCGGCGGCCGGGCCGGCGGTGAACACGAGGAAGCCCGTCAGGAGGGCGAGAAGGAATGAACGCACAGAGCGAGAGCGAACGTCAGGAAGCCGCGCACTTGGCGCAGCGCGCGGTCATTGTGAAGGCGGAGCGCCTCACGAAACAAGTCGCGACGCCCGACCATACACTGGTCATCGTCCGCGAGGCGAGCCTGGAGGTGCATGCCGGCGAGGCCGTGGCCATCCTCGGCGCCTCCGGTTCGGGTAAATCCACCCTGCTGGGATTGCTGGCCGGCCTCGACGTTCCCTCCAGCGGCCGCGTGTGGATCGACGGCGAGGACCTCTTCGCCCTGGACGAGGACGGCCGGGCGCGCCTTCGCGGCCGCATGGTGGGCTTCGTCTTCCAGTCGTTCCAGCTCCTGCCCGCGCTCACGGCGCTCGAGAACGTGATGCTCCCGCTGGAGCTCGCGGGCGGCACCGATGCGAAGGCCCGCGCCGCGGGCGTGCTGGGCGAGGTGGGGCTGGGCGATCGCCTGGGCCACTACCCGCGGCAACTCTCCGGGGGCGAGCAACAGCGTGTCGCGGTGGCCCGCGCTTTCGTGACGCAGCCCAAGCTCCTCTTCGCCGACGAGCCTACGGGCAACCTCGATTCGGTGACGGGCGACCACGTGATCGAGCTGCTCTTCCAGATGAATCGCGAACGCGGCACGACGCTCGTGCTCGTCACGCACGATGAGCATCTTGCGGAGCGCTGCGCGCGGAGGATTCGTATCGCGTCAGGCGTGGTGCAGGAGTGAGCGCCGAAATGGAAAGGGGAGGATGGGGAGGAAGGGCGGAGGAAGGAGAGGAAATCAAATTCTTCAGTCCTGTCACGACCATCCGCGACACTCCGGACCCTGCAGTCCTTTCCCTCCTCCGCCTTTCCTTCCCATCCTCCCCTGAAAAAATCAGCGTCCGATGAATCGCTTCCGCCTCGCGTTTCGCCTCCTTCGCCGCAACTGGGCCGCGGGTGAGTCGCGCGTCCTGCTGATCGCGCTCTTCATCGCCGTGTCGAGCGTCACGACGGTGGGGTTCTTCGCCGATCGCGTGCGTGGAGCGCTCGACCGCCAGGCCAACGAGCTGCTGGGCGGCGATCTCGTCGTGATCGCCGATCGCCCGATCCCGCCCGCATTCACCGAAGCCGCGGCGCGCGAGAACCTCGTGGCCGCCCAGACGCGCACCTTCCCCAGCATGGTCTCGAAGGGCGAGGCGGTGAATCTCGCGGAGATCAAGGCGGCCACGGACGGCTTTCCGCTTCGCGGCCGCATCCGCATCGCCGATGCGGTGGGTGCCCCGGAGCGCGAGGTCGAGGGCGGGCCCAAGGCGGGCACCGTGTGGATCGGCATTCCGCTCGCGGCGCGGCTCTCGCTCGGCGTGGGCGACACGCTCAATGTCGGCCGCGCGAAGCTGCAGGTGGCCGCGATCATCTCGCGCGAGCCCGACAGCGTGCTCGACTACTTCGGCATCGCACCGCGCGTCCTCATGAACGCGGCCGATCTCGATGCGACGGGGCTCATGCAGGTGGGAAGCCGAGTCACCCATCGCTTCCTGGTGAAAGGCGAGCCCGATGCCGTGGCGCGCTTCCGAAAGGAGATGACGCCGCAGCTCGTGCGTGGCCAGCGCATCGAGGGTGTGCGCGATTCGCGGAGCGAAGTCCGCTCGTCGCTCGACCGCGCGCAAAGCTTCCTCGGCCTGGCCTCGCTGCTCTCGGTGATCCTCGCGTCCGTCGCGGTGGCGCTCGCTGCGCGCCGCTTCTCGCAGCGCCAGACCGATGCGGCGGCGATGATGCGCTGCCTCGGCGCGAGCCAGGCCGACATCTTCCTGCTGAACGGCTGGCAGTTCGCGATCCTCGGCGTGGCCGGGTGCGTGCTGGGAACGATCGCGGGCTACGGAGCGCAGGCCGTGCTCGCGTACTGGCTCACGGATTTCTTCAAGGTCGAGCTCCCGCTGCCGTCGCCCAAGCCGGCGCTGCAAGGCGCGGTGATCGGCTTCGTGCTGCTGCTGGGCTTCACGCTCCCGCCGCTGCTGCGGCTTCGCAACGCCTCCACGCTGCGCGTGCTCCGCCGCGATCTCGCTCCCGCGGAGCCGCTCTCGGCCGCGGCCTTCCTGCTCGGCCTGGCCGCGCTCGCGGGCCTCATCGTGTGGCAGGCGGGGGACGTGAAGCTGGGCGCCATCGCCGTGGGCGGCTTCGCGCTCGCGCTCGTGGTCGCCGCGGTCGCGGGTTATGCGTTGATCCTCCTCGTATCGCGCTTTCGCGGCGCGGCGCCGGGCCCCTGGCGCTATGGGCTCGCCAACCTGCGCCGCCGCACGGGCGCCAGCCTGGTGCAGGTGATGGCGCTCGGCCTCGGCATCATGGCGATGGTGCTGCTCACGATCGTGCGCTCGGATCTCATCGAGACCTGGCGCAAGTCGATGCCCGCGGACATGCCCAACCGCTTCGCGATCAACATGCAGACCGACCAGCTTCCCGCGATCCAGGCCTTCTTCGCGGAGCGCAAGCTCGCCACGCCCGATCTCTATCCGATGGTTCGTGGCCGCCTGGTCTCCGTCAACGACAAGGCCGTCTCCGGCGCGGACTACAAGGAAGAGCGTGCCAAGCGCCTGGTCGAGCGCGAGTTCAACCTGTCCTATACGGATGCGCCGCGCCCGGACAACAAGATCGTCGCGGGGTCGTTCTGGAAGCCGAAGTCGGGCGAGCCGCAGTTCTCGGTCGAGGAGGGCATCGCCAAGACCCTCGGCATCAAGCTGGGCGACAAGCTCACCTACGAGGTCGCGGGCTCGCGCTTCACGGCGCCCGTCACGAGCCTGCGCAAGGTCGACTGGGATTCCTTCAAGGCCAATTTCTTCGTGATCGGCAATCCGGAGCTCATGCAGTCGTATCCCGCGAGCTGGATCACGAGCTTCCACTTGACCCGCGGGCAGGAAGACGTCGTGACCGGCCTCGTGCAGCGCTTCCCGAACGTGAGCGTGATCGACCTCTCCGCGATCATGGACCAGGTGGTGCGCGTCTCCGAGCAGGTCGCGCGCGCGGTGGAGTTCGTGTTCCTGTTCACCATCGCCGCGGGGCTCGTGGTGCTCTTCGCCGCGATCACCTCCACGCAGGAGGAACGCATCTTCGAAGGCGCGGTGCTGCGCACGTTGGGTGCAAGCCGCCGCCAGTTGACGACGATGCAGCTCGCGGAGTTCCTCGCCATCGGCTTGCTCTCAGGCGCTGTCGCCGCGGCCGGCTCCGTGGGGCTGGCCATGGTGCTCTCCGACAAGGTGCTGGGCGTGCCCTACACGTTCAATGCGCTGGTGCCGGTAGCCGGTCTCTTCGTGGGCGGCATCGGGGTTGCGATCGCCGGCTTGCTGGGGACGCGCAAGGCAGTCTCTTCACCGCCGCTGCAGTCGATCCGCGCGGTTACGTAGCCGAGGGGTGGCGCGCGAGGTAGCGCGTGACGCGCGGCGGCTCGCTCCCGGTGTGGAAGGCATAGCGCTCCGCCTGGAGCTGCTGGTCGCCCGCGTTGAAGCGGTCGAAGCGCCGCAGGTAGTCGGCCCACGAGTCGCTCGCAAAATATTCGACGAAGCGCCCCGGGTTCTGCACGTCCTCGAAGAGGCCCCACGACACCGCGCCCTGGCGCAGCCGGGCACTGCGGCTCCTCGCCATCACGGAGTCGAACTCGCGCGCCCGCGCCGGATCGATGAAGTATTCGATGGTGCACATCACGGGGCCGGCATCGGGCTCGATGGGAACGGCCGGCACCGGCTCGTCCCACGGGCGGGTCGGCGTGTGGTCCTCGTCCCCGCCGGCATCGAGCGTGCGGTTGCGCGTGAGCCAGGCCACGACGACCGTGCTGGCGCCGGCGATCGCGAGGCTCGTCGGCACGCTGCTCCAGCCGGCGATGTTGCCCCACGTGAAGGCACCCAGCGCGGAGGCGCCCATGATCGACATCTGGTACATCGACATGCCGCGCGCGCGCACCCAGTCGGGGAGCGCCAGCTGCGCGGCCGTGGTGACGGCATTGGCCACGAGGATCCAGGCCATGCCCATCACGAGCATCACCGGCACGGCGAGCCAGTTGTTCGGCACGTACGCCATGATCGCGATGCACACACCCGTGATCGACGTGCCGTAGAGCGTGAAGTCGTCGCGCGTCCAGAACGAGCGCAGGCGCGGCATCTGAGTTGCGGTGGCGACGGCGCCCACGCCCATGGAGGCCAGCAGCAGCGTGAAGGTGCTGGCGCCGCTGTCGTGCCCCAGGCGCTTGGCCACCAGCGGCAGGAGGGCCAGCACTGCCGTGGAGTGGAAGAAGAAGACCGAGATGCGCGCCAGCGCGTCCTTCATGCGCCGCGACTCGCGCACGTACTGCACGCCCAGGCGCATCGCGCCGAGGAAGCGCTCGCCCGGAAGGACCGAGGGCTTGCTCTCGCGCTTCCAGCGCGAGACCGCGATCGCCGCGCCCACCGAGAGCACGAAGTTCAGCGCGAAGACAAATTGCGTTCCGGCCGAGGCGATGATCACGCCCGCGATCAGGGGGCCCACCACGCGCGAAACGTTCATCGCGACGGCGTTCAGCGCGAGGGCCGTCGGCAGCATCGATCGTCCGACCAGCTCCGGGACCACCGCGGCATAGACCGGCCAGCGCATCGCGAGCCCGATGCCGTTGGTGAACACGAGGACCAGCAGGATCGGCGCCGTGAGCATTCCGAGCGCGGAGACGGCAAAGAGCACGGCGGCGTTCGCCGCGATCCAGATCTGCGTGCTCATCAGCAGGCGGCGTCGATCGACGATGTCGGCCACGGCGCCGCTCGGCAGCCCGAGCAGGAACACGGGCAGCGACGAGGCCGTCTGCACCAGCGCGATCAGCACCGGCGAGGTCGTGAGGCTCGTCATGGCCCACGCGGCGGCCACGTCGTTCATCCACATGCACGTGTTCGCCGTGAGCCACGCGAGCCACATCATCCGGAAGACCGGCTCGCGCAGCGGCGTCCAGGCGCTGACGGCGTTGGAGTCGGGAACGGGGGCGTTCATCGGGATGAGCGTAGCACCCCGATATAATCGCAGGCTCGATGAAGTCGTTCCACGCCTCGCCCTACCTGCTGCTCACCCTCACGTCGCTTTTCTGGTCGCTCAATTGGGTGGTCGGCAAGGCGATCGTGGGGCATGTCTCGCCGCTCACCCTCACGTTCATCCGCTGGGTGGTGGCCACGGTGGCGCTCCTCGCCTTCGCGTGGCCGCAGATGGTGAAGCACTGGCCCGAGATCCGGCGGCACTGGAAGTACATCGCGCGCATGGGCTTCTGGGGCACGGGCCTGCACAACGCCTTCGCGTATGTCGGCCTCCAGTACACGACGGCCACCAACGGCGTCATCCTCAACAGCGCCATTCCCATCCTCATCATCCTGCTGGGCTGGGTCGTCTACCGCGATTCGCTCACGCGCATCCAGGCCGCCGGCGTCGCGGTCTCGATGGCCGGCGTGCTCGCGGTGCTCACCGGCGGCGACATCTCGGTGCTCGCGCACCTGGAGCTGAACAAGGGCGACGTCATCGTGCTGGCCGGCATGGTGTTCTGGGCCGTCTACACGATCCTGCTGCGCGAGAAGCCCGCGGAGCTTCCGGGCTTCGTGATGCTCACGTGCTGCGCGTGCGTGGGCGTGACGATCCTGTTCCCGATGATGCTGCTCGAGGTCGCGGTCTTCGGCGGCCATGCGGAGTTCACGCTGCCCACGATCGGCGCGATGCTCTATGTGGGGCTCTTTCCCTCCTTCCTCGGCTACATTTTCTGGAACCGTGGGGTGGCGGAGGTGGGCTCGAACGTCGCGGGCATCTTCGTGCACCTGATGCCGGCTTTCGGGAGCCTGCTGGCGTGGATGTTCCTCGGCGAAAGCATCCGGCTCTACCATTTGGTGGGGATCGCGTTGATCCTTGCGGGCATTGCCCTGACCACTCGCGGGCGCTCGTTGAAAAACTAGGGCAAAAAGCGTCCTCCGCAGATAAACACAGATAAACGCCGATAAAGTCAAAACCTTGCAGGGCCAAACCCAAGTCATCGGGTTCATCGGCGTTTATCTGTGTTTATCTGCGGAGGGAGCCTTTCGCCGTACTACCCGGAGGGTGAGGTGGAACTGATTCTTTGGCGGCATGCGGAAGCAGAGGACGGCAGCGGCGACGACGCGGCGCGAGCCCTGACGAAGCGCGGCCACAAGCAGGCAAAGCTGATGGCGGCTTGGCTCGACAAGCGCCTCGGCAAGGAGTGGACCGTGCTCGCAAGCCCCGCGGTGCGTGCGCAGCAGACGGCCGTGGCGCTCGGACGCAAGGTCGAGACCCGCGAGCGCCTCGACACCTCCAGCGGCGCCAGGGACGTGCTGCGCGAGGCGGGCTGGCCCAAGGGCGGCAAGGTGATCGTCGTGGGCCACCAGCCGACGCTGGGGCAGGTGGCCGGGAGTCTGCTCGGCTGCGACGGGGACGTGGCGTTTCGCAAGGGCGCCATCTGGTGGTTCGTGGCGCGGGAACGGGACGGCGGTAGCGAAACCGTCTTGAAGGCGGTGCTCAATCCCGACCTGCTGGAAGACTAAGTAGGGCATATCATGAACGCGCGTTGGAGCGGACGCTGGGCGCCGCTCAACGCGCCAACGTGGAGCACCGACATGAAGCTCACTGCGCATCAGATAGAACAGTTCGACCGCGACGGCTATCTCTTCTTTCCCTCGATCTTCACCCCGGCGGAGATGAAGGTCCTGCTGGACGAGGTGCCCAAGCTCTATGCGCTCCGCCGCCCCGAGAACGTGCGCGAGAAGGACAGCGAGGCGGTGCGCACGAACTTCGCCGCCCACCTGTACAGCGAACCCTTCGCGCGGCTTGCACGCCATCCCCGCATGGTGGAGCCCGTGGTGCAGCTTTTCGACGAGCAGGTCTACATGCACCAGTTCAAGATCAACGGGAAGATGGCCTTCGCCGGCGACGTGTGGCAATGGCACCAGGACTACGGCACCTGGATGAACGACGACCTCATGCCCACGGCGCGCGCCATGAACGTCGCGATCTTCCTGGACGAGGTGAACGAGTTCAACGGTCCGCTGATGTTCATCCCCGGCAGCCACAAGCAGGGCGCGCTGCCCGCGGGGCACGACACGAGCACCACGAGCTACCCGCTGTGGACGATCGACAACGACGCCATCCGCAAGTTGGTCGACAAGGGCGGCATCGTGGCGCCGAAGGGCCCGGCCGGCTCGATGATCCTCTTCCACGGCTGCCTCGTGCATGCGTCCACCGCGAACCTCTCGCCGTGGAATCGCGTCGCGGTGTATTTGAGCCTGTGCGCCGTGTCGAACCACATCCGCCGCTTCAAGCGGCCCGAATACATCGCGCACCGGGACTTCACGCCGATCGCGCCGCTGGCCGACGACTGCCTGCTGAAACCGTATCCCGTGGATCTCCCCTGGAAGGACGGCACGCCGT
This sequence comes from Usitatibacter rugosus, assembly GCF_013003965.1. Taxonomy (NCBI): domain Bacteria; kingdom Pseudomonadati; phylum Pseudomonadota; class Betaproteobacteria; order Nitrosomonadales; family Usitatibacteraceae; genus Usitatibacter; species Usitatibacter rugosus. The sequence goes on along the minus strand of NZ_CP053069.1, from coordinate 2,772,773 downwards.
CTTCCGCCTACGAAACCGAGAAAGCCGCCTGACGACATGAAGCACTATCCCCTGATGGTCCCGGGCGCCACGCCCGCCGCCAAGCGCGCGGAAGTCCGCTCGCCCAACGACATGCAGGTCTTCGCGACGTGCGACACGGGCGGCGCGGAGGTGGTCGAGAAAGCGCTCTCCACCGCGTACGCGCTGTTCCGCGATCGCGACAAATGGATCCCCGTCCCCAAGCGCATCGAGGTGCTGCACAAGGCGGCCGAAATCATGCAGGGCCGCTTCGAAGAGCTGGCGCTGCTGATCGCGAAGGAGGGCGGCAAGCCGCTCATCGACGCGCGCGTGGAAGTCGCCCGCGCCATCGACGGCGTGAAGAACTGCGCCGATCTCCCGCGCTCGCATCCGGGGCACGTGATCCCGATGAACGTGAATCCGGCTTCGGCCGGGCGCATGGCCTTCACGCAGAAGGAGCCGATCGGCGTGGTCGTCGCCGTGAGCGCGTTCAACCATCCGCTGAACCTCATCGTCCACCAGGTGGCGCCGGCGGTGATCGCGGGCTGCCCCGTGGTGGTGAAGCCCGCGGCCGACACGCCGCTGTCGTGCTTCACCTTCATCCAGATCCTGCGCGATGCGGGTTACCCGGAAGCGTGGGCGCAGTCGCTGCTCACCGAGAACCGGGACGTGGCGACGCAGCTCGTCGCGGACAAGCGCGTGGCGTTCTTCTCGTTCATCGGCAGCGCGGCGGTGGGCTGGAAGCTGAAAGGCCAGCTCGCTCCCGGTGCCCGTGCGGCGCTGGAGCACGGCGGTGCGGCTCCGGCGATCGTCGCCGAAGATGCGGATCTCGATCTCACGCTGCCCAAGCTTTCGAAGGGCGGCTTCTACCACGCAGGGCAGGTATGCGTGTCGGTGCAGCGCGTCTTCGCACACCGCTCGATCGCGCAGAAGGTGGCCGATGGGCTCGCCGCGCTCGCGAAGAAGCTCAACGTCGGCGATGCGACCAAGCCCGAGACGGAAGTGGGCCCGCTGATCCGCCCCGCCGAGCTGAAGCGCGTGGACGAATGGATTCAGGAGGCCGTGAAGGGCGGCGGCAAGCTGCTCTGCGGCGGGAAGGCGCTCGCCAATTCCGAGACGTTCTACGAGCCGACCGTGATCTTCGAGCCTCCGGCCGATTGCAAGCTCTCGAAGATGGAGGTGTTCGGCCCGGTCGTGTGCGTCTACGCGTACGACAGCATGGACGAGGCCATCGCGCGCGCGAATGCACTCCCGGTCGCGTTCCAGGCGTCCATCTTCACGCGCAGCTACCCGACGGCGATGCGCGCCTACCAGCGCCTCGATGCGTCGGCGGTCATGGTCAACGACCACACGGCCTTCCGCGTCGACTGGATGCCGTTCGCCGGCTTGCGCGAATCGGGGCTCGGCGTGGGCGGCATTCCGTACACGTACCACGACATGACCATCGAGAAGATGTTCGTCGGTCCCTCGCAGTAGGCGTGCGCGCGATCACGATCGACGGGTACGGCGGGCCGGAAGTCCTCCAGCGCCGCGACGTTCCCGTGCCCGTCCCCGCGGCGGGCGAGGTGCTCGTGAAGGTCGCCTTCGCGGGCATCAACTTCATGGATGTGCACACGCGCCAGGGCAAGTACCGCGACTCGCAGACGTATCTCGTGCGCGCGCCGTGCACGCTGGGCATGGAAGGCGCGGGCGTGGTCGAGAGCGTCGGGCCGGGTACCTCGCGCTTCGCCCAGGGAGACCGCGTCGCGTGGTGCATCTCGTGGGGTGCGTACGCGGACTATGCCGTCGTCCCCGAGCGGCTGCTCGCGAAGGTGCCCGATGCGCTCGGCCTGGACCAGGCGGCCGCGAGCCTCTTCCAGGGCTCTACCGCGCACTACCTCGTGAACGACGTTGCGCGGCTTGACCGGGGTTCGACGTGCCTCATCCACGCCGCTTCGGGAATCATCGGGCAGATCCTGGTGCAGATGGCGAAGCGCCGCGGCGCGACCGTGTTCACCACGGGCAGCTCCGAAGCGAAATGCGATGTGGCTCGCAGCCTGGGCGCCGACCACGCAATGCTCTACGAGGGTTTCGCCGATCGTGTTCGTGCGGCCACGGGTGGGCGCGGCGTGGACGTTGTCTTCGATTCGGTGGGGAAGGCCACGTTGCGCGAGAGCTTCCGCGCCACGAGGACGCGGGGCATCGTCGTCAACTACGGCAATGTGTCGGGTTCGGTGAAGGACCTCGATCCGTATGAGCTCGGCGAGGCCGGGTCACTCTTCCTCACGCGCCCGCGCCTGAACGATCACCTGGCCGACGCGGCCACCGTGCAACGCCGCGCGGACGACATCTTCGCGGCGTTGCTCGATGGCACGCTGAAGATTCCGATCGTGGCCCGCTACACGCTCGACAACGTGGACCAGGCCCACGAACGCATCGAGGGCCGCGAGCAGGTCGGGAAGGCCGTTGTCGAAATTTGAATGGCTGGCTGGAGCAGGGGAGGATGGGGAGGAAAAGCGGGGAGGAGGGGGAGGAAAGCAAACTGACGATGGATCTCTGGTGCCAATGTCGACGGCATCCTTTCATCAAACACCCTTTTGCTTTCCTCTCCCTCCTCCCCGCTTTTCCTCCCCATCCTCGCTCTTCCTGAATCAGCCTTCCAACTTTCCATTCCGCCGAATCGGAGCCCCCGCCGCCCCACCCTCGCGAAGCGACTCCGGCAGGAGTCCTGCCGGGAAGTCCTGGTAGCAGACCGGCCGCAGGAATCGATAGATGGCGAGACTTCCCACCGAGGTCGTGCGCCCGTCGGAAGTCGCCGGATACGGGCCGCCATGCACCATCGCATGCGCCACTTCCACGCCCGTCGGAAATCCATTCACGAGCACACGCCCGGCCTTGCGTTCCAGCACCGGCAGCAGCTTCTTCGCGTACTCGAGGTCCTCGGGGTCCATCTGCAGCGTGACGGTGAGCTGGCCCTCGAGCTTCTCGAGGATGTCGCGCATCGTGTTCACGTCGGGGCAGCGCACGAGCACCGACGACGAGCCGAAGACCTCGTCCTGCAGGACGTGATCGGCGATGAACGTCTTCGCATCCGTGGAAAAGAACGCGGCTTGTCCGGCATTGGGGCCGCCCGCGGGTTGGCCACGCGCCACGGTCTTCACTTGAGCGTGCTTGGCGAGGCGATCGACGCCGCCGCGATACGCGCTGGCGATGCCAGGCGTCAGCATGGTCGAAGCACCGGCCGCGGGCAGGTTCTCCGCGACCTTGCCCTCGAAGGCATCGAGGTCCTTGCCGGCCGCGCCGAGCAGCAGGCCCGGGTTGGTGCAGAACTGGCCGGCGCCCAGCGTGAGTGAGCCGATGAAGGCCTTCGCGATCGCCTCGCCGCGAGAGGCGAGCGCATGCGGAAGCACCAGCACGGGATTGATGCTGCTCATCTCCGCATAGACGGGGATCGGTTCGGGACGCGCGTTGGCAATCTTCATCAGCGCGACGCCGCCCTGGCGCGAGCCGGTGAAGCCCACGGCCTTGATGCGCGGGTCTGAAACGAGCGCGCCACCCAGCCAGTTGCCCGCGCCGTAGAGCATCGAGAACACGCCCTCGGGCAGTCCGCACGATTTCACGGCGGCCTGGATCGCCCGGCCGACGAGCTCCGACGTACCGGGATGCGCGGGGTGAGCTTTCACCACGACCGGGCAGCCGGCCGCGAGGGCCGAGGCCGTATCTCCGCCCGCCACCGAGAACGCGAGCGGGAAGTTGCTCGCGCCGAAGATCGCCACGGGACCGACGGGAATGTTGCGCAGGCGAAGGTCCGAGCGCGGCATGGGCTTGCGCTCCGGCATCGCGGGATCGACACGCAGGTCCATCCAGCTGCCTTCACGCACGACCTCGGCGAAGAGCTTCAACTGGCCCATCGTGCGGCCGCGCTCGCCTTCGAGGCGCGGGCGGGGCAGGCCGCTTTCCTGCATCGCGCGGACGATCAGCGTGTCGCCGATCGCCAGGATGTTGTCGGCGATCGTCTCGAGGAATTTCGCGCGCGCCTCGGGCGACGTCTCGCGATACGTGTCGAACGCCGCCGCGGCCAGGCCGCAGGCGCGCTCGAGGTGCGTGGCATCGGCGCCGCCATAAGCGGGCTCCAGCTCGGCGCCGGTTGCGGGATCGAGGCCCTTCAGCGCCGCTTCGCGGCCTTCCGCGTCCTGTGCGCCGATGAGCATGCGGCCGGTGAGGCCGGTAGGTGTATCCATGGTTCCGCTATTCCTTTTCGCTGAATTCGAACGAGACGCCGATCGAGCCCCACTCATCGTGCTCGCCCTGGAGGGCGTGCACCACGAGCGTGTTGTGTTCCAGCCAGCCGCGCTCCACCTCGAGCCGGTAGCCCTTGGGCGAGTGCTCGAGCTTCATCTTCGGCAGCTTCAACGTGCGGCGGCTGCGATGGAAGATGACCGCGAGGCGCAACGCCAGGGCGAGGTCCTGGAGGTCCGGGTCGTCCTCGAAGGGCGAGCGCATCTTGCCCAGGCTGCCGCGCTGCGCGAGCACCAGGTTGGAGAGCCAGCCCTGCTCCTGGCGCGAGAAGCCCGGCATGTCCGCATAGGCGAGCACGTAGGCCGAGTGCTTGTGGTATCCGGCCTGCGAGATGGTGAGGCCGATCTCATGGAGCTCCACCGCCCACGACAGGAACGAGAGCTTGCGGAACTCCGCCTCGCCTTCGTGCGGATCGAGCTGCTTGTAGAGCGCGCGTGCCAGGTGGCCGACGCGTTGCGCCTGCGTCTGGTCGGTGTGATAGCGCTTCACGAACTGCTCGATCGTCACCTCGCGGATGTCGCGATGGTGGACGCGGCCCAGGAGGTCCCACAGGACGCCCTGGCGCAGCGCTCCGTCGGCCACGCGCATCTCTTCCAGCTCGAGCTCGGCGAACACGGCGGACATGATCACGACGCCGCCGGGGAACACGGGCACGCGCTCCTCGCGCAGCCCCGGGATCGAGAGCTTCTTCATGTCGCCCGCCTTCAGCAGCTCCTCGCGCAGGAAGGCGAGGCCGGTGTCGGTGATGCCGCCGCTGGAGTGGCCGTTCTCGCGGATCGCCTCGGCCAGCGCGCGCGCCGTGCCGGAGGAACCGACGGCTTCCTTCCAGCCGGTCTTCTGGTAGCGGGCGACGATGGCCTGCACCTGCTCGCGCGCGGCGAGCTCGGCGGCCTTGAGCAGCTTCTTGTCGACCTTGCCGTCGGGGAAGTAGCGGCGCGTGTAGCTCACGCAGCCCATGTAGAGGCTCTCCATCACGATCGGGCGCAGCTTGTGGCCGATGATGAGCTCGGTCGAGCCCCCGCCGATGTCCACGACGAGGCGGTTCTGGCCGGAGAGCGGAAGCGAGTGGACCACGCCCGAGTAGATGAGGCGCGCTTCCTCGCGGCCGGAGATGACCTCGATCGGGAAGCCCAACGCACCTTCGGCCCGCGCAAGGAACTCCTTGGAATTTTTTGCAACGCGCAGCGTATTGGTGCCGACGACGCGGACGGTCTCGGGCGGCATGCCCGCCAGGCGCTCGCGGAAGCGCTTGAGGGCGGTGATCGCCTTCTCCTGGATCGTGGCGTCGAGCTTCTTGTCGTCGGTGAGGCCGGCGCCGAGGCGCACGGTTTCCTTGAGGGAGTCCAGCGGGTAGATCTGCTGGTCCACGACGCGCCCGATCTCCAGGTGGAAGCTGTTGGAGCCGAGGTCGACGGCGGCGAGGGTGTTATATTCCATGCGAACGTGAGCGTAGCAGGCCGGCAGCGTAACAGGATTGTCACACCGCCACGGCACCATTCATGGCTAAAAAACCCCCCCGGTTCGAGCCCAAGCGCGTGGCGCGCCTTTCCCCCGAGCATTTCCTGAATCGAGAGCTGCAGGCCCTCGAGTTCAACCGACGCGTCCTGGCCCAGGCCGAGGACAAGTCGATGCCGCTTCTGGAGCGGCTCAAGTTCCTCGCCATCGTCTCGTCCAACCTGGACGAGTTCTTCGAGATCCGCCTGTCGGGCGTGCGCGAGCAGATCAAGCTCGGCAGCTCGACCGCCGAGCCCGATGGCCTGTCGCCCTCCGAGGTCTACGCCCGCGTTACCGTCAGTGCCCACGCGCTGGTCGACCGCAAGTACGCTCTGCTGAACAACGAGATCTTCCCGGCGCTGGCGAAGGAAGGCATCCGGTTCCTGCGCCGGGCGCAGTGGAACAACGCGCAGCAGGAATGGGTGAAGGACTATTTCTTCCGCGAGATGATGCCGCTGCTGACCCCGATCGGGCTCGATCCGGCGCATCCCTTCCCGCGCGTGTTCAACAAGAGCCTCAATTTCGCGGTGGAGCTGGAAGGGCGCGATGCCTTCGGTCGCGACTCGAGGGCCGCGATCGTGCAGGCTCCGCGGGCACTGCCGCGCGTGATCCGCATTCCCAAGGGCGTGGCCCAGGGCGACAACGACTTCGTCTTCCTCACCTCGATCCTGCACAAGCACGTGGGCGAGCTCTTCGCCGGCATGAACGTGCTGGGCTGCTACCAGTTCCGCGTCACGCGCAACTCCGACCTCTTCGTGGAAGAGGAGGAGATGAAGGACCTGCGCAAGGCCCTGCAGGGGGAATTGCCGCAGCGCCACTTCGGCGACGCCGTGCGCCTCGAAGTCGCCGACAACATGTCGGAGTCGATGACGAAGTTCCTGCAGGAGCAGTTCGGCCTCGACGAGACCGACGTCTACAAGGTGAACGGACCGGTGAACCTGGTCCGCCTGATGAGCGTGCCTGACGAAGTGAATCGCCCGGACCTCCTCTTCCAGCCGTTCACGGCGGGGCTCCCCAAGGCGCTCGCGAAATCCTCCGACCTCTTCGAGACCATCCGCAAGGGCGACGTGCTGCTGCACCGCCCGTTCGAGTCCTTCGCTCCGGTGATCGAGTTCATCCGCGAAGCGGCGCGCGATCCCCAGGTGATCGCGATCAAGCAGACCGTATACCGCACCGGCACCGACTCGATCATCATGCAGACGCTGATCGACGCGGCGCGCGCCGGCAAGGAAGTCACCGTCGTCGTGGAGCTGATGGCGCGCTTCGACGAGGAGGCGAACATCAACTGGGCGGCGAAGCTGGAGGAGGTCGGCGCCCACGTCGTGTACGGCGTGGTCGGCCACAAGACGCACGCCAAGATGTCGCTGGTCGTGCGGCGCGAGGAGGGCCGGCTGGTGCGCTACGTGCACCTCGGCACCGGCAACTACCACCCGCGTACCGCCAAGCTCTACACCGACTTCGATCTCCTCACCTGCAACGAGGCCATCGGCTCGGACGTGAACGAGGTCTTCAAGCAGCTCACGGGCCTCGGCAAGTCCACCAAGCTGAACCATGTCTGGCAGGCGCCGTTCACGATGCACCAGCGCGTGCTGGACGCGATCGAGAACGAGACCAAGCATGCGAAGGCCGGCAAGCCCGCGCGCATCATCGCCAAGATGAACGCGCTGCTGGAGCCGCTGGTGATCGAGGCGCTCTACAAGGCCTCGCAGGCCGGCGTGAAGGTGGACCTCATCGTCCGCGGCGTCTGCGCGCTGCGCCCCGGCATTCCGAAGGTCTCCGAGAACATCCGCGTGCGCTCCGTGATCGGGCGCTTCCTCGAGCACACGCGCATCTTCCATTTCAGGAACGGATCCGAGCCGCACGTGTACCTCTCTTCCGCGGACTGGATGGATCGCAACTTCTTCCGCCGGATCGAGCTGTGCTTTCCGCTCACCGACAAGAAGCTGCGCTCACGCGTGGTGGCCGAAGGCCTCAAGTCCTACCTCGAGGACAACACGCACGCCTGGGAGATGCAGTCCGACGGGACGTACACGCGGAAGAAGCGCGGCAAGGTGAAGGCGCGCAGCGCCCAGGACGAGCTGCTGGCGAAGCTGACGAAGCGCTAGCGGGCCGCTCGGCCGCGCGTCAGTTCCAGAATTTCCACCACGAAGTCGTGCGGTTCTTCCCCTCGGCGACGAGCGGGTCGTTGGGGAAGTTGCGCGCGAGGACCTTCTTCGCGTCGTCGCGCAAATCGCCCATGCCCATGCGGTCGTAGGCTTCCACCATGATGCCCAGCGCGAGGCGGCGGTCCTCGGGGTTGGCTTGCGGGAAGCGCGTCAGCACGTCCTGCGCCCGGTTGGCGGACGCGAGGTAGGCGCGGCGCTTGAGGTAGTACTGGGCGACGTGCACTTCGTGGCGGGCGAGGGCTTCGATCAGGTAGATCATGCGTTCGCGCGAATCGCCGGCGTAGCGGCTCTCCGGGAAGCGGTTCACCAATTCCTTGAACACCTCGAAGGATTCGCGGGCGGCCTTCGGATCCCGGTCGGCGAGATCCTGGCTGATCACGCGGGCGAGCGGCCCCAGGTCTTCCTTGAAGTTCACCAGGCCCTTCAGGTACAGGGCGTAGTCGAGGTTGGGATGGTTGGGGTGGAGCTTCACGAAGCGGTCGATGGCCGAGAGGGCCTGCGCCGAGTCGCCGAGCTTGTAGTAGGCGTAGGCGATCTCCATCTGCGCCTGCTGCGCGAACTTGCCGAACGGGAACTTGGACTCGAGCTGCTCGTAGAGCTTGATCGCGTTCTCGTAGTTGCCGTTGTTCAACTCTTCCTTGGCCGCGCCATAGAATTCGGACGGGCCCCAGTCCTTCTTGGGGTCCTTCTTGTCGCCGAACCAGCCGCAGCCGCCGATCAACACGGCCAGGGCCAGCGCGGCCAATCCCATTACACTTCGGTTCATGGTGAATCCCGGTTCCGGAAGCGCGAATTATACCGCGCCCGAAGCGCCGAGCCCGCGCGTGAGGCTCACGATCCCGACGGAGCTGGCGGGGCTGCGCCTCGACCAGGCGCTGGCGAAGCTGCTGCCCGATCACTCGCGCAGCCGCCTTTCCCGCCTGATCGCCGACGGCCACGTGCTGGTCGACGGCGAGAGCGTGGAAGGCGCCAAGCGCATGCGCAGCGGCGAGCACCTCGACGTGACGCTCGTCCCCCGCCCCGAGGAGGAATCGTTCCGCGCCGAGGCCGTCGCGATCGCGCTCTTGCACGAGGACGAGGACGTGCTGGTGGTCGACAAGCCGCCGGGGCTGGTCGTGCATCCCGGCTCGGGCAACTGGGCCGGCACGCTGCTGAATGCGCTGCTCCACCACGCGCCGGCGCTGAAGCACCTGCCGCGCGCGGGCATCGTGCACCGCCTGGACAAGGAGACGAGCGGGCTGCTCGTCGTCGCGAAGACCGAGCCCGCGCAGAACGACCTCGTGCGCCAGTTGCAGGCGCGCACCGTGAAGCGCACGTACCTCGCGGTGGCGCGCGGCAAGGTGGCCGAGAAGGGTACGGTCGATGCACCCATCGGTCGGCACCCCGTGAAGCGCACGCGCATGGCGGTGGTCCCCGCCGGCAAGCCCGCGGTGACGCACTTCCACGTGAAGGAGCGGCTGCCGCACCACACGCTGATCGAATGCCAATTGGAGACCGGCCGCACGCACCAGATCCGCGTGCACCTGGCCTCGATCGGGCACCCGCTCGAGGGCGATCCGGAATACGGCGGGCGAGGGGCGCAGCGCTTCGGCCGCCAGGCGCTGCATGCGTGGAAGCTCACGTTCCGACATCCGCGCACCGGCAAGGACGTGTCGTTCGAGTCGCCCGTGCCCGCCGATTTCCGTGCCCTGCTCGAGGAGCTGCGAGCCGAATGATGCCGCGTGAATGGATCGTGCCCGACTGGCCCGCGCCGGAGCGCGTGCGCGCGTTCGCCACGACGCGCCACGGCGGCGTGAGCGAAGGGCCCTATGGAAGCTTCAACCTCCGGGCCTCCGGTAGCGACAAGCCGGAGCACGTCGCGCGCAACCGCGAGATCCTCCGGGAGAATCTCCCCGAGATGCCGCACTGGCTCGTGCAGAAGCACACGGTCGACGTGGTTCGCTGGCAGGCCGAGCGCCATCCCGAATCCGCCGTGGCCGACGGTGCCGTGACGTCCGTGCCGGGCCGCGTGTGCTCGGTGCTCACCGGAGACTGCATGCAACTGCTGCTCTGCAACGACGAAGGCACGCAGGTCGGCGCGGTCCATGCCGGCTGGCGCGGGATGGCCGCGGGCGTGCTCGAGAACGGCGTTCGCGCGCTGGGCGTCGATCCGAAGTCCGTGATGGCGTGGATGGGACCGACCATCGGCCAGGACGCCTTCGAGGTCGGGCCCGAGGTGCTCGAGGCTTTCCGTGCCGGGCATCCCGATGCACCCGAGGCCTTCCGCCCCGGGAAGCCGGGTAAGCTGCACGCCGATCTCTACCGCCTTGCACGCCAGCGTCTCGCCCTTGCCGGCGTGACGCGCGTCTACGGCGGCGGATACTGCACCTACACCGAGACCGGGCGGTTCTTCTCCTACCGGCGCGAAAAGGAAAGTGGACGCATGGGTTCCTTCATCTGGATCGGCCGATGAGCACGCTGGGCTGGATCCTCCTGTCCTGCGTCGCCGGCGGCGCGCTCTCGATCGCCATCGCGGCGGCCGTGGCCTTCCGCGTGGAGGCGCGCTGGATCAGCACGCTGGTGAGCTACGCGGTCGGCGCGCTGCTGGGCGCGGTGTTCCTCGACATCATTCCGCACCTCTTCGAGAACAACGCGCACCCGGGCGCCACGGCGGGGCTGCTGCTGGCCGGCATCCTGGTGTTCTTCGTGCTCGAGAAGGCACTGCTCTGGCGCCACCATCACCACCATGGCGGCGACGACGAGTCGGAGCACGGCCACGGCGCCCACGACCACGGGCGCTCGGGCTGGATGATCGTGTTCGGCGATTCGTTCCACAACTTCACCGACGGCGTGATCATCGCGGGCGCGTTCCTGGCCGACATCCGGCTGGGCATCACCACGTCGCTTGCCATCATCGCCCACGAGATCCCGCAGGAGATCGGCGATTTCCTGATCCTGCTGCACTCCGGGTTCAGCAAGAAGAAGGCCCTGTTGCTGAATCTCTTCTCGAGCCTGGCCACGGTGGTGGGCGCGCTGCTGGGCTACGTCATGCTTTACAACGCTCGGGACTGGGTGCCGGCGATGCTGGCGCTGGCCGCGGCGAGCATGATCTATGTCGCGGTGGCCGACCTCATTCCCGGGCTGCACAAGAAGGCCGACCTCCGCGAGACCGGCATGCAGATCCTGTTCATCCTGCTCGGTGTAGGAAGCATCGCACTCGTGCACGAGCTTGCGGGGCATTGACACCCCCCGGGGCTTGGACTTCAATCGAAGCTCGTCCCGCGCCGAACCATGTCCCCGCTTCCCGATCCCCCCGCAACGACCCCGGGTGAAACGCCGACCCAGCAGGTGATGTCGGCGTTCGCGCAGACCTGGGGCACGTGGATGGAATCGTTGGCCGCGCGCCCGGACACGTTCGCGGGCCTGCAGCGGCGCTACTTCGAGGACCAGTTCCGCATCTGGCAGCAGACGTTCGGGCATCCCGAGAAGCCTGGGGATCCGCCCCTGGACAAGCGCTTCAGCGCCCCGGAGTGGAACCAGCACCCGGTCTTTCGCTACTACCGCGATGCCTACCTCGCCGGCTCGAAGGCGATGATGGAATCGGTGGAATCCGCCACCCTCGACGACGAGACGAAGCAGCGCATGCGCTTCGCGATGAAGCAGTACCTGGACGCGATGTCGCCTTCCAACTTCCTGTTGACCAACCCCGAGGCGCTGAAGGAGGCCGCGGAGAGCGGCGGGGACACGCTGCAGAAAGGCTACGCGAACCTGCTCGCGGACCTCGCGAAGGGCCGCGTGTCGATGACCGACGAGTCGGCTTTCGAGCTCGGCAAGAACGTCGCGACCACGAAAGGCTCGGTCGTCTTCGAGAACGAGCTGGTGCAGCTGATCCAGTACGCGCCGCTCACCGCGCAGGTCTACGAGCGGCCGATCGTGCTGGTGCCGCCCGCGATCAACAAGTTCTACATCATGGACCTGCAGCCCGAGAACTCCCTCGTGCGCTACCTGATCGAGCAGGGCCACACGGTCTTTATGGTCTCGTGGCGCAACGTGAAGGAAGCCCAGGGCTCTCTCACCTGGGACGACTACATCGGCGAGGGCATCCTCGCGAGCCTCGAGGCCGCGAAGAAGATCACGAAAGCGGACAAGGTGAATGCGTTGGGCTTCTGCGTCGGCGGCACGCTCCTCGCCTCGGGCCTCGCGGTCATGGAGGCGAAGAAGCGCTCCATCGTCGAGAGCGTGACGCTCCTCACCACGCTGCTGGATTTCCGCGACGTGGGCGAGATCCGCGTCTTCCTCGACCAGAGCTTCGTGGACAAGCGCGAGGCGCAGCTCTCCGGCGGCGGCATCGTTCCTGGGCGCGAGCTCGCCAGCTCGTTCTCCTTCCTGCGCGCCAACGACCTCGTGTGGTCGTACGTGGTGAACAACTATCTGCGCGGCAAGTCGCCCCCGGCGTTCGATCTCCTGTACTGGAACTCGGATTCCACGAACCTTCCGGGCCCGATGTATGCCTACTACATCAGGAACACGTATCTCGAGAACAAGCTCGCCCAGCCCGATGCGCTCACGACGTGCGGCGTGCCGGTGAGCCTGAAGCGCATCAAGATCCCCGCGTTCGTGTTCTCGGCGCGCGAGGACCACATCGTCCCCTGGAAGGGCGGCTTCGAAAGCGCGCGCTGCCTCGGCGGGCCTGTGACGTTCGTGCTCGGCGCCTCCGGGCACATCGCGGGCACGATCAACCCGGCCTCGAAGGGCAAGCGCAGCTTCTGGAGCAACGCGAAGCTGGGCGTGGATCCGCAGCGCTGGCTGGAAGGCGCGAAGGAAACGCCGGGCAGCTGGTGGGGCACGTGGTCGAAGTGGCTCGCTCCATACGGCGGGCGCAAGATCAAGGCACGCAAGGCACTGGGCGACGCGCGGCACAAGCCGATCGAGCCCGCGCCGGGTCGGTACGTCAAGGAACGCGCCGAATAGGATTCGAAAACAATAGGAGGAGGCTGCAATGACGAAGCGCATCGCACTGGTGACGGGCGGCATGGGAGGCCTCGGCGAGGCCATCTGCATGAAGCTCGCCAAGATGGGCATCCAGGTGGTCGTCACCTACTCGCCGGGCAACACCAAGCACGCGGAGTGGCTGAAGGACATGAAGAGCCACGGACTCGACTTCACCGCGTATGCCTGCGACGTCTCCGACTTCGACTCCTGCGCGTCGATGGTCGGCAAGGTGACGAAGGAGCTCGGCCCCATCGACATCCTCATCAACAACGCCGGCATCACGCGCGACATGACCTTCAAGAAGATGACGAAGGTCGACTGGGACGCGGTGATCACCACCAACCTCGACAGCGTCTTCAACGTGACCAAGCCCGTGGTCGACGGCATGGTCGAGCGCGGCTGGGGCCGGGTGATCAACGTGTCTTCCGTGAACGGGCAGAAGGGCGCCTTCGGCCAGACCAATTACTCGGCGGCCAAGGCCGGCATGCACGGGTTTTCGAAGGCGCTGGCGCTGGAAGTCGCGAGGAAGGGCGTGACCGTGAACACGATCTCGCCCGGCTACATCGGGACGAAGATGGTGATGGCGATCCCGAAGGAAGTGCTCGACTCGAAGATCATCCCGCAGATCCCGGTGGGCCGGCTCGGCAAGCCCGAGGAGGTCGCCGGTCTTTGCGCCTACCTGGCCTCGGATGAGGCGGCGTTCCTGACGGGCGCGAATATCGCGATCAATGGCGGGCAGCACATGTTTTGAGCGTGCTCAAAACAGTTACGGGGTCAGACTCCCATTCGCGTTTCTGTCCGGTTCATGGGACTGCGAATGGGAGTCTGACCCCATTTATTTTCATTGATACATGTGCAAGCCACCATTCACCGAGAGATTCGTCCCGGTGATGTACGCGGCCTTGTCCGAGCAAAGGAACGCCACGGCGTCCGCGATCTCGTCGGTCGTCGCCATGCGCCCCGCGGGAATGCTGCCGACGATCTGCTCCAGCACATCCGGGCGAATCGCCGCCGTCATGTCGGTCTGCACGTAGCCGGGCGAGACGGCGTTCACGGTCACGCCTTTCTTCACGACTTCCTGCGCGAGCGACTTCGTGAAGCCGAGGATGCCGGCCTTGGCGGCGGCGTAGTTGGTCTGGCCGAACTGGCCGCGCGTCGCGTTCACCGAGGAGATGTTCACGATGCGGCCCCAGCCGCGCTCGACCATGCCGTCGATCACGTGGCGTGTCACGTTGAAGACGCTGGTGAGGTTGGTGTCGATGACCGCGTGCCAATGCTCCTCGGTCATCTTGCGGAAGGTCGAGTCGCGCGTGATGCCGGCGCAGTTCACCAGCACGGCAACGGGCCCGTGGTCGGCGGCCACCTGGCGGACCATCGAGCCCATCGTTGCGAAGTCGGTCACGTCGCCGAAGGCGAGGGCGACCTTGTCGCCGCCGAGGACCGCGTTGGACATGGCCTGCTTCCACGCCTCCTCGGTGCCGGGGATGCCGTAGTTCGCGACGACGAAGCAGCCGTCGGCGGCGAGCTTGCGGCAGATGGCCGTGCCGATGCCGCCCACGCCCCCGGTGACCAGGGCGACCCGCTTGTCAGTCCTCATCGATGGCCTTTCTTTCGGTCCCGCGAGACATAAAAAAAACCCAGGCATGGCCTGGGTTTGAACCTTTATGCAGCCGATGAAGACTGACGATAAAGGAGGAGGAGCCTTGAATCCGGTAGGACCGCGGCGCCATTCGTGCTGCGCCGCAACAATTCAATTCTAGGAAGGGGCCGCCGGGGTGTCAAGGGAAAAATGGTGCGATGCACAAGCCCTCCTTTTCCGCATGGCGGCATAGGTCCAAAATATAATAAAATGAAGCACTTGGCAGGACACAGCGGTCCCCCGCAACGCGCCCGCACACACCGGGATTGATGTAGCGCAGCATCCCGAGAGGACATACCCATGGCCACGCCCCGCATCATCAAGAAGTATCCCAATCGGCGTCTCTACGACACCGAGACCTCCACCTACATCACGCTCGCCGAGGTGAAGGAACTGGTGCTCGCCTACCGCGAGTTCCAGGTGCAGGACGCGAAGACGGGCAACGACCTCACGCGCTCCATCCTGCTGCAGATCATCCTCGAGGAGGAATCGGGCGGCGTGCCGATGTTCTCCACGAGCATGCTCGCCAACATCATTCGCTACTACGGCCACGCCATGCAGGGCCTGATGGGCTCTTACCTCGAGCGCTCGATCCACACCTTCCACGAGGCGCAGAAGCGCTTCCAGGACCAGGCCTCCACCCTCTACGGCGAGGTGCCCAAGGTCCCGGCCGAGGCGTGGGCGCAGCTGATGACGGGCGGCGGCAAGCAGATTCCCAACGTGATGGGCCCGTACCTCGAGAAGGGCGCGCAGGCCGTGATCGACATGCAGGAAGAGCTGCGCCGCCAGGCGCTGAAGCTCTTCTCCGGCTTCCCCTATGCGGCCGGTGCCGACGAGGGTGCGCCCGCGAAGCCCGCGCCGAAGGCCAAGGCCGTGTCCACCCGCAAGCCGAGGCCGAAGAAGAAGTGAAGGCACGGCAAGCGGTTCCCAAGGTCGGATTCGTCTCGCTCGGCTGCCCCAAGGCCCTGGTCGATTCCGAGCAGATCCTCACGCAGCTTCGCGCGGAAGGCTACGACCTCACGTCGACTTACGAAGGCTCGGACCTCGTCGTCGTGAACACCTGCGGCTTCATCGACAGCGCCGTGCAGGAATCGCTCGATGCGATCGGCGAGGCGCTGAACGAGAACGGCAAGGTGATCGTCACCGGCTGCCTCGGCGCCAAGGGCGACATCGTCCGCAACGCGTATCCGAACCTGCTCGCCATCACCGGCCCGCATGCGAGGGACGAGGTGATGGACGCGGTGCACAAGCACCTGCCCAAGCCGCACGACCCGTTCATGGACCTCGTGCCCGCCGCCGGCATCAAGCTCACCCCGCGCCACTACGCGTACCTGAAGATCTCGGAAGGCTGCAATCACCGGTGCACGTTCTGCATCATCCCTTCGATGCGCGGCGACCTCGTGAGCCGCCCCGTGGGCGACGTGATGAAGGAAGCCGAGGCGCTGGTGAAGTCCGGCGTGAAGGAGCTGCTCGTGATCTCGCAGGACACGAGCGCGTACGGCGTCGACATGAAGTACCGCACCGGCTTCTGGGGCGGCAAGCCGCTTCGCACGCGCATGACGGAACTCTGCGTCGCATTGGGCGAGCTGGGCGCGTGGGTCCGCCTGCACTACGTCTATCCGTATCCGCACGTGGACGAAGTGATCCCCCTGATGGCCGAGGGCAAGATCCTTCCGTACCTCGACGTGCCCTTCCAGCACGCAAGCCCGAGGATCCTCAAGCTCATGAAGCGCCCGGCCTCGAGCGAGAAGAACCTCGAGCGCATCCAGGCGTGGCGCAAGGCTTGCCCTGACATCACGCTGCGTTCCACATTCATTGCCGGCTTCCCGGGCGAGACGGAAGCGGAGTTCGAGGAGATGCTGGCCTTCCTCAAGGAAGCCCAGCTCGATCGCGTCGGCTGCTTCGCCTACTCGCCCGTCGAGGGTGCGAAGGCGAACGAGCTTCCCGGAGCGCTGCCCGACGAGGTTCGCGAAGAACGCCGGTCACGCTTCATGGAAGTGCAGATGGAAATCAGCCGCGCGCGCCTCGCCGCGAAGGTGGGCCGCACGATGGACGTGCTCGTCGATGAAGTGGAGGGCTCGGTCGCCACGGCCCGCAGCGCCGCCGACGCGCCCGAGATCGACGGCATCGTCACCGTGAAGAAGGCGAAGGGCGCGAAGCCCGGGGATTTCCTGAAAGTCCGCGTCACCGCCGCGGACGACTACGACCTGGAAGCCGTAGTCGCAACGTGACCTGCGTTACCGCTTCGCGACCTTGACCTTGCCGTCGACCGTCTTGACGGTCACCTTGTCGCCCTCGGAGAACTTCGGGGGATTCGACAGGGTGATGATCCGGTCCTTGCCTTCTTCCATGTTGATGGTGACCTGGTAGACCGTCACCGCGTTCTTGTTCTTCTCGACCTGGTGGCCGGCGTAGGCACCGGCGCCAGCGCCGACGATGGTGGCCGCGGTGTTGCCGCGCCCGCTGCCGACCTGGTGGCCGAGCACGCCGCCCAGCACGCCGCCGATGACGGCACCGCCGCCCGAGGCTTCGCCCTTCTTCTCGACCTGCTTGATCTCGGCGATGGTGCCGCACTCGTAGCACTTCGCGCTGGCGGCAGGGGCGTACAGGGCCGTGGCGGCAAGCGCCGCGGCGAGGGTGGATGCGATGCGGGCTTTCATGGATTTCCTCCGGTGTCGGTGGATTTCAGCTGCGGGAACAGTATCACGTCGCGGATCGACGGCGCGTCGGTGAAGAGCATGGCGAGGCGGTCGATGCCGATGCCTTCGCCCGCGGTGGGCGGCAGGCCGTACTCGAGGGCGCGGATGTAGTCGGCGTCGAAGTGCATCGCCTCCTCGTCGCCCGCGTCCTTGGCCTTGGCCTGCGCGGCGAAGCGAGCGGCCTGGTCCTCGGGATCGTTCAGCTCGGAGAAGCCGTTGGCGATCTCGCGGCCGGTGATGAAGAGCTCGAAGCGGTCGGTGACGGCCGGGTTCGCATCGTTGGCGCGCGCCAGCGGCGACACATCCGTCGGGTGCGCGATGATGAACGTGGGCTGCACCAGCTTCGCTTCCGTCGTCGCCTCGAAGAGCTTCAACTGCAGCATGCCGAGCCCGTCGGTCGGGTAGACCTTCGTCTCCGGGAACCCGGTCAGCGCCGCACGCAGGTTCTCGGGCTTCGAAAGCTCCGCGAGCGGGTATTCCGGGTTGTACTGCGCGATCGCCTCGGCCATCGTGAGGCGGTCGAATTTCTTCCCGAGGTCGATGGTCTCGCCCTGGTAGGTGAGGGTGGTCGTGCCCAGGACCTTCTGCGCGCATTGGCGCAGGAGATCCTCGGTGAGATCCATCAGGTAGTTGTAGTCCTGGTAGGCCTCGTAGAACTCGAGCATCGTGAACTCGGGGTTGTGGCGCGTGCTGATGCCCTCGTTCCGGAAGTTGCGGTTGATCTCGAACACCTTCTCCATGCCGCCCACGGTGAGCTTCTTGAGATAGAGCTCCGGCGCGATGCGCAGGAAGAGCTGCATGTCGAGCGCGTTGTGGTGCGTCTTGAACGGCTTGGCCGCCGCGCCGCCGGGG
Source organism: Usitatibacter rugosus (assembly GCF_013003965.1). NCBI lineage: Bacteria > Pseudomonadati > Pseudomonadota > Betaproteobacteria > Nitrosomonadales > Usitatibacteraceae > Usitatibacter > Usitatibacter rugosus. The sequence continues at coordinate 2,754,678 of NZ_CP053069.1, read as the reverse complement.
ATGGGATGCATCATCGGCGTCTCGACCTCGAGGTAGCCCTTGGCCACGAAGAACTCGCGCATCGCCTGCACGAGCTTCGAGCGCTTGATGAAGACCTCACGCGACTCCGGGTTCACGATGAGGTCCACGTAGCGCTGGCGGTAGCGCGCTTCCATGTCCGTGAGGCCCTTGAACTTCTCCGGCAACGGACGAAGCGATTTCGACAGCAGCCGCAGCTTGGTGACCTGCACCGTGAGCTCGCCGGTCTTGGTCTTGAAGAGCGTGCCCTCGGCGCCGAGGATATCGCCGAGGTCCCAATGCTTGAAGGCCTCGTGCGGCTCGACCCCGGTCACGTCGTTGTTGATGTAGAGCTGGATGCGGCCGCTCATGTCCTGCAGCGTGGCGAACGAGGCCTTGCCCATCACGCGCTTCAGCAGCATCCGTCCACCGACGACGACGGGGATCGGCGTGGCCGCGGCGAGGTCTTCCTTCGTCTTCGCGCCATGCTCGGCGTGGAGGTCCGCGGCGAGGTGCAGGCGGCGGAAGTCGTTCGGGAACGCCTGGGCGCCGTTTTCACGCAGCTTCGAAAGCTTGGCGCGTCGCTCCGCGATGATCTGGTTCTCGTCGACGGGAGGGGGGGTGGGAGGATCGATGGGGTCCATGGGGCGCCGCTTTTTATAGGGGAGGATGGGGAGGAAAGGCGGAGGAGGGGGAGGAACCCCAGATATGGGTCAAAGGCGGACCTGGCGAATGCCGTCGCGAAGATGGAGCACGTTGAAGTTGATGATCAACCCAAACGGCTGTTTGGAAAGCTTGAGGTAGGTTCGGAGCTGAGCGAGATGGAGGGAAAGGATCTGCGGTACTGCCTTGATTTCAACAACGATCCGATCCTCTACGAGTAGGTCGAGACGAAAACCACATTCGAGGTTCAGGCCCTCGTAATGCATGGCGACTTCCTGCTGCTTGGTGAATGCCAAGCCGTCGACTGAAAGCGCCCTGCACAAGCAAGCCTCGTACGCAGCCTCCAACAGGCCAGGACCCAATGCGGAATGGACGCGCAGGGCACTTCCGATGATTTGCCCTGAAAGCTCCAGAAGGTTTTCCTCCCCTTCCTTCGCCTTTCCTCCCCATCCTCGCTTTTCCATATGCAGCGCTCCCAAGGGCGAACCTGCCCTTTCCGGGAAACGCTTCACAACCGATGCCGCTGACAAGATCACTGCGCGGCAACCTTCCCGCGGGAGAAATCCATGATCATGCGCACCGCCAGGTACAGCCGCGGCTCGATGGCGTCGATGAAGATGTACTCGGCGTCGTTCGAATGGGCGCCAAAGCCGCGCAGGCCGAAGCCCTCGACCACGGGCGACTTGGTTTCGAGCGCGGCGAAAGCCGCGTCGGTACCGCCGCCGGTGCTGACCGTGGCAACGTTGAGGTTCATGCCGAGCTCCTTGTAGACCGCCTGCGCGTGGTTCGCGAAGGCGATCGAGGCCGGCGGGGCTTCGAGCGGCGGGCGGCGCTGGTCGAACACGACCTCCACCTTCACGCCGGGGACGATCGTGTTCTTCGCCTTCTCGCGGATCTTCTCCTCGATGCCCTTGAAGTCCGAGACTTTCAGCACGCGGATATCGGCCATCGCCTCGGCTTCGGCCGGGATCACGTTGCGGTTGAGCCCCGACTTGGCGACCGTCCAGTTCATCTTGAGGCCCGTGGCCGGATCGCTGAAGTCCTTCATCTGCAGGATCTGGTGTGCGAGCTCGGTCAGCGCATTGATGCCGCGTTCCGGCGCTGAGCCCGCATGCGAGGCGCGGCCCTTGATCTTGAGCGTCACGCCGGCGATTCCCGCCGTCGCGAGGCGAACCTGGTCCAGCGTGGCGCCGCCGCCGCCTTCGAAGGACATCGTCGCGTCGTGCTCGGCGCCCATTTTCGTGATCAAAGTCCGATGGCCGGGTGAGCTGATCTCTTCGTCGCCGTTGATGAGCACGGTGAGCGTGCCGTAGTCGTCGGCCTTGAGATCGCGGACGATCTTCACCGCGTGCAGGATCAGCGCGATGCCCTGCTTGTCGTCGGCGATGCCCAGGCCGTAGGCCTTGTCGCCTTCGATGCGGAAGGGCTGCTTCTCGCCCATGCCCTTCGAGTAGACCGTGTCCATGTGCGCGATCATCAGCAGCTTCTTCGTGCCCTTGCCCTTGAACGTGGCGCGCACCGCCTTTCCGATCTGCTCGGGCGTGTCCTCCATGCGGTAGATGTTCGCCGGAGCGATTACCTCCACGGAATCGGCGCCCATCGCCTTCAGGCGCGATTCGATCAGCGCGGCGAGCTTGTCCAGGCCCTCGATGTCGCGGCTGCCGGACTCGATGGACGTGAGGTCCTTCAGCGTGTCGAGGAACGGCTGCTTGTGGGCCTTCACCTGCGAGAGCACGGGCTCGACGGGTTGGGCGCAGACGGTTCCGGCAGCAACTGCGAAGGCAAGTGCGAGAAGGCGGTGAGTCAGCGTCATGTGAAGCGTCCCTGAGAATGGAAACGTTTGTTTTGGACAGGAAGGAAGGGAAGGAAAAACGAAGGAAGGGAAGGAAGGCTCTGAAAGTGACGTTGTCTTGCGTCGCGTGAAGTCGGCACGATGGCACTCCACTCACTTTCAACGATTTCCTTCCCTTCCTTCGCTTTTCCTTCCCATCCTTCCCTTAAAAATCGGCCTACGTATTACGCGCGTCAGTACGCCTTTTTACACACCCTGCTTCAAACTGGCGCTGATGAAATCGTCGAGGTCGCCGTCCAGCACGGCCTGGGTGTTGCCCACCTCGTGGTTGGTGCGGAGGTCCTTGATGCGCGATTGATCCAGGACATACGAGCGAATCTGGTGGCCCCAGCCGATGTCGGTCTTGGCGTCTTCCATCTTCTGCTTGGCTTCGTTTTGCTTGCGCAGCTCCAGCTCGTAGAGCTTCGCCTTCAGCATCGCCATCGCCTCGGCGCGGTTCCTGTGCTGCGAGCGGTCGTTCTGCGACGAGACCACTGTGTTGGTGGGAAGGTGCGTGATGCGCACGGCCGAATCCGTCTTGTTCACGTGCTGGCCACCCGCCCCGGACGCGCGGTAGGTATCGATGCGCAGATCCGCCGGGTTGATCTCGATTTCGATCGAATCGTCCACCTCGGGGTAGACGAATACGGCCGCGAAGGACGTGTGGCGCCGGGCGTTGGAGTCGAACGGGCTCTTGCGGACCAGCCGATGAATGCCGGTCTCCGTGCGCAGGTACCCGTAGGCGTAGGGGCCGGTGATCTTGAGGGAGGCGCTCTTCAGGCCCGCGACTTCCCCGTCGCTTTCCTCCAGCACCTCGGCCTTGAAGCCCTTCTTGTCGCAGTACTTGAGGTACATGCGCAGCAGCATGGAGGTCCAGTCCTGGGCCTCCGTGCCGCCCTGGCCGGCGTTGATGTCCATGAAGCACGGGTTCGGGTCCATGGGATGGGAGAACATCCGCTGGAACTCGAGGCCCTCGACGAGCCCGCGGGTGCCGTGGACGTCATCTCGCACGGAGACCAGGGTGCTGTCGTCGCCTTCGGCCTTGGCGAGGGCAAAGAGCTCCCCGGAGTCCGCGAGGCTGGACTCGATCTTCTCGATGGTGGTGACGGTGGCTTCGAGCGCGCTGCGCTCCTTGCCGAGGTCCTGCGCCCGCTTGGTGTCGTTCCAGACACCGGGGTCCTCTAGCGCCTTGCCGACTTCCTGGAGGCGCGACTTCTTCCCGTCGTAGTCAAAGATACCTCCGGAGCTCGGCCGAACGGGCGGCAAGGTCGTGGAGGGTGTTCTCGATCTGGTTCAGCTGGTCGGATTCCATCCCGCAATTATAAAGGAAGGGGTGGGGACAATTTCAGGTGCAACCTGCCGTGGCCCCATAATGTGCGGGCTTTCACAGCCCTGTCATGCCCATGCGTCCGATGATGCGTGCGCGGCCAACCCGGCACAGGCGGCAAGACCTGTCCGCAACACCCGCACCATCAGGAGGCAAAGACCATGAAGATCGTGAATTCCCTGCTGTGCACGGCGCTCCTCGCGGCCGGCATCGCGCAGGCCCAGAAGCCCGAAGCGGTCATCCGCCTCGGCCAGACCGCCGACTACAGCGGCCCCCAGTCGGGCCCCGTCAAGGAAACCGCCAACGCCGCGCGGGCCTACTTCGCCATGGTGAACGCCAAGGGCGGGGTGAACGGCCGCAAGATCGAGCTCGAATCGCTCGACGACGGTTTCGACACCAAGCGCTCGGTCGAGAACGCGAAGAAGCTCATCGACGAGCGGAACGTCCTCGCGCTCTTCCTCTTCCGCGGCACGGCCAACGCCGAGGCCGTGATGCCCATCATCGCCGAGAAGAAAGTCCCGATGTTCGCCGGTGTCGGCAGCTCGAAGCAGATGCACGAGCCGCCCAATCGCTACCTGTTCAACCTCCGCGCCCCCGTTCAAGTGGAAGTCGCCACCGTCGTCTCGCAGCTCGTGGCCCAGGGCGCGAACAACGTGGCCGTGGTCTATACCGACGACGGCTTCGGCAAGGACGCGCTGGGCGGCGCCAAGGCGGCGTTCGAGAAGAACAACATCCAGCCGAAGGCCATCGTGTCCATCCCGCGCGGCGCCACCGACGTGGACGAAGCCGTGAACACCATCGTGAAGGCCGCACCCGCGATGACGCTCGGCTTCTGCATCCCGAAGATCTGCGCGACCATCGTGCAGAAGCTGCGCTCCGCCCGCTCGAATACGCAGTTCGTCTCCCTGTCCAACACCTCGTCGTCGGCCTACGTGAAGGAGCTGGGCGAGTACTCGAAGGGCGTGATGGTCACGCAGGTCATGCCGTATCCGTTCGAGGCCCGCGAGGGCGCGTCGCGCGACTTCCTGCAGTTCTCGCGCGAAGCCAAGATCGCCCCGTCGTATGCCGCGATCGAGGGCTGGCTCTCGGCACGCATCATGGTCGATGCGCTGAAGAAGGCCGGCAACAACCCGACTCGCGAGAGCCTGGTCACCGCCTTCGAGAACATGGACACGAACTACGGCGGCTTCCCGTTGCGCTACGGCGGCGCCAACCGCACGGGTTCGACGTTCGTCGAGATCACCATGATCGGCAAGGACGGCCGCTTCATCCGCTAGGAGGGCGTCGCGCTCTCCCAGTGCTCGATGGTGAGCTGGAGCGATTCCTCGCCGAGGTACTCGTTGAGGTCCAGCCGGTAGACCGCGACCACTGAAGCCGGCAGCGGGTCGGCCGAGCCGAAGCGCATGGCCGGGTATCCGCGGCCTCCGCGCTTCAAGGCGAGCTTCACGTGGCGCTCGCCCACGACCCGCTGCGAGGCGACCTCGAACGTCCCCACGAAGCGCGGTTCCGGAAAGCCCTGGCCCCACACGGCGTCGCGCAGCAGGCGCGCGAAGTCTCCCCCCATATCCTGGGCCGTGAGCTCTCCGTCGACGTCGATGCGGCGCTCGAGGTCCGCGGCCGTGAGCGCTTCGCGCGCGACGGCCTCGAAGGCGGCGGCGAAGTCGGCGAGCCGGCCGGCGGGAATCGTGACGCCCGCCGCGGCGGCATGGCCTCCGAAGCGCTCGAGCAGTCCGGGGTTGCGCTTGTCGACGAGATCCAGCGCGTCGCGAAGGTGCAGGCCGTGGATGGAGCGGCCGGATCCCTTGAGGAAGGCGGCGCCATCCTGCGCGAACGCGAACACCGGGCGATGGAAGCGGTCCTTCAGCCGCGAGGCGAGGATGCCGACGACTCCGCCGTGCCAGTCGGGGCGGTGGACGCTCAACGAGTAGCCCTCGCCGGGATCCACGCTTTCCAGGAGCTTCAGCGCCGATTCGACCATGTCCACTTCGATCTCGCGTCGCTCGCGGTTCAGCTTGTCGAGATTTGCGGCGAGTTCGGCGGCGCGTTCCTCGTTGTCCGTGGACAGGCACTCGATGCCGAGCGACATGTCGTCCAGGCGGCCGGCGGCATTGAGGCGCGGTCCTACGACGAACGCGAGGTCATAAACCGTCGCGCGCCGCGGCATCCGTCCCGCCGCCTCGAACAGCGCGCGCACGCCCGGCGAAGCCTTGCCGCCCCGGATGCGCGCGAGGCCCTGCGTCACGAGGATGCGGTTGTTGGTGTCCAACCGCACGACGTCGGCCACGGTTCCGAGCGCCACGAGATCGAGCAGCTCCGCGAGCTGCGGCTCTGGCTTGCCCGCGAAGGCGCCGCGCCGACGCAGCTCGCCGCGCAACGCGAGCATCACGTAGAAGATCACGCCCACGCCGGCGAGATGCTTGCTGGGAAACGTGCAGCCCGCTTGATTCGGATTCACGATGCACTCGGCCCGTGGCAGCTCCGAGCCGGGCAGGTGATGGTCCGTCACGAGCACGCGCATGCCCAGGGCGTTGGCCGCGTCCACGCCCGCGACGGCGGCGATGCCGTTGTCCACGGTGATCAGCAGTGAGGGCTTCAGTGCCGCTGCCTCTTTCACGATCTCCGGTGTGAGCCCGTAGCCGTGCTCGAAGCGGTTGGGCACGAAGGAATCGACGATCGCGCCCATCGATCGCAGCGCCCGCAATCCCACCGCGCAGGCCGTGGCGCCATCCGCGTCGTAGTCAGCGACGATGACCAAGTGCTCGCGGCGCTCGATCGCGTCGGCGAGCAGGCGGGCCGCGTGATCGGCGTTCAGGAGCCGGTCGGGTGAGACGAGCGAGGCGAACGTGGTGGAGAGCTCTCCGGGATCGGCCACGCCGCGCGCGGCATAGAGGCGGGCCAGGCGCGGATCGCATCCGGTCGCGACCAGGCGCGCCACGCTCTCCGCATCGACCGGGCGATGCAGGATCTCAGGCATGGTGCGAGACGGACTTGCGGGTGCGCAGCATGCGCCAGCGCGTGGAAGGCGCGAGGGTGGCGACGACGGTGTCCTTCTCGCCGGGGAGGATCAGTCGCAGGCCGCCCGATTGGCGGGCCACGTCGCCGAGGGAGGCGAACCAGCGCTCGTCGAGCGATCGCGCGATCGCGAGCCACGCCTCGGGATCGCCGCGCCGGAACGGGCGGACGAGGTCGTCCAGCACGACGAGTGTGTCCTTGTCCTTCGGTGTCGGCGGGAGCTCCGCGAGCGTGCCGGGCACATTCACCGCCGGCACGCCTCCCAATCGGGCCAGCCCTCGGGCGAACGGCTCGCCGGCAACGACGCGGTCGAACGGGAGGACGACGTTCGGCGGGCAGGTGCCTTCGCCCCAGAACCAGACGCTGTTGACCGCGGGCTGCCCGGCCACCTCGCGGCGCGCGTTCACGTCGTGGTTCGAGAGCACCATCTGCGCCTCGGTCATGAACGAGCGCCAGTTCAAGCTGCCGCCGTTGGGCAGCAGGCCGAAGATGTCACGGCCCACCGCCTGGTCGAGCGGCGTGGTGACGGGCATGTCCCCGGGGATGCGAACGTACCAGCGCTCCGGCGCGGGCACGACGAACTCCAGGTCGTCGTCCTTGAAGAGCGCCTGCAGGGCGGCGGCCAGCACCTCGGCCTCGCCGGTCGAAAGGTCGAGCGTCGAGGCGTCGTACAGCGAGACCAGGTCCCGGTTGATGCGCAGGTGCACGGGGTCGGCCCGCATCCAGGGGCCTTCGCGCGGCTCGGCCTCGCCCGCGAGTGCTACGGCGGCGTAGGGCGGGGGGCTGGGCAGGGCGGACGCCTCCGCGAGCCACGCATAGGCGCCCCGGCCGGGCACGCGCGAGAGGTCGGCGCGCGCAAGCCATTTCTCGAGCGCGGGCAGGCGCGCTTCTCGCATCGTCGCAGGCGCGTCGGCGGGAGGCAGCAGGGAGGGAACGAGAAGCGTGAGAGGCAAAGCGAAAAACCCGGGTCAGAGTGAGGTTTCCACCGCGGATTATCGGCGATAATCCGGCACGAAACCTCACTCTGACCCGGGTTTTTCCCTTTGCAGCCCTTCGAACTCTTTGTCGGCCTTCGCTATACGCGGGCGAAGCGCCGCAACAACTTCATCTCCTTCATCTCGTTCATCTCCATCCTGGGGATCTCGCTCGGCATCGCCGCGCTGATCACCGTGATGTCGGTGATGAACGGCTTCGAGAAGGAGATCCGCGCGCGCATCCTCGGCGTGGCGGCCCACATCCAGATCACCGGCCTCGACAAGGGCCTCACCGGCTGGGAAAGCATTGCCGAGGACGCGAAGAAGAACCCCGCCGTGGTCGGAGCGGCGCCCTTCGTCGTGGGCCAGGGCCTGCTCTCCACGGGCGCGGGCGTGCGCGGCGTCTTCGTCCGCGGCATCGTCCCGGAGCTCGAGGAGCAGGTGGCCGACATCGGCAAGCACATGGTCTCGGGCAGCCTCGCGGACCTCAAGCCCGGCGAGTTCGGCATCGCCCTCGGCGTGAACCTTGCCCAGGGGCTGCGCGTCTCGGTGGGCGACCGCGTTACGCTGATTGCTCCGCAAGGGCAGGTCACGCCGGCGGGCCTCGTGCCGAGGCTCAAGCAGTTCAAGGTGGTCGGCATCTTCAAGGTGGACCACAACGAGTTCGACTCGGGCCTCGCCATGGCGCGCATGGAGGACACGCAGATCCTCTACCGCATGGACGGCGCCGTGAGCGGCGTCCGGCTGAAGACCCGCGACATCTACGAGGCCCCGCGCGTCGCGCGCGACCTGGCGCGCTCCATGCGTACCGAGGCGTACATCAGCGACTGGACGCAGCAGAACGTGAACTACTTCCGCGCCATCCAGATCGAGAAGCGGATGATGTTCATCATCCTCACGCTCATCATCCTCGTGGCCGCGATCAACGTCGTGTCCACGCTGGTGATGGTGGTGACGGAGAAGCACCCGGACATCGCCATCCTGAGGACTCTGGGCGCGTCGCCCGCCAGCATCATGAAGATCTTCGTGGTGCAGGGCGCGGTGATCGGACTCGTGGGCACCCTGATCGGCGTGCTGCTGGGGCTCTTCCTCGCGTTCAACATCGACTGGCTGGTGCCGGCCATCGAGCGCGCCTTCGGGTTCCAGATCCTCTCGAAGGAGGTCTACTACATCAGCGAGCTGCCCTCGGACGTCCACTGGGGCGACGTGATCTACGTCACCGTGATCTCGCTCGTGCTCTCCTTCATCGCGACGCTCTATCCGAGCTGGCGGGCCTCGCGCGTGAATCCGGCCGAGGCGTTGCGCTATGAGTAGCCCCGCCGTGGATACGCAGGTCGCGCTTTCCTGCAGAGGTCTCAAGAAAAGCTACGGCCTGGGCGATGTCGCCGTGCCGGTGCTCCACTGCATCGACTTCGAGGTGAAGCGCGGCGAATCCGTCGCGATCGTCGGCGCCTCGGGCTCGGGCAAGAGCACGCTGCTCCATCTGCTGGGCGGGCTCGATCGCGCCGATTCGGGCGTGATCTCGCTGCTGGGCCAGGACTTCGCGAAGCTCGGTCCCACGGAGCAAGGCGCGCTTCGCAACAAGCACCTCGGCTTCGTCTACCAGTTCCATCATCTGCTGCCCGAGTTCTCCGCGCTGGAGAACGTCGCCATGCCGCTGTCGATCCGCCGCATGCCGGTTGCCGAAGCGCATGCACGAGCGCGGGCGATGCTGGCCGAGGTGGGGCTCTCGCACCGCGTCGAGCATCGGCCGGGCGAGCTCTCGGGCGGTGAGCGCCAGCGCGTCGCTGTCGCTCGCGCGCTCGTCACCGAGCCGGCCTGCGTGCTGGCCGACGAGCCCACGGGCAACCTGGACCGGGAGAATGCGTCGAAGGTGTTCGAGCTGGTGCTGGCGCTGAACAAGCGCCACGGCTCCGCGTTCGTGATGGTGACGCACGATCCGTCGCTCGCCGCGCGCATGGACCGCACGCTACGCATTGCCGACGGTCGATTGGTCTGACTTCGGTGCCTAGCGCGCCGCGAGGCCCAGCCCCGCGATGATCGCCACCCAGGCGGCCACCAGGGCGCCGAACCCGATCAGCAGCGGTACCAGCCAGCCGCGCTTCGGGTAGTCCTTGCCCCAGCGCTCGCGGATGTAGTGCGTCTGCTTGCGCTGGAACATCATGTACCAGATCACGATCCACACCAGTCCCGCGGCACCGCCCACGAACGCCGTGACGAACAGCATGAAGATGCTGCCGTACATCCAGTTGCGGGCGGTCCGCGCCAGGTCAGCCTCGCCGAGCGCCTGGTAGTTCTTCATCACCAGCACGGAACCGAAGATCGGCGAGAGGACGATGCTCCACGCGCCCGCGGCATCCGGGTTCCACAGCTCGGGCGCCGGGCCCACGCCGGACGGAAGGGTTTCGAGGTTCGCCTTGGGCGGGGTGAACGGGCTGCTCACTTGCCCCTCGTGCAGAGCGCGAACGTCTTGAAGAGGTCGTCGCTCCCGGCACGCGCGCGCACGTCGTCCATCTTCCGAGCCTCGTAGCCGCCCTTGATCTCGGTCGACTGCGCCACGCTGAGGCGGAGCTTCGTGCCTTCGCGCTTGTATCGCAGGAAGAACCACTTGGCACCGGGCGCGACCTCGAGCACGTTGATCACGACGTTGCCGTCGATCTTCGTGCCGTAGGCGCGGTAGCGCGAGGTCTTGCCGTCATCCACCCAGTTCGCGTCGTAGGTGTACTGGTCGACGTTGCGCAGGGTGAGCGCCGCCTTGTCCTGGGGCCGCAGCGGCGGGTCGGGCACGCAATTCCAGGAGCCGAGGACCGCGGTGTCGTACGGCACGGTGCCGGGCTCGGAGAGCGGCTTGGTGGACTCGAAGCAACCGGCGAGGACGGTGACCGCGGCGAGTGCGAGGCCAGCGAGGAGGCGCGAGGACATGGCGATGACACTCCTTACAAAATTCAGTACTCGACGGGAACCGGGTCGAGAGAGCGCCAAAGGTACCACGTCGCTACCGAGCTCCACGGCTTCCACGCCTCGCCGATCGCGCGCATCTCGTCGCGCGTGAGGAGCTCGCCGCCGTTGTAGTGCAGCTCCATCGCGCGCTGCAATCCGAGGTCGGCGACCGGCAGCACGTCGGGCCTGAGCAAATGGAAGATCAGGAACATCTCCGCGCTCCAGCGGCCGATGCCGCGCACCTGCACCAGCTCCTCGATGATGGCTTCGTCGTCCATCTTCGGCCAGCGCTTCGGCTTCACCTGGCCCGAGTCGAAGTGCAGCGCCAGGTCGCGCAGGTAGGAGGCCTTGGCACGCGAGAGCCCGCATTCGCGCAGCCGCGGCTCCTCGAGAGCCAACACCAGCTTGGGCTTCATGCCCCCCGCGGCGGTGTGGAAACGATCCCAGATCGACTGGGCGGCTTTCACCGAGATCTGCTGGCCGACGATGGAGCGCGCGAGGGTCTGGAAGGGATCGCCGCGCGTGGCGAGTGCCGCATCGCCGTGCTTGCGGATGATCTTGCGCAGCTTCGCGTCGCGCTTCGCGAGCGCGGCCTTGGCCTCGATCCAGTATTCGGGCGTCATGTCGCGGCCCGTTCCGCGCGCAGCCGGGAGCGGCGGCGCCAGGCCCAACTCACAGCGCAGCGCCAGACGACGAGCGTCACCACGTAGCCGAGGATCGCGCTGAGCGTGAGCTGGATCGCAAGGCCGATCAGCAGCGTGTCGCCCAGCGAGGCGATCCAGCGGAGCACCTCCGGGATGTAGCGATGCATGCTGGCCCACGACCACTCGAAGTCGCGGGGCAGCGTCGCCATCGCCGAGTGCTCGCCCGTGACGAGGCCGCCGATGTTGTACGCCAGCAAATAGAGCGGCACGAAGGTGAACGGGTTGGTATAGAGCGTGGCGAACATCGCGGCCGGGATGTTGGCGCGCAGCGGCACGGCGATGATCCCGGCGACGAGCATCTGGATCGGTCCGGGAATCATGCCCGTCACCATGCCGATCGCGACGCCGAGCGCCACGCCGCGGCGGTTCAGGTGCCACAGGCGGGGATGGCCGAGGATCGGCGCGCACCACCGCAGCCACTTGCTGTCGCGGATGGAGTCGGGATCGGGGAGCCACTTGCGAAGCTTGCTTCGGAACATGTCGTCGCGTGGGCGGGTGATGCGTTAGGCATTCTACCGTGCGGTTCTTCGTGCTCGCGTTCGTCCTCGGTACGTGCTGGTTGCAGCAACAGCCCGTGCTTCCGGAGGCGAGCGTGGCGTGGCTCGGCGTCGCGGCGTGGCTCGCCGCTGCGATGGTTCCCGAGCGAGCGCGCCAGTGGCGTGTCATCGCCTATGCCGCCGCAGGGCTGTGCGTGGGCATCGGCCTCGCGTCCTGGCGCGCGCAGGTGCGGCTCGCCGATGCGCTGCCGCCGGAGTGGGAGGGGAGGGACATCGCGGTCGTGGGCGTGGTGGCGAGCCTCCCGCAGGTGAACGAACGCGGCACGCGTTTCGCCTTCGACGTGCAGTCGGTCGAGACACCCGGGGCGGTCGTTCCGCAGCGCATCTCGCTCATGAGCTACGTGTCGCGCGGCGATGCGGCGCCGTCCCTGCCGGTCGTCGCGGGCCAGCGATGGCGCGCCACCGTGCGCCTGAAGCGCCCGCGCGGCCTCGCCAATCGCCATGGCTTCGACTTCGAGCCGTGGGCGCTCGAGCGCGGCTTGAGGGCAACGGGTTACCTGCGCTCGAAGCCCGCGCCCGTGCTCCTCGAAGCCCGTGTCGAGGGTTGGCCGTACACGCTGCATCGCTGGCGCGGCGAGATCCGGGAGTCCATGGCGTCGCACCTGGGCGAGGACCGTTTCCGTGGCGTGCTGATCGCGCTTGCGATCGGCGACCAGGACGCCATCGCCGCGGACGACTGGCAAGTCTTCTGGCGCACGGGTGTCGGTCACCTCATGAGCATCTCGGGGCTGCACATCACCATGCTGGCCGGGCTCGCCGCCGCGCTCGCTTACTTCGCGTGGGTGCGCGTGCCGTGGCTGGCCCTGCGATGGCCGGCAATCAAGGTCGCGGCCCTCGTGGGCGCTCTCGCCGCGCTCGCGTACGCGCTGCTCACCGGATTCGCCGTGCCGGCGCAACGCACCGTGCTGATGCTCACTGCGCTCGCGGCCTGCGTGCTGGCCGACCGGCACGGCTCGCCCTCGCGCGTGCTGGCCATCGCGGCGCTCTCCGTCGTGGGCACGGACCCGTGGGCTGTCCTCGCCTCGGGCTTTTGGCTTTCGTTCGGCGCGGTGGCCGGCATCTTCTACTGCGTCTCGCTTCGCACCGGCGCGCTCGGCAAGGTGCGGGCAGCCGCGATGGAGCAGCTCGCGGTCACGGTGGTGATGGCGCCGATGCTGCTGGCCCTCTTCCAGGAGGTCTCGCTCGTCTCGCCGCTCGCCAACGCGATCGCGATTCCGCTGGTGAGCCTCGTCGTCGTGCCGCTCACGCTGGCCGGCGCGTTCCTCGGGTTGGATTCGTTGCTCGACGCCGCGCACCAGCTCATGGCGTGGCTCATGGTGCCGCTGGAGTGGCTGGCCGAGTTGCCCGGCGGCGTGTTCGAAAGTCACGAGCCCGCGGCTTGGACGGTGGCATGCGCGCTCGTGGGCTGCGCCTGGCTGCTCGCACCGCGCGGCTTTCCGTTGCGCCCGTTCGCGCTCGTTTGGATCGCGCCGGTGATGGTCATCCTCCCGCCGCATCCCGCGCCGGGCGAAGCGTGGATCGACGTGCTGGATGTCGGGCAGGGCCTCGCCGTCGTCGTGCGTACGGCTTCGCGTTCGCTCGTGTACGACACGGGGCCGGCGTGGAACAGCGAGTCGGATTCGGGCAACCGCATCGTCGTCCCCTTCCTGCGTGGGGAGGGCCTGCGCCACATCGACGGCCTGGTGGTCTCGCACGCCGACGACGATCATTCCGGTGGCGCGCAGTCCGTGGCCGCGCTGCGCTCGCCCGAATGGCTGCTCTCACCGCTCGCCGCGGACGATCCTCTTCACGAAATGGTCGACGTCTCGCGCATGTGCCGCGTGGGCCAGCGCTGGACGTGGGACGGCGTCACCTTCGAGGTGATGCACCCGGCGGATTCGAGCTACGACGAGCCGCGCCGGAAGGAGAACGATCGCTCGTGCGTGGTGCGAGTCGCCTCGGGCGGCGCCTCGATGCTGCTCACGGGGGATGTGGAGGCGCGCAGCGAAGCGGAGCTCCTCACGCGGGGGACTTCGGCGTTGAGGTCCGACGTGCTCCTCGTCCCGCATCACGGGTCGAGAACGTCATCGACCGAACGCTTCCTCGATGCGGTGGCGCCATCGATCGCCGTGGTCTCGCTCGGCTACCGCAACCGCTTCGGCCATCCGAACGAGGCCGTGGCGCAGCGCTACGTGCAGCGTCGGCTTCGCTTGCGGCGCACGGATCTCGAGGGAGCGATCCGTATCGTGCTGCCCGCCGGCGACGCCGCGCGGGTGGAATCGATCGCTCCCGAACCGCGCTACTGGAGCGATCGAACGCGCGTGCCGCGTTAGAACGTCGGTGCGGGTGTCTCGAGCGTGGCGGGATGCGCGATCGACGCGTGCATGTCGCTGAAGGGCAGCGTCACGGCGGCCGGGGCCTGTGCGACCGTGGCGGGCGAATGCGAAGCGTAGGCGGCGCCGACGAGGATGCCGATGGCGAACGAGGCGATGGTCTTGATCATTTTGTATCTCCTGCATGTCGTTGGGACACGGAAGATACGCCGGAGGGGGTTTGCAGATGTGCCGAATATTCTGCCTTTTCGTCGTCGCTGGATGGCGACGGACGCTCGGCAAGGACATCCGGACGCGCTGCAAGCCGCGGATCGGCGTATCGTGGTTTTCATGACTGTCGATACCCGCCGCCGCCGCACGCTGGCGCTCCTCGGCGCCTCGCTCCTGCTCCCGTCCACGCCGGCTCTTCCGGCCGATCGCGTGCCCACGCCGCGCATGACCGAGGGTCCGTTCTACCCGCGCGCGTTCCCGCAGGACATCGATGGCGACTTGACGCGCGTGATGGGACGATCGGCCGTTGCACAGGGCACGGTGCTCGATGTCACGGGCCGCATCGTCGATCGCACGGGCAAGCCGATGGCGCGCGCGAAGCTCGAGGTGTGGCAGTGCGACAACCTCGGCCTCTACCACCACGTCGGCGACATGCAGCCCGCGGGCGATCCGGATTTCCAGGGCTACGGCGCGGTGTCCACGGACGAGGAGGGCCGCTACGCCTTCCGCACCATCAAGCCCGTGCCGTACTCGGGCCGCTCGCCGCACATCCACTTCCTCGTGCGCGACGGCTCCCGCACGGCGCTCGTGTCGCAGATGTTCATCGAGGGCGGTGCGGGCAACGAGCAGGACTTCCTTTTCAGGAACCTGGGCAAGAAAGCGGAGCTGGTGACGATGCGCCTCGAGAACGCCGGCACGGGCCTGCGCGGAACCTTCGAGATCGTGGTCTAGGCTGGCGGGTAGCCGTAGACGCGCGCGGGATTGTCCACGAGGATCTTCCGGCGCGTGACGTCGTCGCCGGCCCAATCCAGCAGCAGGTCCAGCATCGCCGCGCTCGAAGGATTTTCGGGCCGATTGGGATGCGGCCAGTTGCTCGCCCACACGCAGCGGTCCGGATGGGATGCGGCCAAGGCCCGCGCAAGGACGCTCACGTCTTCGTAGCCCGGCGGACCCACCTTCGAAGTCTCGTAGGGCGCCGAGAGCTTCACGTAGAACCGGCCGCTTTCCAGCAGGCGCAGCAGCGTGCGAAAGGCGGGATGCGTGGGAGCAACGGGCTCGAGGAACTTGCCGTTGTGGTCGATCACGACCTCCACGGGAAGTGCTGCGAGGCGCGCCTCGTACTGCGGCAGGTCGCGGCCATCCAACTGCAGGTCGATGTGCCAGCCGAACGGCCGGATGCGATGGGCCAGCGGCTCGAGCGCTTCCCAAGGCAGGACGCCGCCCGAGAGCATGAAGAAGCGCACGCCCCGCACGCCGGCGCCCGTGAGGCGTTCGAGCTCGGCGTCACTCACGTCCGGCGGCACCACCACGACGCCGCGCGCGCCCGGGCCGATCGTACCCATCGCCTCCAGCATGCAACTGTTGTCGAAACCGTAGACGCTGGTCTGCACGACCACGACGCGCTCGAGCCCCAACTCGTCCCGCATCTCCAGGTACGCGGACGTCGGCCGGTGCGGCGGCTGGTAGACGGCCGTCGGCACGGTCTTGTAGCGATCGTCGAAGATGTGGATGTGCGTGTCGCACGATCCGGGTGGCGCCGCGAGTCGGGGCTTCAAGCGCGGTAACGCAAGTCCAGCGTGAGCGGGAAGCGCGGATTGCGCTCCTCGCGCTTCACGTCCATCGCGCCCGGCGTGTGCCCCATGGCCTGGAAGCGGGCGACGCGGCGGGCCTCGGCTTCGAGCGCGTTCACCGGATAGGTGTCGTAGTTGCGTCCGCCAGGATGCGCCACGTGGTACGTGCAGCCGCCGACGGAGCGGCCGTTCCACGTGTCGACGAGATCGAACACGAGCGGCACGTCCACGCCGATGGTCGGATGCAGCGCCGAGGGCGGTGCCCACGCCTTGTAGCGAACGCCGGCCACGGCCTCGCCCGGCTTGCCGGTCGGCGTCATCGGCAGCGCGCGGCCGTTGCAGGTGACGAGGTAGCGCGACTCGTTGAAGCCCGTCGCCTTCACCTGCATCCGCTCGACCGACGAATCGACGTAGCGCGAGGTGCCGACCTGGCTCACTTCCTCGCCCAGCACGTGCCACGGCTCGATCGCCTGGCGCAGCTCGATCTGCGCGCCTTCGTAGCTCACGGTCCCGTAGCGCGGGAAGCGGAACTCGAGGAAGGGCGCGAACCAGTCTTCCTTGAAGGCGTAACCGCTGCGCTTGAGGTCCTCGACCACGTGGCGAAGATCCTGCGCCACGAAATGCGGCATCAGGAACTCGTCGTGCAGGCGCGTTCCCCAGTGCACGAGCGATTCGCGATACGGCTCCTTCCAG